>CASEWR010000102.1 GCA_949291675.1 uncultured Desulfovibrio sp. | reverse complement strand
GAAGACTACTGCGTGACCCGTAAGGACATGCTCGTTCCTTACCAGAAGCGCGGCTACGCCACCGGCAAGGTTGTCCCCACCTGCCTGCGCAACCACATGATGCTCAATGAAATGCGCAACGGCCAGGGCCCCATCTACATGGACACCAAGACCGCCCTGCTGAACACCTTCGCCACCCTGAACGAAGAAGAGCAGAAGGACCTCGAGAGCGAAGCCTGGGAAGACTTCCTCGACATGTGCGTTGGCCAGGCCAACCTCTGGGCTGCCACCAACACTGCTCCTGAGGATCGCGGCTCCGAAATCATGCCCACCGAGCCCTACCTGCTCGGCTCTCACTCCGGCTGCTGCGGCATCTGGACCTCCGGCCCCGACGAAGAGTGGGTGCCCGAGGACTACAAGGTCCGCTCTGCCAACGGTAAGGTCTACAACCGTATGACCACCGTTGACGGCCTCTTCACCTGCGCTGACGGCGTCGGTGCTTCCGGCCACAAGTTCTCCTCCGGCTCTCACGCTGAAGGCCGTATCGCCGCCAAGGCCGCTGTCCGCTACGTGCGTGACCATGCTGACTTCAAGCCCGAGCTGGCCGTGTCCGCTGAAGAGCTGAAGAAGGAAATCTACGCTCCTTACTACACCTATGTTGAGAACAAGGACGTGTCCACCGATCCTGTTGTCAACCCCAACTACATCAGCCCCCGCAACTTCATGATGCGCCTCATCAAGTGCACCGACGAATACGGCGGCGGTGTGTCCACCTACTACATGACCTCCAAGGCTCTGCTCGACACAGGCTTCTTCCTGCTTGACATGCTGGAAGAGGACTCCAAGAAGCTGGCAGCCCGTGACCTCCACGAACTGCTCCGCTGCTGGGAAAACTACCACCGCCTGTGGACAGTGCGTCTGCACATGCAGCACATTGCCTTCCGCGAAGAGACCCGTTACCCCGGCTTCTACTATCGCTCTGACTTCATGCCCATTGACGACAGCAAGTGGAAGTGCTTCGTGAACTCCCGCTACATTCCCGAAACCGGCGAAACCAAGGTCTTCAAGAAGCCTTACTACCAGATCATCCCTGACTAGTCGGGTGTCTGCTGACAGGTTCATGTAGTTAATCTGAAGATCCTTTCGGGGGAGAATCTCCTTTCAAGGGGTTCTCCCCCTTTTAATGTCGAGTAGTAAGGAGGCTATAATGTCCAGCGCCATTCTCGTCGTCGGCGGCGGCTTTGCGGGCCTGACTGCTGCCATAGAAGCGGCGGAGCTGGGACATGACGTCTATATCGTCGAGAAAACGCCGTTCCTGGGTGGACGCGTTGCCCAGCTCAACAAATATTTTCCCAAACTCTGTCCCCCGTCCTGTGGTCTGGAAATCCAGTTCCAGCGCATCAGGAACAATCCGCGCATCAAGTTCTTCACGCTTGCCGAAGTGACCGCCCTGAGCGGAACAAAGGGGAAGTACACTGCCAGGGTGACGCTGCAGCCCCGCTACACGGCTGCCCATGCGGTGGATCTCGGCTTTTTTGCTTCCGCCCTTGAAGGCGAGACCAGCAATGAGTTCGATTTCGGTCTCTCCACCCGCAAGGCCTTGTACAAGTCCATGCCCTTTGCCTTCCCGAGCCGCTATGTGCTCGATGCAGCAACCCTGACTGCCACAGACAAGGCAAAGCTCGCTGGCAACAAATTTATCAATCTGAGCGACGAGCCCAAAACCATTGAGCTTGAGGTCGGCGCCATTGTCATTGCCACAGGCTGGAAGCCCTATGATGTGACAAATCTGGTCAATCTCGGCGCAGGCACTGTGCCCAACTGCATCACCAATATGCAGATGGAGCGTCTTGCTTCTCCCAGTGGCCCCACTGGCGGCAAAATCGTCCGTCCCACTGACAAGGTTGCCCCGAAGCGCATCTGCTTTGTGCAGTGTGCCGGCTCCCGTGATCAGAACCACCTCAATTACTGCTCCTACATCTGCTGTATGGCGTCCATCAAGCAGTGCTTCTATGCAGTGGAGTCCATACCCGACGTCATCTGCGATGTGTACTACATCGATCTGCGTACCCCCGGTCGCTACATCAAGACCCTGGACAAGGCCCGTGCCTCCGGCAGGGTCAATTTCATCAAGGGCAAGGTGGCAAACGTGGAGCGGATTGAAGGCGATCGCTGCCGTGTGCAGGCTGAAGATGCAGTCCGCGGCGAAAAGCTGACTGTGGACTACGATCTCGTGGTCCTGGCCACCGGCATGCAGCCCTCTCTTTCCGCCGGTTGTCCTCTGCCCCTGCCTCTGGATGAAGACGGCTTTGTCACAGGCGGCGAGGAAGAAGGCATCTTCACTGCAGGTTGTGCCCTCATGCCTCTTGATGTCACACGTTCCGCACAAACCGGCACTGCCGCAGCCCTCAAGGCTGTGCAGACCGTGGAAGGGAGGTAGGCGGCATGTCCAGCAAAATTGGTGTCTATTTTGATGCCGTCAACATTGGTGGCGGCCTTGATGTGGAAGCCCTGGCAGCAGGGGTGAAGGGCAAATGGGACAGCCTTGTGGCAGTGACCCGCGTGTTCCCTGTTCTTGCCGAACAGACTGCTGTCATTTCCAAAGATATTGAAGAGAACGGCCTTGACGGCGTGCTCATCTGCGGTGCCTCTCCGCGCCAGGACAGCGAGCTCTACCGTTTCCCCGTGCTCACCGAGCGCGTCAACCTGCGCGAGCAGTGCGTGATGAGCTATGAGGATCCTTCCGGCAATCCGCCTGTGGAAGGTGCCCCTGCTCCCGAACTGCTGACCGAAGTGGCCACTGACTACATCAACATGGGTGTGGTCAAGCTGCAGAAGGGCAGCCTGCCTGATTCCGCAGCCCTGGAAAAGGGCGTGCACCGCATCCTGGTGGTGGGCGGCGGCTTCACGGGTCTGACTGCAGCCCTGGAAGCTGCCCAGAGCGGCTACGAAGTGGTGCTGGTGGAAAAAGCAGAGCGTCTTGGCGGCGCTGTGAACAACATTCCCACCGGTTCCCCCCTGCATGCTCCCTGGGAAGCCAAGGAAAGCACAGGCCTTCCGGAAAAGATTGCTGCAGTTGAGGCCAATCCCCTCATCACCGTGTACCTCTCCTCCACAGTGGGCAAGCTCGCAGGTCAGCCCGGTGCCTACACCCTGACTGTGAACACCCCTGCAGGCGAGAAGACCATGGAAGTGGGCTCTGCTGTTGTGGCAGCAGGCTGGACGCCCCTTGCTCCCAAATACCTTGAGAGCATGGGCTACGGTTCCCCCATGGTCATGCACGCTGCCGAGTTCGGCAAGGCCTTTCTGGCCGGGCAGATCACGGCCAGACGCATTGCCTTTGTGCTGGATACCACCCTGGCCGAAGAGGCTGCCCGCAAGGCAAAGGAAGAAGCCGACAAGGCTGCAGCAGAGGCTGCTGCCGAGGCTCCCGCAGCAGCTGCTCCCGCTGAGGAGGAAGAAAAGGTCTTTGTGAAGACCGACCTCGAGAGCATCGAGCATCTGCGCTACTCCAATGCCGTGAACAGCGTGGGCATGCTCCGCCTGGCCCAGAGTGTGTGCGAGAAGACCAATGACGAGACACAGTGCTATGTCCTCTACAAGGATATGGTGGTGCCCGGCATTCTCGAGCGCTTCTACCGCACCATGCAGGACAGGCTCGGTCTCATGATGACCAGGGCCGACGTGACCTCCATCAGGGAGACTGCAGGCCACATGGTGGTGAGCTGCGAAAACACCCTGCTTGGCATTGACTTTGACCTGGACTGCGATCTCGTGGTGCTGCCCACAGGTCTTGTGCCTGTGTCCGCCAAGGAAGCCATCATGCAGTTCGAATACCGTCAGGGCCCGGACTTCCCGGATCTCGAACACTTTGACGGCTATCTTGATTCCAACTACATCTGCTTCCCCTACGAGACCCGTCGTACAGGCGTGTACGCAGCCGGCTGCGTGCGTCAGCCCATGACCCTGGACGGCTGTCTGCTCGACGCCCGCGGCGCAGTGCTCAAAGCCATCCAGGCCATTGAGTGCGCTGAGCACGGCGTGGCCGTGCATCCGCGTTCCGGTGACGGCACCTACCCTGTGTTCAACTTCGTGCGCTGCACCCAGTGCAAGCGCTGCACCGAGGAATGTCCCTTCGGCGCCCTGGACGATGATGAAAAGGGAACGCCCAAGCCCAATCCGGCCCGCTGCCGCCGCTGCGGTACCTGCTTTGGTGCCTGCCCCGAGCGCGTCATTTCCTTTGCCAACTACAATATTGATCAGGTTGGCTCCATGATCCGTGAAGTCACGGTTCCCAAGGACTTCAAGACCGCCGGACCGCGCATCCTCATCCTGGCCTGCGAGAACGATGCCTATCCTGCCCTGGATATGGCTGCGCTGCAGGGCCACAGATGGAGCCCCTACGTGCGCATCATTCCTGTCCGCTGCCTTGGCTCCGTCAACGCCATCTGGGTGTCTGACGCCATGAGCAAGGGCTTTGACGGCGTGATGCTGCTTGGCTGCAAATACGGTGACGACTATCAGTGCCACTTCATCAAGGGTTCCGAACTGTGCTCCCGCCGTATGATTAACATTGCCGAAACTCTGAACCGCCTTGGTGTCGAACCCGAGCGCGTGGAACAGTTCGAGCTGGCCATTGACGAGGCCAATCATGTGACGGAGATGATTGACGGCTTTGTGAAACGCATTGAAAAGATGGGACCCAACCCCTTCAAGGCCATGTAGGAGGTAGGCATAAATGGCAAACGTAACCCTTACTCCGGACTCCGGCTTTGCCAGAGAACTCATGGATGCGGGCGCCGACAGCCTGAAAAAATGCTATCAGTGCGCTACCTGCTCCGTAGCCTGCCCCATGGCACCGGCCAATACTCCCTATCCGCGCAAGGAAATGGTCTGGGCTTCCTGGGGCCAGAAGGACAAGCTCCTGTCCGATCCCGATATCTGGCTGTGTCACAACTGTGGCAACTGCTCCGAGCTCTGCCCCCGTGGTGCAAAGCCTGCAGATGTCATGGCTGCCTGCCGCAACATCGTCTACAAGAAGCTCGTGAAGCCCACCAAAGTTGGTGAGTGGATGAGCTCCCCCAAGGGCCTGCCCATTCTCTTCCTGATTCCGGCCATCATCTGGCTGGCAGTCTGGGCCATCAGGGCAGCCATTGTGGGTTCCTGGTTCCCGCGCACAGAAGACGGCCGCATTGTCTTTGGTCAGATCTTCTATGGCGACTACACAATTGACCCCATCTTCATGATCACCTTCTTTGGCGCAGTCTTTCTGCTCTACAGAGGCTGCAGCCAGCTGTGGAAGAGTTTCAGCGGCGGCAGCAGGCTGCTGGTCATAGGCCCCACCAGGCCCTGGTACCAGCACCTTCTGGAAATGCTCTGGGAAGAAATCGGCAGCCACAAGAAGTTTGATGACTGCGAGGGTGGTCCGGCCACCGGACAGCCTGCACAGTCCCGCAAGACCGGTCATATGTGCATGATCATCGGCTTTGTCAGTCTGATGATCGTCACGGCTGTGGTTGCCGGCGGTCACTGGGTCGGCAAGGTCATTCCCTTCCTCAGCATTGAGACACCCATGCCGCTGCTCTTCCCCGTGAAGATCCTGGCCAACTTCGGTGCCGTCGTGCTGCTGATCGGCCTTGTACTGCTGACCATTCGCCGCAAGCGCCAGAATCCCCGCTTTTTCTCCTCGAACTACCAGGACTGGTATCTGCTTGGTCTCATCTGGGTCATCACCCTGACCGGATGCCTCTCCCAGATGTTCAGACTGGCTGATGCAGTGTACTGCGCGTACATCGTCTACTATCTGCATCTGGTGTTCGTGTGGATGCTCTTTGCCTACCTTCCCTGGTCGAAGCTCGGGCATCTTGCATACCGTGCAGCGGCTCTTCTGTATGTCCGC
Organism: uncultured Desulfovibrio sp.; assembly: GCA_949291675.1. Lineage (GTDB taxonomy): Bacteria > Desulfobacterota > Desulfovibrionia > Desulfovibrionales > Desulfovibrionaceae > Desulfovibrio. The sequence continues at coordinate 31,544 of CASEWR010000102.1, read as the reverse complement.
ATGTACGGGCGTGGATAAGTAACACAGGAAACATGACTCTCGAGCAGACTCGAGGAGGAATACACAATGGCTGATTCAGAACGCAGGATTTTTCCCGTCGAAACTGTCCTGGCACTTGTTGCCAGCAAGGCTGATGCAGATTTGAAAGAAATCGCCGGCTACATTCTTGGTGAGTCCATTCAGTGCAACTGCAAAGCCAGGGCTGTTGCTCCCTTCGCAGCAGCCTGGATTGCCAGACTCTATCCCAAACTTGCTGATCTGGTCTGGGACGAGGGCAAGGAAAGCTGGAGCAACTTCGTGGTGCGCGGCGCCCACATCTTTGGTGACAAGGTGAGCCTGCCTGCCATGGCCGGCGGCATGAAGGAAACCTGCCAGAACGTGCTCAAGTCCTTTGCCGAGAAGATGGACGAAGTGGCCGCTCTGCAGCGCGAAGTGGCCGCTCTGAGCGCTCAGGTGGAAGCTTTGAAGCCCCTGGAAGCCCAGCTCAAGGCTGCCCAGCAGAAGGCTGACAAGTTTGAGGCCCAGCTCAAGGACCAGAAGAAGGAAATGGGTGCTCTCAGACGCCAGACCATGGAGTTCCAGGGCAAGATGGCTCTCAACGAGGAAGAGCTGCTTGATACCATCAAGAACGCCATCAAGGAGAATCTGAAGCACGTGGCCATTGCCGCTGCCCCCGCAGCCGGTGCTGCTCCTGCAGCTGCCGCAGCTGCCGCTGCAGCCGGCGCTGGTGTTGCCGCAGCTGCTGCAGCTGGTGGCGATGAGTTTGGTTTCGGCGGTGGTTCCGGCGATGAGTTCGGTTTTGGCGGCTCCGGTGATGAATTCGGCTTCGGCGGCGGTGCCGGCGGTGGCGATGACTTTGGTTTCGGTGGCGGCGCCTCTGCTGCAGCCCAGCCTGCTCCCGCCCCTGCTGCAGAGCCTGCTGACGAATTCGGTTTCGGCGGCGGTTCTTCCAGCAACGACGAATTCGGCTTCTAAGAGAAAAAAGGGAGAACAAGGCAAAACAGGCTTCTCAGCTCCAGGCTGAGCCAGAGCAGGTTTTCCCTCACAGTGCAAGGCGGTCCGCTGGTGCGGGCCGCCTTTTTGACATGGTGCACTGGTCAGTTGCAGAATCTGCCTTATGTTTTCTGAACAGCCCACACGCATGGTCTGTTCCAGGGCCTGCTGCATGTCCTGCTGCATGCCCTGTTGCATGATCCGGGCCCGTGCCGACTGGCAGACAACACAAGAACACAACACGGAAATCACTTCCGGCAAACATAAGGACAGTCATATGGAGAGTCAGAGACATCAGGATCAGGATCAGGCTCAGTGCAATCAGGCTCAGTGCTCCGCGGACAGCCGTCCGGCAACCATCATCTGCCCTGGACAGCTTGTTGAAGCTATCATGAACAATACCTATGTCAGCAGAGAGCAGGCAGCACGCCGCCTTGGCCTGAGCCTGGAGGACCTTGACCGCTTCTACAAGGGCGACCTTGCGCTCACAAAGGAGCTTTCCTTCAAGCTCAGGGACGCTACAGGCTACACTGCCTCGCACTGGATGGGCATTGAAACGCTCTATCGCAAGCGTCTTGCCAAATGGCAGGAACAGTGCCAGAAGAACTGTCAGTAGTCTGTCAGCAGCCCGTCAGCAGGCTGCAGGCATTCCGCAAAACGCGGGTGCAGTTCTGTCCTGTACCCGACTCCTGCATTGTGAGAGGAAAAACCCATGGACCAGTGCTCGCTGAGCAGCATTCCGGCCGACATTGTCAGCCCCGGACAGCTTGCCAGGAATCTCATGGACAAGGCCGCTGTCAGCAGGGAGCAGGCAGCATTGCGCCTTGGCCTGAGCCTGGCTGATTTCGACCGCTTCTGCACAGGCGAGCTTGCGCTCACACGCGAGCTTGCCGCGAAGCTTGAAGAGGTCACAGGCTCTCCTGCCTCCTTCTGGCTGGAGGCAGAAACGACCTATCGCAGGCGCCTTGACGAATGGCATCACGAGCGCCTGATGGCAGCCATCCGCTCCATCAGGCTGCCCAGTTGATGCGGCTAAGCAGACGCCCGGGTGGCGTCTTTCAAAAAGGGGGTGTTCCGGCAGACTGCCTGAGCAGCCCTTTTTTTTTGCGTGCAAGCAGGCTTCTCGCTCAGAGGGCCTTTTGCGGACGCAAAAAAAGGCCGGCAGGAAGAACCTGCCGACCAGTCTTGTGCTCTCTGTCTGGAAAGAGCCTACCAGGTGTTGTAGTGCGGCGGCGGGGTATTGACCGGAGCCACATTCTCGCTGGCCATTTCCTTGACGCGCTCCATATCGCGCATCACCCTGGCAAGCTGTTTTTCCAGGGTATCAAGCTGGCTCTGCTGCATGGTGAGGGCCTCATCCAGCTCCTGCACTCTGCGGGTGAGGAAGTAGTTTTCCTCCTCAAGGCGCTGCACGCGGCCTGCAAGAACATCAGCGTTGTGCATTACTTGCCCTGGGCAGGAGGCGTGACCATGGGCAGCCCCTGGGGAGCTGCCGGAGCAGCCTTTTGGGGTGGCATGCCGCCACCCTGCTGCTGGCCCATGCCTGCGGAGTGATTGATGGAGAAGTTCTGCCATTCCTGACGGGAGATGGTGCCATCCCTGTCCGTATCAATGGCAGTAAAGGCTTCGGGTTTCATGCCTGCAAAAGCGGACATGAACTCGTCCTTGCTCAGGCTGTCATCCTTGTTGGCATCAGCCCTCGAGAAGGTGGCTTTGGCCGCCTCCATGGCATTGCCAGCGCCAGCCCCGGGCATGGCCTGTGCTGCCCCGGCGAGCACACAGCAGAGCGCTGCGGCAGCAAGGAAGGAGAAAAGACGTGCCATTCTGGCCTCCGGAAGGTGTTCTTAGTTGTGCTGTGCAAGCTCGTTGATGAAGAGCTGCAGATTGTCCGGCTGATCTGCAGGGGCATCCTCGTCCCAGAGCAGTGCGGACCAGAAGAAGGGAGACGCAATATCCAGGCTGAAGGCGGCCACACGGGAGAAGCGGCGCAGCTTGTCCTCTGCCAGCTGAGCCACAGGGCCCTCAAGCTTTGCCAGCAGCGGGGCAGCGGCATCGTGGAGTTCGGACATGAGCACGGCCTTGTTTTTCATGGCCTTCTGGTAGCCCGGGCCATCACTGGCCTCCAGGGCAGCCTTTGCTTCATCCTCGCAGGCAAAAACCTTTGTGTGGTAGTCCTGCAGAAAGGTGACAAGATCGTCCAGTGCGGACATGGCGGCCTCCTAATCCCAGCGGCGCTTGTCGTCGATGGGACGAACCTGGGGCGGCAGTGTGCCGGGGGTGAGCAGCTTGAGGCGCGGGCGCAGCTTGATCTTCTCGCGGAACTGATGGAGCAGTTCGTCCTCGCGGCTGAACTCGCTGGCCTCGATATGCAGGGTCATCTCGTCGATGCCATCGGGGTTGGTCACCACAATCTGCCAGCGCTTCACTTCCTCGAAGCGGCTCATGACCTGTTCGACCTGATGCGGGTAGACGAACATGCCCATGATGCGGGCCGTTGTGTCCACTCGGCCCACGATGTTGCCAAGGCGCGGGCTGGTACGGCCGCAGGCGCAGGGGCTGCGATCAATGTAGGAAAGGTCGCCGGTGGCAAGGCGGATGAGAGGATAGGTCTTGTTGAAGGCCGTGACCACGATTTCGCCTGTCTCGCCGTCCTTGAGCGGAATGCCTGTGTCGGGATGACAGATTTCCACATAGCAGCGGTTGGCAATGTGCAGGCCGCTCTTGTGGAAACATTCGTAGCCAATGCAGCCCACATCGGCAGTGCCGTAGCCCTGGCGCACGATGATGTCGTACTTCTTCTCCAGCTGGTTGCGCATCTTCTCGGAAAGACGCTCGCCAGTGACAAAGCCCACTTCCAGGAAGAGGTCCTTGCGCAGGTTGAGCCCCTTCTCTTCGGTCTTCTGGGCAAGGTGCATGAGGAAGCTCGGGGTGCCCACGTAGCCGGACACGCGCAGCTTCTGCATGATGTCGAGCTGGGTGGCAGCTTCGGTGGGACCTGCGGGGATGACCGAACAGCCGAGATTGCGCAGGGGTTCCTCGAACATGAGACCGGCAGGGGTGAGCTGATAGTTCAGCGTATTCTGCACGATGTCACCGGGACGGAAGCCCACGGAATAGAAGGCCTCAGTGTAGCCCCAGTAGTCCTCGGATCTGTCCTCGGGATCAAAGATGGGTCCGGGAGAGAGGAAGATGCGCCTCAGATCTCCGATGTCCTTGGTCAGAAGGCCGCCAAGACGCGGTCCCATGGACTGCAGGAAGATCAGTTCCTTCTTCTTCAGGATGGGGATGTGCTTGATGTCGGACAGCGTCTTGAACTTCTCCACATTGAACTGGGCACGGTCAAAGCGCTTCTTGACGTCTTCCGAATATCTGTAGGCGTAGACAAGCAGATCCTTGAGCTGAATCAGATAATATTGCTTGCGTTCATTAGCATCGAGCACTTCTCTGCGGCTGTAGATACCTTCTGTACGATCTTTACGTGTCATGCGAAAAATTTTCCCCCGAAAAAGTCTGTAAATATTGAGAAGTTGGGGATGTGTAGAGACAGAAAAAGCCCCTCCCGGGAAAGCACTTTCCCGGGAAGATGCTTCACATTTGGGTTACAGTGTAGAGAAAAGATCGAGAGAAGGCAAGATCTGTGAAAAACGCCAAAAATGGCTGCAGAAACTTCCTCTTTTCCTTCAGCCCTGCATCTTCAACCCTGCATCACCCCTGCATCTCTGACACTGCATCACCCCTGCATCAGCCCTGCCTTTTCAGTCCTGGCAGAGTCCTGGCAGATCCAGGGTCATTCGCCAGGGCCTTTCAGCAGGACTCAGGGCATGCGCCCAATCACAAGGCGCCTGCTCACACTTCTGCCGCTCTCATCCACAAGGCGCAGCACGTACTCGCCTGCAGGCAGGCTGACCAGGGTCTTTTCGCCGGGCTGTGTCACTGCCACAAGGTCTGTGCCGCAGAACCAGTAGAGGCTGTGCACGCCGGCATCGGCATGGCCCTGGAACACCAGGGGGCAGGCAGCGGCACTGCCCCGCACCTGGTAGGTCAGGCCTTCCTTGGGCAGCTGTATGCGCGGCGCCTGTCCCTGCAGGCGCTGTTTGCGGCACGCAGGCCCGTAGAGAGGCGGGTCAGGCTTTGTGATGCCTGCTCTGGCATAGAGCTCGCGCAGCTCACTGGGCCAGAACTGGGCAATGATCTCAGCGCTTTCCACAGTGCTGCCTGCGCTGCCTCCGGCCAGCTCCTCAGGACAGAGCAGATTGCCTGTGCGGGCATTGATGCGCACTCTGCGCAAAATGCCTGTTGCCCGCACAGGAGAAACACCTGGCAAAAACCAGGTTGTGCTCTGCTCTGACTGGTCAGGGCACAGGCTTGTGTCCACATCTCCTGTGGCGCTGCACACCTGTATTTTGCGCACGGCAAGATCTGGAGATGGTGTGGCATGCATGTCCTGCACAGGCTCTTTTGCCACAATGGCCCTGGCCAGCTCGCGGAACAGGGGCAGGGCAGAGCGGGCACCCACAAAGAGGGGATTGGAGCTGTTATCCGCATTGCCCACCCAGACAATGAGCACCCAGGGGCCGAAGACGCCGCAGGTCCAGGCATCGCGCAGGCCATTGGAAGTGCCTGTCTTGAGGCGCAGGGGCAGGGTCCCGTTGCTGCTCCGCAGCTGATGGTCAGGATTGTCATCCGTCAGCATGGCCATGGTCACAAAGGCTGCCTCCGGGGAGAGCAGACGCCGGGGCTGTGCTGCCTGCCCGTCCTGACCGCCCTGAGCGCCCTGTGCACTCGGCTCAGGTGTGCCTGCGGGGGTGAGCGTCAGTTGCAGGGGTCTGTACACGCCCTTGTCGGCCAGCATGGCATAGAGAGCTGCCAGCTCCCTGGCAGTGACCTCTGCGCCACCAAGCACAAGGCTCAAGCCATAGTGCTCTTCAGGGAAGGCAAAGCGCACTCCGGCACGCTGCAGAAAGCCGTACAGGCCCGGGGCGGCAAGGTCGTTTGCCAGGGCAATGGCAGGGACATTGCGGGACAGGCGCAGGGCAAGGTCTGCAGGCAGCGGTCCCTGAAAGGCTCCGTCAAAGTTTTCAGGCTCATAGCCTGCAAAGTTGCGGGGCATGTCTGAAAGCAGTGTTTTGGGATGGATGCGTCCCTGCTCCAGGGCCAGGGCATAGATACAGGGCTTCAAGGTCGAGCCCGGTGACCTGCGGGCAGTGGTCATGTCGATCTGCCCGCTGATTTTGTTGTTGAAAAAGGAGGCTGAGCCTGCCAGGGCCAGGATTTCCCGGCTTGGCCAGTGCACGAGCAGGGCTGCGGCATTGCCGCCGCCCCAGGCAGCCAGGCGTGTGCCCCAGGCAGCCAGATGCTGCTCCACAAGATGCTGCAGGGGCAGGGAGAGCGTGGTGCGCACAGTCCCCTCACGCTCCTGCAACAGTTCGCTGGCCACATGGCAGGCCTCCATGGGCAGGCTGGCAGGCGTAAAGACACGCAGACCCGCCTGTGTCAGGGGAATGCGCACAGGCACATCCTGCTGTGCGGCATAGTCCCGCTGCAGACGGGCTGCTGCGGCAAGGAAATGGGGATTTGTCTGCGAGGGCGTGCGCAGCACTGGATTCTGGGGCACAGGGATGAGGCTTAAGATCTCCGTGAGGGAGAGCTTTGCTGGCTCTTTGTGAAAGTAGATGCGTGCCGCAGCCGCCAGGCCCTGCACATTGCCGCCATAGGGGGCCAGAGAGAAATAGGCCTCCAGGATGTCCTTTTTGTCATAGTGCCACTCAAGGCGCAGGGCCAGCAGCATCTGGCGCAGCTTGTCTGTGAGCGAGCCTGTGCGCAGGCCGTACTTCAGGCGCACCACCTGCATGGTGAGGGTGGAGCCGCCCATTCTGCGCCCGCCTGTGAGCATGCCAAGGCCTGCCCGCACAAGGGAGAGCACATTGACGCCCGGATGGTACCAGAAATACCTGTCCTCATACTGCAAGACAGCTGCAACGGCTTCACGGGGCAGCATGTCCAGGCTGGCGGGAAGGCGGTACTGCCCGTCTGCAGCACGTCCCAGACGCAGGATGCGCATGTCCCTGTCCACAATGCAGGTGGAAAAGGGAATGCCCTCCAGGGGCGCCTCGCAGGGACGGCTCACCCAGACACAAAGGGCAAGCAGGCCGGAGAGAATGAGCAGAGCGGACAGAACGAGCAGGACTTTTGCCGCACGCAGACGGCTGCGGCGACCGTGACGCTGTCCTGAAGACGATCCTGACATCCCGGCAGACATCCCGCCAGGCGTTCGGGCAGGCATCTCTGCAGACGTTCGGGCAGACGTTCGGGCAGACGGCCCGCAAGGTGTCCTGCAAGCCGTCTCGCAAGCCGTCCCGCAAGTCGCGCTTGAAGCCGCGTTGCCCGTCCGGGCAGCACATGGCTGACCTGTGTCGTGCAGCTCTTTCTGCAGCTGTTTCAGCAGCTCATTCTGCATCTGTCCTGCATGCGCAGCTGGCTTACGGCCTGTCTTTTCCATCTGTCTCCGGCGCTGTCTCCGGCCTTATGTCCTGCCTTATTGCATACGGCCTGACCTGCATCTGCATTCTGTCTGCACTCAGCGGCGAATGATGTGCAGGCTCCTGCCCGGTGTAGTGGCCGAGATCTGCGGCTGATACATGGCCTCTGCATGCACGCAGGGCACAGTGAAGGTCCCGGCTGTGATGGCTCTGGCTTTGTAGGTCACAAGGCGCATGGCCGTGTCCGTGGAGACAAAGAAGAGCATGCGGTCTTCCCTGCGTTCGCGCCGATCCACATAGGAGGGCAGGGGATCGGTCTGGGTAAGCAGGGGCTCAAGGCCGCCAGGCAGCAGGTCCACCAGGGCAACGTTATCCATGGGGCGTGCCGAGCGCAGGGAGAGCTCCACTGTGAGCACATCGCCGGCACGCACAGCAGCACCTTCCTGCACTTCCTGGCCCTGTTCGTTGAGGTAGCGTCTGTGCACTTCCAGCCCATTGGCAACAGTGGCCGGCTTTCCCTTGTCATAGCCTGTGACAGCAAGGTTCCAGACAAGGCCGCTTTCCTGCTGGCCAGGCGCAGGGGCAGACACAGTGAATCTGCGGCAGCCAGGGGCATCAAGCTCGCTTATGCCTGCCAGAACCATGGACCTGTCCTGGTCCGGGAACTCGCCGTCGCGCTCCTCGCAGGTCAGCACTGCCTTTGCAGCAGCAGAAGGCTCGCTGACAGCCGTGGCCAGGGCTCTGGTGGTGAGGGCCATGGCCATGGTGGAGACATGGGGCGAGAGGGCGCGCTCGGAAAGCTCCGCAAAGATCTCAGCCAGGCGGGCTGAGCCTTCCCTGGTTGCGGCCGGCTGCCAGTGCTGGCGACTCAGAATGGCAGCCTGCAGGGCCAGGGCGCAGGTTGTGTCGAGCAGGTGTGTACCATCCTGCGCCACAGGGGCAAGGCGTTCCGGCATAAGTTCACTGGCAGCCCTGTTCAGGCGCAGCATGGCATAGCAGTCTGCCAGCAGCACTGCTGTCACATCCTCGCGCCAGGAGTGTGTCGAGCCAGCAGAGGCAGCAGAGGAGTCCAGCCAGGCATGCAGACGCTCCACATCCTGGGTCATGAGTCTGCCGGAACGCATGAGCACCCAGCAGGCCCAGGCCTTGATGCGGGCATCAGCCAGGGAGTAAGGGTCGCGCCAGACAATGCTTTCCAGGCCTGCCAGCAGTCTGGAGCGCATATCCTGGGGCACACCATAGCCGTACTCGGCAAGGGTCAGCAGAAAGTCTGCGGCATAGACTGTGGTCACATCACTGGGTGCAGCACCAGGCCACAGGGAGAGGAGATTGCCGTCCAGGCCCTCGCGTATGGCAGCCATGGCCTGATCAAAGGCCTTGTGGCTGGCTTCGCTCTGCTCGCGTGAGGAGACCTCCGGGGCTGCAGAGAGCAGGTCTGCCAGCTCTGGACGCAGCAGGGCAGAGACCCAGGGGAAGGCTCTGCTGATGGTCTGTTCCGTGCAGGTAAAGGGATAGGCCTGCAGGCGGGTGGCAAGGCTTCTGAAGGCAGCCAGGGGCGCTGCGGACACAGTCAGTCTGGTGTCTGCTGCCATAGGATAGAGGCTGCGGTTCACCACCACAGGCACACCCGTCTCCACCTGGCCGGACTGTATGGTCGTGCGTCCGGGCGCAAGCGGTCGCAGGGAAAGGCTCTGGCTGCGTTTGGCAAAGGTCCTGTCAGCCTGCTCCGGGGTGGGCTTGAGCAGGTTGGCCTCGAACACAACAGCAGCTGACCCCAGTTTGTCCCCGACAACCATGTCAAAGGCAATGGTCTTTTCCGTGTTCTCGTCAATCTCAAGCACTGTGTTGAAGTCCTTCACCTTCTCGCCATTGCGGACAAAGGCAAGGCCGTCAGCAGCTGTGAGGCGCACATTGACAGGCACAGCCCTGCCGCTGCCGGCAACGGTATTGGCCACAGCCACAGCACCCTCAATACGATCGCCCGGGCTTGCAGCCAGGGGCAGCAGGGGACGCAGGAGCAGGGAGCCACGCACCCTGCAGGTCGCGGAGACGGCATCTGCGGACAAAAAGCCCCTGGGCTCGCTGGAAGAACCCACAGCCATGATGCGTATGCTGCCGGACAGCCAGGCAGGTATGGGCAGGGAGAAGGTCTTTTCCTCGGGGCTGACATTCACAACGCCAATCCAGCGGGCAAAGGGCGGCTCGCTGCGACGGCGGAAGGGATTGAGGAAGCGTCCGCCCGGAGTGGCCATGTCACCGCCAAAGGCCGGCAGTCTGCCTTTCAGCCTGGCAAAGTCCGGGGTGAGCAGGTCAAAGAGCTGCCAGGTCTTGACGTCCAGGGCCCTGTTGGCAAGCAGGTCCTGCAGGGGGTCCGGGGTCTGGTAGCCTGTGAGGGAGAGCACACCCTCATCCACGGCATAGAGCACAGCCCTGCCGCGGCGCGGGGCAGAGATGGTGATGTCCAGGGTCTTGCCTGGCATGACCTCTGCAGGTGCTGAAAGCTTCAGGCCCATGGTGCGGTGCTGTATGCCGCAGACAAAGGGCACAGTGGCCCAGGCATGGGGCTTGATGTAGATGTTTTCGGAATTGGAGGTGCGGGCAAAGAGAACGCTCACATAGCCCTGGCCCTCAAAGGACTTGGGAATGCGGATGCGCTGCTCGGATTCCCCAGCAGCAGCGCGGAACCAGACGCTTTCGATGACACTGTCGCGCTCGATGGTGAGCAGACCTGTGCCGGCATAGGGGGCATTCATGCGCACCACAATGGTGTCCCCGGGCTCATACTCGCTTTTGCCGAGCTCAAGGGCGAGATTGCCCTGTGCGAAGGGCACGGAAGAGGTCCCGTCAGGCAGGATGAGCTCTCTGCCTGCCACGGTATAGGGCACAGTGAGCAGGGCTGTGCCGTCAGGCATGGTGAGGGCAAGCTCATAGTCACCAGGTGTTCGTGTGGGCAGGGAGAGCTTTGTGCCCCTGGCATCCAGGGTCAGGGTCCTGGTCTCCAGGGGTGTGGTGAGAGCGGAGACATCGTAGCGGAACTCGCCCTGTTCATCGCGCACCAGGGCATTGACGTAGCGGCGCTGGGACAGGGTGAGGGTCAGATTCTCAAGCTTTTTGGGGGTGAGGGTATTGTCCACTGCCAAGACACTGATGGCAGCAGCCGAGTTCTGCACCAGATGGGCAAGGGTATTGGCGGCATCCACGGGTTTGTAGCCGGCAATGATTTCCAGGGGCGAGAAGAGCGCGGAAAGCTGTCTGGCCACTGCTCTGCCGCCAGCCGCATCAAAGCCCTCCAGCTGCACTGTGCCGCGGAAGGTGCCGCGCAGGGCATCGGCAGGCAGCTCCAGCAGGGCCCTGCCTTCTGTGTCCGTGCTGGCATCAGCAAGACGCAGGGCGCGCTGCTCGCCTGCTGCGAGCGAGATGTCCTGGAAGGTATAGCCGGCAAAGCCGGGGATGCTGAGCTGCGAGAGCCTGGCAGGTTCTGCCACAAGGCGCCCCTGCACAGCATGTGCAACAGCAGCATCGCCGTAGAGTGTGCGCAGGCTGACAGCAGCCCTGGCAGGGCTTGAGCCTGGCTTGGTCACAATCCAGCCCCTGGCAGGGATCGTGTGGCCTGAAGCACTTTCAAGATGTGCCTGCAGGGCCAGGGTGTCAGGCTCGAATTCCTCCACCCGTACTGTGGCAGAGCCGATGACAGGGGCCTCGCCCTTGTCCGTGCGCAGCACAACATCCAGGCGGTAGGGACCTGCCGGGCTGTGCTGCGAGGACTTCCAGGAGGCTTCTGTCAGGGCAGGGTCGCCTTCCAGGGCAGCCTTGTGCACTATCCTGCCCAGCGGGTCAGTCAGCCGCACTTCCAGCGGCAGGTCCGGGGGAAGCATATGCCAGTCAAAGCGGCGCACCATGATGCCGAAGTGCAGGGTCTCGCCAGGCAGGAAGAGGCCGCGCTCGGCAAAGACCGAGGCCATGAGGCCTGTGCTTGAGCCGTGTCTGCCGGCAATGGCAAAGTCCGACATATCCAGCACGCGGGAAGAGTCCCGCAGGGAGAGCCAGCACAAATCCGGGTCCTTGCCTGTGCTTGTGGCAATGACTGCCACAGGCTCAAGCTCGCCGCTCAGGCCACTGGCAGGAGGCAGGTAGGCCATGCCCTGGGCATTGGTGTCCACAGAGGAGATGACTGTGCCGTTTCTGGCCAGGAGCTGCACGCGCACGCCTGCCACGGGTGTGCCGCTGAAAAGGCTCGCCACATAGACATTGCGTCCGCCCAGGGTGTTTTCCTTGAGGGTGAGGCCGAAGTTGGTGAGCAGGATCATCTTCTCGGCACTGGCCACCTTTTTGCCGTCGCGCATGCCCTCCAGCACCAGCTGATAGAGACCGCAGGCAGAGGGCGGCAGCATGTCCTGCAGGGAAAGCACAGGGAAGGACGCCCTGCCTTCGCCCTGCAGGGTCACGGGAAGTGTGCCCTCACTGCTCACAGTCTGGGCATCCAGGGAGACATCCTCCATCCAGGGCTCCAGGGGGGCGGCAGAAAAGCCGTGGCTTGCGGCAAAGAGCGCCAGAAAGGAGGGCTGAATACGTCTGGCCCGCCAGTGTATGCTGTCTATGCCTGTACTGTGCAGGGCAAGCTTTCTGCTGCCTGCCAGACTGACCAGGTTGCTTGGCAGCACAAAGGAGAGCTCTGCCTCAAGCTGCGGGGCACGCAGCACAGTGGAAACGTCCTTTTGCAGGGGAATGCCGCTGACGGAAGCAAGCTTTTTGTCCAGGACGACCAGGACACAGCGCTCAGCCTGCAGGGGCAGGGCAAGGCGTATGGTGTCACTCTCGCCCGGAGCAGAAACAAGGACGGGTTCGAGCTTTTCCGCATCCTGCACATCCTGCACAGCAAGGGCTGTGTAGCGCGTCCAGTCCGTGGCCCTGTCCGCACCGGGCTCTGCACGCTCTGGCAGCTTGAGCACAGTCAGATATCTGAGCACGTCTTCGGGCTTTGTGCGCAGGGTGGTCTGCAGCACAAGCTCGTAGCGGATATTGAAGTTTTTGTCGTGGCCTTTGACCAGGCTGATGTTTTTGAAGGAGAAGAGGGCATTTCTGCCGGGCACGCCGAAGGAGTGGCTGAGGGTTTTGCCCTGGCTGATACTGCGCCTGCCCTCTTCCAGATGATAGGCAGGCATGGAGTTCAGGCGCAGGGTAACGCGCCCGGTCTGGCTGCTTAATCTGCGCACCAGAGCGCTCACCACCACGCTGTCGCGGGTGGCATTCCAGGCAAAGCGCGGCTGGGCCAGGGTCAGTCCCCTGCTGGTCTCAAGGCGCAGGCTCTTTTCCACTGCCTGTGTGTCCTGGGGCCAGATAAAGGTGATGGGCAGGGAGATGCCATGGGCCTCACTGGCAGAGGGATCAATCCAGATGCTCTCGCGCCCGGGCATGGCGGCCTCAGGCTGGCTGGTCCAGGTAAGCTCCTTTCTGTCCGGCACGATGGCTGCAGGCAGGTCTGCCTTTGCCAGGCTGACAGTGTAGCGCGTGCCAGGAGCAAGAAAGGTGCGGGGTTTGAAGGAGATGGTATCCCATCCTGTCCAGCGCCACTCACCATCCACATGGGGCGTCATCTGCATGCCGCGCACGAGGCGGCCGGGCTCTCCGTTTGCCCTGGCCATGCACTCCTGGGCCCAGCTTCTGCCATAGGCCTTGCGGCAGCGGGCTTCGTCCAGCTGAAAGGTCAGGCTGATGCCATCCTGCCAGGAAGCCGTGGCAGGATCGCTGGCCAGCACCCTGCGGTAACTCGGGCCTGCCTCGGCAGGGGCAGGCGCACACAGAACTGCACACAGCACAGCCAGCAGGGGGAGAAGCAGGACAGGGAGAACAGAGGCGGAAACTGCTGAGGCAGCTGCTGAGGAAGCAGGGCAGGAAGAAGGGCAGAGGAAGGCCGGGCGTTTCATAGGAACACTCCTGGAGCGAAAAGAGCAGGCAGTTCAGGCCTGGCCGCAGGACCGGGCTTTCGGGGGGCAGAAGAAGACAGGGGGCCTGCACACGCTGCAGACTGTCCGGCTGTGGCCTGTCGCAGGGATGGCCTGTCACAAAGATGGTCTGTTACAGAGAAGGCCTGCCACAGGGATGGCTTGTTACGGAGATGGCCTGTCACAGGGAAAGCCTATCACAGGGAAGGGGGCCTTTCAACGAGAAGGACAGGGGCAGGGCCGGGGCAGAGGAAGGCCCTGGCGCAGGAGAGGGGCAGGTGCGCACAGGCACGTGCGGCAGGGGCAGGCAAGGGCCTGCAGGCGTGCGTGCCGCACTGGCTGATTTTCCGGCAGATCCGGGAAATACCGGGACTTTGCATTGCGCAGGGCAAGGTGCTATAGGCAGCTTTCGTGCAATATTCTGCAGGCAGGTCTTTTCCAGGTTCTGTCTGCACATTGTCTTGCGAGGGAGGAAAAGAGGACATGCTCCTGCACGCACGTCTGACCCAGAACACCCCTGTGCACGGACCTGTCTGTCCGCTGTCTGTGTTTGTGCTGCTTGTGACCATGGTCATGGCAGCCCTGACATGCATGCCGGGCATGGCGTTGGTGGCATGGGCTGATACCACGAATACAGCTGCAGCAGCTTCCGAACAGGCAAAGGACGGTGCCGGCAGTGCAGCCGGTGCTCAGGACGAAGCCAGCAAGGAAGCCGACGCCAGGGCAAAGACCGAGGAAGTGGTCAAGGCCAAGGCCGAGCGGGAAGAGGAGCTGCGCCAGAAGGCCGATGCCGCTGCAGCCCAGAAGCAGCAGGAAGTTGCCGAAATTGCGGAAAACGACCCGTTGCGCGACATCTGGGCAGGCCAGCGCGCCATGATCGACAGTGTCATCGAGCAGTCCACCGCCATGAGTGAGAGTTTCCTCAAGGACACCAGTGTGCTGGATCAGATTCGCCCTGTGGAGCAGGAGATCAACAAACAGCTTCTGCTGGTCTCCGAATTCCAGAGCTATCCCAGTCCTCTGGAGGCGGTGAGCCGCAGACTGGCTCTTTCTGCGGATCTGGTGAAGAGCCTGGTGGTCTCCGCAGGCAGCATGCAGTACTCGGCCCAGGAACTTCTGAACCAGCTGGAGCGTTCTGCAGACAGCATGAGCGAGATAGCCATGCTCAGGTACGAAGACACTGCAGAGTACATGGAGAAGATCAATACGGCGAGGTTTCTGCTGACAGCAATCATCAGCCGCTACACCGCTGCCCTTGCTCCGGCCCAGGCCCTGGTGGACAAGGTGAACCAGACCAGAGCGGACATTACTGCCAGACTGCCCCAGCTGTGGAAGAACTACTACACTCAGAAGCCTGTGCCCTGGTTCACTGCCGCTGAGTGGCTCTCCCTGCCCAGAACCCTCAGTTACTTCGGTCTCGGCCTTGAGCTGCGCAAGGCAGTGGAGCTGCCGCTGACCACCACCCAGCTGCAGGGCTGCATCCTGCGCTTTGTGGTCACCCTGGTGTCCGTGGGGCTGCTCAGCTTCATGCTCTGCAACCAGCTTCTGCGCGCCTGGCCTGAGGTGCGCGAGCACATTCTCTGGTACTGCCTGCCCTGGAATGTGGTGGGCCTGTCCCTGTGTGCTGCCTCCTGGTCGAATAACACGGAGTTTTTCCGGCTCTTCATGGCTCTTGGCAACCTTGCCCTCATCATCGGACAGGTAACGCTGGCCTGGCAGCTGCGCCGCATCAAGTTTCCGGAAAACACCCTGAGCAGATCGCCCATTTTTGCCCTGATTCCTCTGACCTTCGGGGCCTACATCCTGTTCTATCTGCCCCTGCCCCGCCTTATCGCCATGATATTGTGGCTGCTCTTCCTTGTCATCAACCTGTGGATCTGCCACAGGAGCACGATGCCGGATCTTGGCAGGATGCAGCTGGAAAAGTCCATCTTGAGCCTGCAGCCCATTGTCCTCTGGCCCTGTCTTCTGCTCTGCATTGTCGGCCTGCACTTCTACAGCATGGCAATCTATCTGCTCTACACCTCCCTGTGTGTGGCAGTGCAGATTTCCGTGGCATCCCTGTCCTTTATCTCCAGACTCAATGAGTCCCTGGACAATGAGGACACAAGCACCATGTGGCTCTCCTTCCTGCTGGCCATCTCCGCTCCTGTGGTGCTTTTACTTGCAGCTGCCGTGGTTTCCCTGTGGCTTGCCACACTGCCCGGCGGTCTGGATCTGCTGCAGTTCTACATCTTCAAGAGCGTGAGCATTGGCGAGACGCAGCTCAACCTTGTGCAGGTGCTGCTCATTGCCACGGTCTTCTTCCTGGCTCGCACCGCAGCCCGTATGGGCAAGAACCTCATCTCCAGACTGCCCGAGCGGGGCATGCGGGTGGACAGAAGCCTCATCACACCGCTGCAGACAGCCTATTCCTATGTGGTGTGGTGCCTGTTCGGCTTCTTTGTGCTGAAGAGCCTGGGACTGAATCTGAGCAATCTGGCCGTTATCGCAGGCGGTCTGTCCGTTGGTATCGGCTTTGGCATGCAGACCATTGTCAACAACTTCATTTCCGGCATCATCCTTATCTTCAGCCGCAACCTGCAGGTGGGCGACGTGGTGGAGGTCGGCACTGTGGTCGGGCGCATCAAGCAGATCAACGTGCGCGCCACAGTGGTGGAAACCTATGACTCGGCAGTCATCTACGTGCCCAACTCGGCCTTTGTCTCAGGCAATCTCACCAACTGGACCAGCAACAGCAGAACCACCAGACAGCAGGTAGTGGTGGGCGTTGCCTATGGCACGGACACGGAGCTGGTGAGCAGGCTCATGCTTGAGGTTGCCAATAAAAGCTCCGATGTGCTGGCCTTTCCCAAGCCTGTTGTGCAGTTCCAGGCCTTCGGCGCAAGTACGCTGGACTTCAGGCTGCTCTTCTGGGTAAAGGACTATGATATGGCCACAGGCGTTGCCTCACAGCTGCGCTATGCCATCAACAAGAGCTTTGCAGAGCACAATATCGAAATCGCGTTCCCGCAGATGGATGTCCATCTGAAGAGCAGCACAGGCCCCAAACCTGCCCCCCGCACCCCCTCTGTCAGGCGCATGCCCGTTCGCCGCGGCAGCCCCGCCAGACCGCTCAGACCTGTCAGGATGCGGAGACTGCCAGGCAGACAGGCCTGATTGTCATTGCTGACCCTGCCATGCAGTGCCCCATGCGGCACGAGGAGACCCCACCATGATTCGGAAAGCTCAGGACTGTACTACCTTCACAAAGCAGATGTTCGGCGGCCCGGGCGCCATTGAAGCAAAACAGATCCTCAATGAGGGCGAGTTCTGCGACAAGGGCAGACTGTTCAACCACATTGTTCTCAAGCCCGGCGTCACCATTGGCAAGCACCGTCATGTCAATGACTTCGAGATCTATTACATCCTCAGGGGCTGTGGCGTGTACGATGACAATGGCACGGACGTGGCCGTGGCTCCCGGCGATGTGACCATCTGTCTGGAGGGAGAGCAGCATGCGCTCTCCAATACCGGCACAGAAGACATGGAAATCATTGCCCTTGTCCTCTTTGACAAGAAGGCCTGATACGCCTGGCCCGGCGGACGGGCCTGGCAGACAGCTTTCATAGCAGCAGGGCTGTCCCGAAACCGTGTGCACGGTGCCCGGGGCAGCCCTGCTTTTGTACCTGTCGCATATGCAGAAAGACTGTCAGATCTTCCTGCAAAAGTGAAAAAATCAAAAAAGACGCTGGATTACGCCTTCAGACTCCTGCCAAGCTCATAGGCCATCTGCGGATACTGTGTCCGTTTCACAGACCCTTCTGTCCACACGCCCGGGGCTATGACTCTGCCTGCGTCCTCCCAGCCCATGTAGTCGAGCAGCTCTTCGTAGTGGCTGAGAATGGGAGCTGCGTTCCGCTTTGAGGTATTGGCATAGGTCATGAGCAGGGCCGCCTTCTTGTGGACATGCAGCTGGCCGTTGATGGCGTAGAAGCGGTCAATGACGGCCTTGAGCTGGGCAGAGATGCCAAAGTAGTACATGGGAGTGACGAGGACCACCATGTCGGCGGCAAGGAGCATGGGACGGACGATCTCAAAGTCATCGTCCATGACACAGGGACCGTCCATGCCACAGGAATTACAGGCAATACAGGGTGTCACGGCATGCTGTGCAGCATCAAAGCGCTGCACGCTGTGGCCTGCCTCGGTGGCACCTTTGATGAAGAAGTCAGCCAGGGTGTTGGAGTTGCCGTTTTCTCTGGGGCTGCCTGTCAGAACAACGATTTGCATAGAATCTCCGATAGAATCTCCGGAAGTTGTCTGGGAAGGGGAAGACACCTGGGCAGCAGCGGCAGTCCGGGCCTGCAAAAGCGAACTTTGGGCCACTGCAGCTGCTGCCAGGGTGGTGGTGAGGAAGTGTCTGCGGTTCATGTCTGCCTCGTAGAGTCTTCGTGGTGCACACGTATTTGTCTCAGCTCTTGTGACAGTACTCCAGGATGCAGGGTGTGTGCGTGCCTGTCTGTGGCGTATTGTTGCCTGATCCTCTCAAAGAAGGGGCAGGGTCTGTGTTCACGGATTTTCCCGGCCAGTCCCGCCTTTCCCCATGCCAATCCCGTTGTATCTCTCTGTCCCGGAAGAATTCGTGACTGTACTTCAGGGCTTTTGGGTACTTGTTACAAATTTGCAAGACAAGTTTTGTCTGCAGGAGACAGTCCCTCCTCTCTCAGTTGCGCTCGTCTTTTCTGACACAAAAGTACTTTTCCCTGCGCACACAGTCATTCTGGAAAAGAAAAGTCTGCAGAAGCCTGGTTACGGGGGAGAAAAGAGCCGTGCAAAAGAGCTGTTTGTCCGCTCAGTCAAAAATTTTTGCTGGAACAGAAAAATTTTTAACTCTAGCTAAACTGGCAGAATTATGCAAGAAAAAATTTCAAATTGTTTCGCTCTGGAATGGGCTAACGCTTCCCCTGAATAGGAAAAATCAATGGTAACACAATGAAATCTTTGTATTGATCCATCTTTTCACAAGCGCGCTGAACGCTGGATCCCGGGGGCTGGAAAAAAATTTCACAACGAAGTAAGACGCCTTCAAGGAAAAAAGAGGGGCCTCAGCCCTTCTGCTTGTCTAAGGAGGAATTGCCTTATGGTTGAGGCAACACCTGGAATCAATGCAGTAACAATTATCTTTGTTGCTCTTTGTGTCTTTGCCATCGGCTACAGATTTTACGGTCTGTTCATTGCCCGCAAAGTGCTCAATCTGAATGATGCCCGTAAGACACCGGCTGTGAAGTACGCCGACGGACATGACTACATTCAGACCAACAAATACGTTCTCTTCGGTCACCACTTTGCAGCTATCGCTGCTGCCGGTCCTCTGCTCGGACCCGTGCTCGCCGCCCAGTTCGGCTACCTGCCCGGTCTGCTCTGGATCCTCATCGGCTGCGTGCTCGCCGGCGCTGTGCATGACATGGTCGTGCTCTTCTGTTCCGTGCGTCATAAAGGCCAGTCTCTTGCCTATATCGCCACCCGCGAAATCGACAAGACCACTGGTTCCGTGGCTGCCTGGGCAGTGCTTGCCATTCTGATGCTCACCATGGCCGGTCTGTCCATCGCTGTTGTCAACGCCATGCACAACAGCCTCTGGTCCACCTACACCGTGGCCGCCACCATTCCGATCGCCATCATCATGGGCCTGTACATGCAGATCTGGCGTAAGGGCGACGTGCTCGGCGCTTCCATCATCGGCGTCGTGCTGCTCTTCCTCTGCCTGCTCTCCGGTCCGTACGTGGCAGCGCATCCTGAAGTCTTCGGCTTCCTGGACATCGACAAGAAGGATATGTCCGTCCTGATCCCGATCTATGGTTTCTGCGCCTCCGTTCTGCCTGTGTGGCTGCTCCTGCTGCCCCGTGACTACCTGTCCACCTTCCTCAAGGTCGGTACCATTCTCGCTCTTGCCATCGGTATCGTCTTCGTCATGCCGACCTTCAACATGCCGGCAGTGACGAAGTTCGTCGAAGGCGGCGGCCCCATTGTTGCCGGTCCTGTGATTCCCTTCATCTTCATCACCATTGCCTGCGGTGCCCTCTCCGGCTTCCATGCCACCATCGGCACCGGTACCACCCCCAAGATGATTGGCACTGAGCACGACGTGCTCTTCGTCGGCTACGGCGCAATGCTGCTGGAAGGCTTTGTGGCTGTCATGGCCCTTATCGCCGCCTGCGTGCTTATCCCCGCCGACTACTTTGCCATCAACTCTCCCCAGGCTGCCTTCGACAAGCTCGGCATGGTTGTGCAGGAACTGCCCCGCCTCGAGCAGGAAGTTCAGGAAAGCCTGATGCACCGTCCTGGCGGCTCCGTGTCTCTGGCCGTCGGTATGGCCCACATCTTCTCTCAGGTTCCCTTCATGGAAGACCTGATGGCCTACTGGTACCACTTCGCCATCATGTTTGAAGCAGTCTTCATCCTTTCCGCAGTTGACGCCGGTACCCGAGTGGGCCGCTTCTTCCTGCAGGAAATGATTGGCAAGATTTCTCCCAAGTGGGGTGACAAGAACTGGTGGCCCAGCATCATCGTGACCAGTGGTGTGTTCACCGCTGCATGGGGCTATCTGGTCTATAGTGGCGATATCTCCAACATCTGGCCGCTGTTCGGTATCTGCAACCAGCTGCTCGCTTCCGTGACCCTGCTCATCGGCACCACCGTGCTGCTGCGCATGAACAAGGGCAAGTACGCCTTCATGACCGGTATCCCCGGCTGCTTCATGACTGTCATCACCTTCTGGGCCGGTATCTGGCTGTGCATCAACCAGTACCTCCCCAATGGCAAGTACCTGCTCGTCTTCCTGAGCGTGCTCGTCATGGTCATGATGCTCTTTGTGATTTTCGGCACCATCCGTCGCTGGAGAGTGCTCCTCAACATGAAGACTGAAGTGAAGGACGAATTCGGCGACTCCTACAAGGTCATCGTTGAAGAATAGTCTGACACAGTCCTGACGAAAGTTTCCGAGCCCCGCCTTCCCTTTCGGGAGAGCGGGGCTCTTCACATCTGAAGGCAGGCGTCAGTGTCGCATCTGGCCGGTGGACAGAAGTAGAGCGACGTGTACACATGGCGTAAAAGATCGTACAGGTGCGGAAACGATGAGGAGAACGGGAACCATACACCTGGTGACGCATGTCTTTCTCTCTCCGCAGCAGGAATCTCTTCATACTGCATCAGGCCAGGAATTCCCTGGCTTCAGAGATAGTGTCAGGCAATGTCTCTTTCACGCCTGTCAAGCAGGAGCACTTCGTATGGCACAAAAACGTCTTCTTTTTGTCAGCATGGTACTTTCACTAGTACTTTCTTCATGTCCAGCATTTTCACAGGAACTTTTACTTTTTGGTGGTAGTGGACATGATGTCTTTTTGGGATGTCTTAATTGCGGAGAGTATGCCAGTGAATCAATATGTAATGAGTATGGCACTTATGGCAGTGAATATTCAGTAAATTCTATTTTTAACGAATATTCAATGTACGGAAATACATACTCCCTCAGCAGCCCATGGAATACATATTCCACATCTGATGCTGTGCCAGTAGTAGTTGACAGAGATGGCAACTTCTATGGATACTTCACTATCAATACCTATAGACATAATGCCGTTGAATTTGCTGATACTTTGGGACGATTGTTTGATTCTGCAAATGGAAACCTGAAGATAGTACGGAAAGGCCTTTGTGGAAATTGAGTTGTGTACACAGGGACAGAGTCGCTCCGGGCGGCCGTGTCCCCTTCTGTGCGTCAATTGAGGATGGAGGCAGGGCACTCCGGGTCGTCAAAAGAGACAACCAGTCACCTCCCAGTCCAGCGGTAGTCGAGAACCCCTGCCATTTCGGCCCCTGCAAATGCTGTGGGACCAGGAAGCCACAGGAACGCAGTTGAAAGCCCCTTGGTATCACCTGAAAAATCAGACATCAGCAAGGCCTTCTCCAGCCCATGTCGGAGAACGTTTCAGCCATGTGCCAGAAACAAAAGCCCCCTCCTGCCTCGCGGCGTGAGGGGGCTTTGCGCAGTGTAGAATGCTGCCTACCAGGACGGCACGGGCTGCATGCCCCGGGCAGGGCCTGTGCGCTTGACGCAGCTGAGTCTGAGAAAGTCTGTCTCCAGGGTATGGGGCAGGAAGGGGCTGCCCACGGCTGCATGGTTCTTCCACTCGTTGACCGAGCGGTTCAGTGCCTCCATGTTGAGATAGGGCAGAAGGCCGCTCCAGGACCTGGTCAGCTCATTGAGGATGCGCAGGGAGATGACTTCGCCGGCATGGGTGCCGTCCAGGAATTCACACTCAGAGGCCCTGAGATAGCGGGCATCAATGGTATCGGCCACCTCGATGCCGCGCTCTGCCAGGGCTGCACGCAGGCCAAAGAGATGCGGGTAGAGTGTTTCCTCGGCCTTCATGGCATCAAGGACTGGACCTGCCACAGGAGAGAGGAAGACGACAGGGACTATGCCTCTGCCACGCAGGCGGAAGTAGATGTCTGCCAGGGCATCAAGATGGGCCTGGCTGAGGCTCTCCTGGGTGGCAAATTCGCCGGCATGGCGCTTTTGCCTGTCCAGTGTTCTGGCAAAGCCGGCATCTTCCGAGTGGCGGGCTGTGATGGTGGAGGTGGCATAGAAAGAGCCGTCAGGGCCGTAGCCTGTGTCTGCAAACTGGGCCCTGATGCCGAAGCGTGCCTCCTGGAAGGACAGGAACAAAAACTGGGGCAGACTGATTCCGCCCTGCAAGAGCATGCGCCAGGGCATGCGCAGGGTGTCCATGGAATAGGCATAGGGCGAAACCAGGGGCTTTGGCTGCGCAAAGGGATTTTTTTCCCAGGCAGCCGAGAACCACCAGAAATCCAGGGCCAGCAGCACCACATCGGGCTTGTGTCTGGCAAGCATGGCATCCAGGCTGGCACGCAGCTGCGAGAGGGAGCTGGCAGTGCCTGCCATGTTGACCATGGGACGCAGAAAGACTGTGCTTCTCAGGCTCCCCATGCCCGCAGAGCCTGCCAGCACCACCTGTGGCTTTCTGCTCTCATACAGTGCCAGCTTGTAGGCCAGGGTGTCTGCGCTGCTGCGGTCCATGGTGGAGCCGAACAGGGCAAAGCCTCTGCTCTGGGCCTGCACAGCCCTGTCCACGCCGAGCTCACCGCACAGATAGAGCCACAGCCCGGAAAGCGGTGCGGCTATGGCCAGGGTGAAGATCACAAGGCCTGTCAGAAGGAAGAAGAAGGCCTTGAGCCAGCTGCGCGACTGCGCGTCTGCGCGTGTGTCCGCACTGATGTTTGCCCCGATGTCCGGCGTGCGTGCTGTGCTGTCTGTGCTGCTGTATGTGCGGATGTCCGGTCTGCGTTCGTTCATGATTGCCTCAGTCTCGTCTTGGTCTCGTCTCGCTATTGTCTCGTGCCGGGCGCGCTCGCTTTCGCCCCGCAAAGCGCTGCCCTGGTTTGCCTAGAAGATGAAGGGCCTGGTCAGGTCCATGACCGAGAGGCAGGCAAAGGCTGCAGCTGCCAGAAGCAGCGCCCAGGGCAGTGTGGGAGCAAAGGAAAGCCAGGGCCTTGAGCCGTCCCTGCAGCCTGTGAAGATCTCCCTGCTGGTGGGCAGGACAAAGACGCAGATGGCTGCCAGGAACAGGGGCAGCAGGGAGAGCACGCCTGCAAAATATCCGTTGGCAAAGCAGGAGAAGGCATGGGGCCTGCTGACGCTGACAAGGGCTGTGTACATGTTCACGGCATGGGGCAGGGAGTCAGCGCGGAAAAAGACCCAGGCAAGGCTGACCAGCACAAAGGTCAGCAGTATGCAGACAGGGCGCATGACCAGGCCTGAGAGCAGAGCATCCAGGCCAGGGCTCTTCAGGGAGCGGAGCAGGGCATTGAGACCCAGGAAGACGGCATGGATGAGAATCCAGGCCAGGAAGGTCAGTGCTGCACCATGCCAGAGAGCAGTGAGCACCAGGCCTGCAGCCACGGCAAGGAGCGCTCTGGGGAAGGAAGGCGCTGCACCTGCCAGGGGCTGGTAGATGTACTCGCGCACAAAGGAGGAGAGGGTGATGTGCCACCTGCGCCAGAAGTCAATGAAGCCTGTGGCCCTGTAGGGAGCTGCAAAGTTCTCGGGGATGCGCAGCCCGAGCATGAGGCCTGCCCCGAGAGCCATGTCCGTATAGCCTGAGAAGTCAAAGTAAATCTGGAAGGAGAAGGCCAGGATGCCGAGCAGGGCCTCCATGCTGGTCAGTGCATCTGACATGGCAGCTGCAGCAAAGATGGTGTCGGCATGGCTGCCCAGCCAGTTGGCAAGCAGGACCTTCTTGGCAAGGCCCGTCAGGAAAAGTCCCAGGCCTGCAGCCACAGTGGAGAGCGCAGGGGCATCCAGAGCATCCAGCTGTGGTCCCATCTGCTCATAGCGCACCACAGGACCTGCCAGAAGCCAGGGAAAGGCCAGGGAGAAGAGGGCGTGGCGCAGAAGGCCTTCAGGCTCGATGTGGCGCTTGTAGATGGAAATGAGCCAGGCAGCCTGCACCAGTGTCCAGAAGGACATGCCTGCGCAGGCTGCAGTGCCGAGCACAAAGTACTGCCCTGCGCTTCCTGCAGCCATGCCGTGCGTGAACAAGGGCAGGAAGGAGAGCGCCTGTGTCTCTGGGGCAGGGGCAAGGGAGAGCAGTCCCGGCACAAGGGCTGCAAGTTCGGGCAGATAGCGGATGAGAAGCAGCGGTGCGAAGCAGATGAGCAATGCCAGTGTCAGCAGACTTTTGCGCCGCAGTGAGCCCTCCCGCTCGCCCGGAGCAGCCAGGGCAAGGCCCAGCCCGTAGTTCACAGGGATGAGCAGCGCGAGCAGAAGCAGTGCGGCAGGGCTGGCCCACAGGCAGAACACAAGTGATGCACACAGAAGCACAAGAGGCAGGGACTGCCTGTGTACAACGGCAACGGCTCTCCACACAAAGACCAGCAGAGGCAGAAAGATCAGGACAAAGACATAGCTGTCAAAGGGCATGCATTCTCCTTCGGGCATACGGCACAGGGACGCGTACGGGCTGCACAGGGGACATCCTGGCACTGCCATGCCTGGCCACACAAGAGACACTGTGGGCACCTCTGCTGCATGGGCCAGGCACGTGCCTTCCTCTACACCAGGAAGGCCCAAAGATCCACAAAAGCCCCATAAGGATGCAGGACCCTTGACAAGAGCGCGCAGGCTGCGAAAAGACAGGGGGCCGGCCAGGGCGATGCCTTCTGTCAGTCAGGCGCCCGCTCGCCTGCCCGCCTGCCCGATCGTCTGACCGCTCGCCTGCCCCGGAGACTCCCTCATGCACTTTTGCAGAGAATAGTGTCGCAGGGGACACTGTCACAAAATACCGTCGCAAGGAACACTGTCATGCAGACTCTGGTTCATCCCTGGCCCGTCCGCACACAGGGCCCGGCCATAGTGCCTGTCTTTCTGCCCTTTGCAGGCTGTCGCACGCGCTGCATCTACTGTGCCCAGCCGCTGCAGACAGGCATGGGCATGCAGGACATTGCCAGCGCCCTTGCCCGTGCGGACACGCTGCTGCGTCTGCGCAGGGCTCAGGGCCGCCCGTCCTGCGAGCTGGCCTTCTATGGCGGCACCTTTACAGCACTGCCCCGTGAGGCCCTTGCGCTGTGTCTGCACACGGTGCGGGACTGGCAGCAGGAAAACCTTGTCTGTACCTGGCGCTGCTCCACCCGTCCGGACTGCGTGGAGGCAGAACTGCTCCATGCCCTGCGCAATGCCGGCTGCAGCACTGTGGAGCTTGGCATTCAGACCTTCAGGGAAGATGTGCTTGCCGCATCCCTGCGCGGCTATACGGCTGAGACTGCCCAAAAGGCCATGCAGGCTGTGCTGGACAGTGGTCTTGCCCTGGGCGTGCAGCTTCTGCCAGGCCTTCCCGGACTTGCCGGCAACCCTGGACTGCCCGGCACATCCTGCGCTGTGCACACGCCTGCGGACTTTGTGGAAGATGTGCGCACGTCCCTCTCCCTCGGCTGCTCCTTTTTGCGTTTCTATCCCTGCCTTGTGGTGGAAGGCACAGGCCTTGCCAGACTCTGGCGCGAGGGCCGCTACACCCCCTGGGATGTACCCGCAACCATTGCTGCGCTCGCCGAGGGTGTCGTCCTTGCCCATGCACAGCACATTCCTGTCATCCGCCTGGGGGTGGCTGTGGAGGAGAGCTTTGAGGAGCATGTGCTGGCAGGCCCCAGGGACAGGGACCTTGGCACAAGGGTGCTGGCACAGGCGCTGCTGACAGTGTTCGAGCAGGCGAGCCTGCTGGGCACAGTCGTGCAGGCACACCTGCCCCGGGCAGTGCAGGGCTATTGCTGGGGCTACAGAAAGGAAAACAGAGCAAAA
Organism: uncultured Desulfovibrio sp.; assembly: GCA_949291675.1. Taxonomy (GTDB): domain Bacteria; phylum Desulfobacterota; class Desulfovibrionia; order Desulfovibrionales; family Desulfovibrionaceae; genus Desulfovibrio. The sequence goes on along the minus strand of CASEWR010000102.1, from coordinate 5,775 downwards.
CTGGAAGCTCTTGGCCTGACAGGAAAGCATATTGTCTGGACAGGCGGGCAGGAGATACGCATTGTTGTTCAGGAACACTGATGCCTGCCGCCACACAGACACAGGCAGGCCCCTGTCTGGAAAGAAAAAAATGGCAGCTGGACAGGGTCGGGGCCTTGTGCCAGAATAGCTGTTTCGTTCCCCCTGAAAGGATTCGGCATGTCCAGAACGCGGCTGCAGCTGCCTCGCAATATCAGACGGGCAAGTCTTTTCTTCAAGCTGTTCAACAGTGAACATCTTGCGCACATCCCCCTGGGGATACTGCTTTTCTTTGCCTTCGTCACCCTGACCATCATGGTCAGTTTTCCTGCCCTCATCTCCGTTGAGCGCAACGAGACGACACTGACCCGTCTGCTTGCGGACAAGGGCTTTTCTCTCATCACGGCCTTTGAAAATGTCCTGCGCACAGGCATGCGCTCCCAGGTGGGCATACGCCTGCAGTTTCTGCTTGAACAGATGTCACACGGCTCTGATGTCAACTTCATTGCCGTGACCATGCCCGATGGCACCATCATTGCCCACACAGACAGAACACGCGTGGGCGAGATCCTCAATATTGACGGGCACGAAGCTTCGGAAGCCACCATGCATCAGCTCTCACCCATGGGTGAGCGTCGCTGGAGCATCATGGAAATCGAGGGCTCCAGAAGCTTTGTGGTCTATTGCAACTTCCAGCCCATAGGCCCGGATTTCCGCAGCAGAGGCCCTGGCGAACGCATGCGGGGAGGTCGCGGCCATGATCACATGGACGCTGAGCGCGGAAGACAGGGAAGGATGCCTCCGGAGAGCCATCAGCAGCTGGATCGGGACGGACCGCCCCGGGAGCATGGGCAGTACATGGGACGCCGTCACGGTCGCGGACGGGAGGCATCGCCCGAGGAGCTTCCCGTGCCCATGATCTTCCTTGGCATGGATATCTCCCCCTTTGACGTCACCAGAGCCCAGAACCGGGCCTACATGACCATGCTGGTGGGCGTGACCCTGCTTGCCGGCGTGGCCTGTCTGCTTGTGCTCTACCATACCCAGAGGGCCAGACAGTCCAGGCTGCGCGAAAAGGCAGCCAGAAGCCGGGTGGCTGCACTTGAGGAAGAAGTGCGCCGCAAGGAGAAGCTTGCTGCAGTGGGAAATCTGGCAGCAGGTGTGGCCCATGAAATCCGCAATCCCCTAAGCTCCATCAAGGGCTATGCCACCTACTTCCAGCAGCGCTTCCCTGAAGGCAGTGAGGACAGGGAGGCCGCAGCAGTCATGGTGCGCGAGGCTGACCGCCTCAATCGCGTCATCACTGAGCTCATCGGCCTGTCCCGTCCCACGGACGTGGCCCTGCAGCCTGTGGACCCGGATGAGGTCATGCAGCACGTGGCCCGGCTGCTGGCCCAGAATGCGGCCAGTCGTGGGGTGAAAATTATCCTCAACCTGCGCAAGTGCCCGAAGGCAGAGGCCGATCCGGACAGACTCGGGCAGGCAGTGCTCAATTTGTGCCTCAATGCCCTTGACGCCATGCCAAAGGGTGGCAAATTAACTCTTGCCACCACGGTCAGCGAGGGACGCATCTGCCTGCAGGTGCTGGACAATGGCACAGGCATCAAGCCTGAGAATCTGCCCCATGTCTTTGATCCCTATTTTACCACCAAGACCAAGGGCACAGGCATAGGCCTTGCCACAGTCCACAAGATCGTGGAGGCCATGAAGGGCGAGATCTCCGTGACCTCCCGGGTGGCAACGGAACGCCATACAGGCGAGACCTGCTTCAGTATCTGGCTGCCCATGGCAGAGACAACGGGGCACAAGGCCTGAGCCATGTCGCAATGGCCCGGGATATCCGCATCCTGAAACTTCTGAAGATATACTTTTGCAACTTCACACACAGACACAGAAAGAGAATTTTATGACAACTACAGTTCTGGTTGTAGACGATGATGATGCCCACCGCGGCATGCTCAGGATGATGCTCAAGTCGTGGGGCTATACAGTGGAGGAGGCCGCAGACGGCGACGAAGCTGTGGACAAGGTCCACACCATGGCCTTTGACGCAGTGCTGACAGACGTTCGCATGGGCAAGGTGAACGGCATTGAGGCCATGAAGCAGATCCTAAGCTACAATCCCTCCCTGCCGGTCATCCTCATGACAGCCTATTCCTCAGTGGAAACAGCAGTGGATGCCCTGCGCATCGGCGCGTATGACTATCTCATCAAGCCCCTGGACTTTGACGCCCTGAAGGAAACCCTGAAAAAGGCCATTGATCACTCCCGCCTGGGCGTGGAAAACAGGGAGCTGCGCAGACAGCTCTCCGAGGAAAATACCAGCTCGGAAATCCTCGGCAGATCCCCTGCCATCACCAGCATGCTTTCCATGATCCGCACTGTGGCCCCCACTGAGGCAACAGTGCTCATTACCGGCGAGTCCGGCACAGGCAAGGAGCTGGTGGCAAGGGCCCTGCACGCCCAGAGCCTGCGCAAGAGCGAGCCCCTGGTCGTGGTGAACTGCGCAGCCCTGGCAGAAACCCTGCTGGAAAGCGAGCTTTTCGGCCATGAAAAGGGCTCCTTCACAGGCGCTGACAGGCGCAGGGAAGGCCGCTTCAAGCAGGCTGACCACGGCACCCTCTTTCTGGATGAAATCGGCGAGATGCCCATTGGCGTGCAGGCCAAGCTTTTGCGTGCCCTGCAGCAGGGCGAAATCCAGCGTGTGGGCTCTGACAGGAGCGAGCACGTGGATGTGCGCGTCATTGCCGCCACCAACAGAGATTTGCGCAAGGAGGTGGAAGAGCGCCGTTTTCGCGAGGACCTCTACTTCCGTCTCAATGTCATCAGCCTTGAGGTGCCGCCCCTGCGCCAGCGCCGCGAGGACATTCCGCTGCTGGCCACCCACTTCCTGGCCCATTATGCAGAGCGCAATCACAAGAATGTGAAGGGCTTTTCCGCCCAGTGCATGGACATGCTCCTGCACTATGAGTGGCCTGGAAATGTGCGCGAGCTGCAGAATGCCGTGGAGCGCGCAGTCATCCTCTGCACAGGCGACCTTGTGACAGGGCCGGAACTGCCTGTGAACATTGCCCGCCTTGCCACAGAGGATTTGCCGAAGATTGCCGAGGCCCCATCCTCCCTGGCAGGCCTGCCCCTGGAAGAGGTGGAGCGCCGAGCCATTGAGGAAACCTTGCGCGAGACAGGGGACAACAAGAGCGCAGCTGCCAGAAAGCTGGGCATTACCAGAGCCACCCTGCACAAGAAGCTGCGCAAGTATGGCAGCGACAAGGCCGAGGACTAGCCGGGGAGTGCTCATGACCAGACACAAGACTGGCGGCCGATGTGTGCGCCTCTTTCGCAGCAGAGCAGCCGGCAGGGCGGGACGATCCGGCGAGACACAGCCGGCTGACGCACAGCTTGAGCGTGTGGTGGACTTTATCTTCGAGGCCGGCTGGCTGAAGAAGACTGCGCGCACAGGCTGGGCCTTCCTGGGCACAGGCCATGAGGATGTTGCCCAGCACAGCTTTCGCGTGGCACTCATAGCCTACATCCTGGCAAAGCGTGCCGGCGCAGACCCGCAAAAGGCCGCGCTGCTCGGGCTCTTCCATGATTTGCACGAGGCCAGGACCTCTGACCTCAACTACATGAACCAGCGCTACACCAGCAAGGATGAGCGCAGGGCCCAGGCCGATGCTGTGGCAGGCACGGGCCTTGACGAGATCCTGGCTGCCTATGACGAGTTCGAGGCCAGAGAGACCCTGGAGGCGCAGCTTGCCAGGGATGCGGACCAGCTGGACCTGCTCTTCAATCTGAAAGAAGAGCTGGACAAGGGCAATGCCTTTGCCAGGGACTGGATTGAGGCAGCGCAGAAGCGCCTGAAGACTGAGGCCGGCAGGGAAGTGTGCGCCAGCATGCTGGAGACAGACCACAACCGCTGGTGGTTTGGCCGCGTGGACAGGCGCTGGTGGGTGGAACGAGCCAGGGAGTATTCGCAGGATTGTTCACAGAAGTGTTCGCAGGCTCGTCCGGCAGGCAGTGCTGTGCGCGGGCGCTGCCACATGGGCGTGCGCAGGCCGGGTGCAACACCGCGCCGCCTTGTTGCCGGCCACACAGCGAAGAAGAACTGAATCAGCGTTTGTGACAGACGCTTTTGCACAGCAAAAGGCCGCATTCCCATACCAGGAGTGCGGCCTTGTGATGCAGAGTGCAGGCGCTCTTGCTAGAAGCTGATGGGCATGTCCCCGAACACGGATTGATAGCGCTGCACAAAGTCTTCCTTTGTGAAGTGATGTTCCTGGGTGCCCTGGCAGGCAATGCAGTAGCTGGCTGTGACAGAGCCGAACTTTGCGGCCTCGACCACGGAGAGACCGTGCTGCAGACCGAAGAGCAGGCCGGACCTGTGGGAGTCGCCGGCGCCTGTGGGGTCCACCACGTTGTCGCAGGGCACAGGGGCAATGATTTCGTCCGTGCCGTCACGACCGCGCACGCGGCAGCCCTGCTCGCCGAGGGTGGTGATCAGCCATTCCACCTTCTCCAGCAGGTCTTCTTCCCTGGCAAGATCGAGCAGCTTGCTGGTCATGCCGATTTCGTAGTCATTGCAGACATAGATATAGGCGCCTTCAATGGCAGCGTTGAGCATGTCCTTTGTGAACACAGGCAGCTGCTGGCCGGGATCAAAGATGAAGCGCACCTTCTTCTCCCTGTAGAGGACAGGGAGGTTCTGCATGTCTTCCATGTTGCCGGGAGAGACAATGGCGAGGTCCTTGTCGCTGAGGTCTGTGAAGGTGTAGTTGCAGGGCTTTGCCATGGCGCCGGGGTAGAAGCCTGTGATCTGATTGCCGGAAAGGTCAGTGGTGATGAAGCACAGGGCAGTGAAGAGCTCCTCGTCGCGGCGAATGCCGTCCAGGGGCAGCCCCACCTTCTGCAGATGGGCAGCATAGGTGTCAAAGTCCCTGCCGCCGCAGCTTAAGATAACCGGTTTTTCTCCGAGCAGCGCCAGAGTATATGCAATATTGCCGGCGCAGCCGCCGCGGCGCTCGATCATGCCATCCACCATGAAGCTGATGCTGAGTTTGCGCAATTTGTCCATGAGCACATGGTCCTGGATATTGCCGGGGAAGTTCATGATGCGGTCAAAGGCAAGGGAGCCGGAGACATAGATGGACATGGGAAGTGTATCCTTACACGTAGTGTTGTGTGTGAAAGGTTTCGGAAAGAGGCAGGATACGCCGGGAAGAGGCCCTTTTCCCGTCTTGTCCTGCAAGCCATGCTGTGCCTCTCCTCTACCCAAAAGAGGGCCACTTTTTCAAGGGCTGCGGGATATGTTCCCGGCATGCCCTGCAGTGCCCGGCCACGGGTCTGGGGCCCATGCAGACACACTCCGAAGACGTCATCATGGCGTACCCGGGACATACTCCTGACGCATTGCAGACCGGCGCAAAAGCAGGTACAACGCCACGGGCGCGCAGCCTCGACCAGACCGGAACCCGGTCAGGACCAGCCGGTACGGACCAGACCATGGCTGGCGCAAACGTCACATCTGCAGCCGCACCAGGACTTTCCCCCACAGGAACGACACAATGCTCTGCAAAGCCTGCTGTACAAAGGCAGGTCTTTCGAGGAGAGAGAAATGCACGTCAACTACCCCGCCCTGAAGGGCGAGGCTTGAATAAAGCCTGAGTTGACCAGCCTCAGCTTTCCGAAAGGGAAGCTACGTTGATTGGGAATGCTTCATTGGGAATGCAAATAGGCACCGCGCCGGATGTTACTTCCAGT
>CASEWR010000101.1 GCA_949291675.1 uncultured Desulfovibrio sp. | reverse complement strand
GTGCGGAATAGCAGGCATCATTGCCATAGAGGAACACATCCTGCTGACACAGGAGGATGAGGCATGCGTGCAGGCCATGACCGAAGCCATCCGCTACCGCGGCCCGGATGGCGGTGCTGTGCTGCGTCTGGACAGGGCCTGCCTGGGGCACAGGCGCCTCTCCATCATTGACCTTGCCGGCGGCGCCCAGCCCATGTCTGATGTCACAGGGCAGGTAAGCATTGTCTTCAACGGCGAGATCTACAACTTTCAAAAGCTGCGTGCTGAGCTGGAAAAAAAGGGCGCACGCTTCCAGACCAGTTCGGATACGGAAGTCATTCTTGAGGCCTACAAGGCCTGGGGGCGCGACTGCCTGGACCGTCTGGACGGCATGTTTGCCTTTGTGCTCTGGGATAATCGCACGCAGAGCATGCTGGCTGCCCGCGACCGCTTCGGCAAGAAGCCCTTCTTCTACACCATACAGAACGGCTGCCTCTACTTTGCCTCTGAGCTCTTCTGCTTTCGGGCTGTCAAACACCTTGCCGCCACCCTGGATCCCCTGGCGCTCATGCGCTTTTTAGCCTACCAGTACGTGCCCTGCCCGCAGACCATGGTGCGGGAGTTCAGACAGCTGCCGCCTGCCACTGCCATGGTCATGGAACACGGCAGGGTGCAGTGTTTCACCTACTGGGAGGCTCCCCGCAGCTCAAGCCTTGTGATCAGCGAGGAAGAGGCCTGTGAGGAGCTGCGCAGGCTCATGCGCAGGGCTGTGCAGCGGCGCATGGTTGCCGACGTGCCCTTAGGGGTCTTTTTGTCCGGCGGCATTGACTCAAGCATTGTCACAGGCCTGATGGCCGAGTGCTCCCCGCATGCCATCCAGTCGTTTTCCATAGGCTTTCACGAGGCGAGCTACGACGAGAGCGAGTACGCACGGCTCGTGTCCAGGACCTTCGGCACCACGCACTACGAGCGCGTCTTCCTGGAAGATGAGTGCACGGACATTCTGCCCAGGGTGGTAAGCGCCATGGACGTGCCCATGGCCGATGCCTCGGCTGCTCCGACCTGGCTGCTCTCCAAGATGACCAGGGAGCATGTGACCGTGGCCCTTGGCGGCGACGGCTCGGATGAGCTGTGGGCTGGCTATGAGCACTATGCGGGCTTTGCCATTGCCCAGGTCTACAACAAGGTGCCTGCCTTCATCCGTCAGCGCATCATCGAGCCCTTGTGCCGCTGTCTGCCGGCCTCCCAGGGCTATGTGAACCTGCGCCTGGCCACAGATACCTTCCACAGGGCTGCCAAGCTGCCGCCCTGGATGCGCATCCAGTCCATGCTCACAGCCTGCTCTCCCGAGCTGCAGGAAGAACTGCTTGCCTCCCCTGACAGGCAAGCTCTGGAAATAACGTCCTTATTCAAGCCCACCCTTGACGCATTCCAGGAATGGCATAATGTTTCTGACATGGACAGGAGCTTCAACACCTATATCCGGGGCTTCCTGCTCGATGACATTCTGGTCAAGGTGGACCGCTGTTCCATGCTCAATTCTCTGGAAGTGCGCGCGCCCTTCCTGGACAGGGAGCTGGCAGAGTTTGTCATCAGCCTGCCTGTGCGCTACAAACTGCATGGTCTCAAACGCAAGTACCTGCTCAAGAAGGCCTTTGCAGACCTTCTGCCCCCGCGTATCCTGCATCGCAACAAGCGCGGTTTCCAGATTCCTGTTTCCCAGTGGCTGCGCGGCAGACTGCGCCCGCTCATGGAGGATCTGCTCAGCGAAGAGGCCCTTGCCAGGCAGAAGTTCTTCAACCCGGTTGCAGTGCGCAGGCTCATGCAGGCCCATTTGAGCGGAGAAAAGGATTTGCGCACCCCCTTGTGGACCCTCATGGTCTTCCAGCTGTGGTGGCGCAATAACGTGGAGCGCGCAGAGCACTGATCTGATCTGCCCTGCCGACTGCCCTGCCGACTGCCTGCTGACTGCACACAAACCACTGCTTTTCCTGCCGATGCTGTCCGCTTTCCGTGCACAGGGGAAGAACTGACCGCATCCGTGCCATGGCACTTGCACATCCAACTGAAAACACACTGAAATGTCCTGAAGGATGGCTGCATGCAGGGCATGCAACATGCTTGTCTGCCTCTGCATATGGGAGCTTTCAGCCCTCTCCTTCGTCACTTCCAGCTTTTGAAAAAGACGATCTCGCCATGACTAGCCAATTTAAAACCCTTCTTCTTCTGGCAGCTCTTTCCGGTCTCATCATTGTCATCGGTGGTATGGCAGGCGGACGCACAGGCATTATCATTGCCTTCATCATCGCCATGGTCATGAATGTGGGCAGCTACTGGTTCTCAGACTCCATTGTGCTGAAGATGTATCACGCAAGGGAACTTGCCTATGACGAGGCCCCTGCTCTGCACGACATGGTGGAAGAACTTGCCCGCAATGCCGGCATCCCCAAGCCCAAAGTCTGTGTGGTGCCGGAACAGGCTCCCAATGCCTTTGCCACAGGCAGGGATCCCAATCATGCCGTTGTGGCCGTCACCGAGGGCATTATGCAGATCCTCACCCTGCGGGAGCTGCGCGGCGTCATTGCCCATGAAATCGCCCACATCGCCCATCGCGACATTCTCATTCAGTCTGTTGCCGCAGTCATGGGCTCAACCATTGTCATGCTGGCCAACATGCTGCAGTTCTCTGCCATCTTCGGCGGCAACAGCGAAGACAGGCCCAACCCTCTGGCAGCCATCCTGATGGCCATTCTGGCCCCCATTGCAGCAACCCTCATTCAGATGGCCATCTCCCGCTCCAGGGAATACCTGGCTGACCAGGGCGGTGCCACCTACAGCAGGGACCCGCTGGCCCTTGCCCAGGCTCTGAACAAGCTGCAGCAGGCTGCCACCAGGGTGCCCATGCAAAGCGGCAATCCCTCCACAGCCGAGATGTTCATTGTGGCTCCGCTCTTCCCCTCTTCCGTGGCCAAGCTCTTTTCCACCCATCCTCCCATTGAGGAACGTGTGGCCCGCCTGACGCAGATGGCCGGTGCAAGCCCTGCCCAGGCCGGCAGCTTCACGCAGCCCGGCAACCAGTTCGGCAGCAACCAGTTTGGCGAGGCCCCTGCTGACACCCGGGGCTCCTCTGCCGGCAAGAACCGCTTCGGCGACCTGTAGGTCATGCCCATGCAGCACGCCAGCCCCGCCAGCAGCGCAGTTTGCGCACGCAGTACCAGCCTGGTTTTCCCCCTGATCTCGCGCCTGGTCTCGCTCTGCCTTCTCCTCTGTCTGACAGCAGCCCTGCCGGCAGTCCTGACAGGCTGTGCCGCAAAAACAGACGAGGGTGTCGTGCAGCCGGCCCGGCCCGACACCCCCTGCGACAAGCTCTATACCTATGCCCCCGGCTTTCTGGTCATGGAGCTGGCAGCAGGCTCGGATATCTTTGTGGACCCCGCAGCCAGGGACTTCCCTGTGTTTTGCACAAAGGAAGACGCCCTCAACCATGTTCTTGTCATGGTGAGCTCAGGCAAACTGCCGCGCGGTGACTGGGAAGTCTACGGTCTCAACGGCAGCTATGCAGAACTTGGCTGCAGCAGGGAAAACGGGGGCTTCTACCTGTGTAAACCGGCACGCATTGTGGACTGGCATCCCCACGAGCCCGTGGGCATAGAGACCAGGACAGGGACTGCAGAAGAAACGCCCGCTGCGAGCGTGCGCAAGGCGCCCCGCAGGGTGGCAGCCAGGCCTGCCGTGCAGGCCCCGGCACCAGCACAGGCCCAGCCTGAGGCTGCGACGGCCCTGCCTGCTGCACAGGCTGCCGGACAAAGAGGGCCTGCAACACAGGTCCCGGCACCCGTACAGGCGCAGCATGAGGCTGCGACGGCCCTGCCTGCAACACAGCCTGCCGGGCAGAGAGAGCCTGCAGCACAGGCCCCGGCACCAGCACAGGCGCAGCCTGAAGCTGCGACGACCCTGCCTGCGACACAGGCTGCCGGGCAAAGAGAGCCTGCAGTGCAGGCCCCGACACCAGCACAGGCGCAGCCTGAAGCTGCGACGACCCTGCCTGCCGGACAGAGACAGGCTGCAGCTCAGAGCAAGGACCAGCCGGCAGCCACATCCGCTGCACAGCCCGCAGCCACAGCTGCTGCACAGCCCGCAGGCCAGTCGGAAAGTCAGCCTGAAGGCCAGCCAGCGCAGTAACCGGTACAGGGCAGACAGCTTCCATACCAGCTTCCTGAAGGGACCCGTGTTGCGGGTCCCTTTTTCGTGCCCGGCTGCAGGCTGCACAGGCTGAGCTGAAGGCGCCATCTCCAAAAGCACTTGCTCTTTGGAAAATGGTGCTTATTTGCACTTCTGTAGACAAAACCATGGCACGCAGTGCGTGCAATGATACGCAATTTCTCTACTATCTATATATTTTCCGCAGGGCTGGCACATCCGGCCTGCTGGAGGGATTGAAATGAGTGAAGCAACTGAGGGCAAAAAAACCTGTGAGTTTCGTGCTGAAGTTCGCAAGGTGCTGCAGATTCTGACAAACTCCCTGTACACCAACAAGGAAATCTTCCTGCGCGAACTTGTGTCCAACGCATCTGACGCTCTGGACAAGCTGCGCTTTCGTGAAAACAGCGGCGACAAGCCTGCCGTGGACCTGCCCCTGGAAATCCGCATCAGCCTGGACAAGGACAAGAAGGAGCTTGTCATTGCCGATACCGGCATTGGCATGACCGAGGCTGAGCTTGGCGACAACCTCGGCATCATCGCCAAGTCCGGTTCCGAGGAGTTCCTGGCAAAGCTTGCCGAGCAGTCCGGCTCCGACAAGCCCTCTGACGCCTCACAGATCATCGGTCACTTTGGTGTGGGCTTCTACTCCGTCTTCATGGTGGCAGAGAAGGTGGAGGTGTACTCCCGTCCTGCCTATGGTGACGGCAGTGCCTGGGTGTGGGAGAGCGACGGCCTTGGCACCTACACCGTGTCTGCCTGCACGGACGAAGAGCCGAAGCGCGGCACGCGCATTGTGGTGCATCTGAAGGACGACGCCGTGGAATACGCGGAAAAGTACCGTGTGGAAAACGTCATCCGCAAACACTCCGGCTTCATCCCCTTCCCGGTCCTTGTGGACGGCGAGAAGGTGAACACCCAGCCTGCCCTGTGGCGTGAGCCCAAGAGCCAGGTGACTGCCGACCAGTACAAGGAGTTCTACAAGTCCTTCACCTATGACTTCAAGGATCCCCAGGACTGGCTGCATATCAGCGTGGACAGCCCTGTGCAGTTCCATGCCCTGCTCTACATTCCTGACGAAGAGCTGGAATTCAGAGGCCCGCACGAGGACGAGTACTGGGGCATTGACCTCTACTCCAACCGTGTGCTCATCCAGCACAAGAACAAGGACCTTATCCCCCCGTATCTGGGCTTCCTCAGGGGTGTTGTGGACACTGAGGACATTCCCCTCAACATTTCCCGCGAAACCCTGCAGGAAAACGTGGTCCTGCGCAAAATCAACCAGACCATCGTCAAGCAGACCCTGAACCATCTGGAAAAGATGGCAAAGGACAAGCCCGAGGACTACCTCAGGTTCTGGCAGCATCACGGCTCCCTCCTGAAGATGGGCGTGCACCAGGACTTTGCCCAGCGCGACAGGCTGCTCGGTCTGATGCGCTTCAATACCTCTGCCAGCGAGAGCGAGGACAAGGTCGCAAGCCTTGACGAATACATGAGCCGCGGCCTGGAAGGTCAGAAGACCTTCTGGTACGTCACTGCCCACAACCGCGAAGCAGCCAAAATCAACCCCTACATGGACCGCTTCCGCAAGAAGGGCGTGGAAGTGCTCTTCTTCTACGAAGCCCTGGACGAATTCGTGGTCAGCGGCCTCGGCAACTACAAGGAATGGAACTTCAAGTCCATCGAGAACGCCGAGGAGAAGGACCTGGAAGCCTTCCCGGACAAGACTGACGAAGCACCCAAGGCCAGCCCCCTGTCTGCAGAGGATGAGAAGAGCTTTGACGACCTCATTGCCAGAATGAAGGAAATCCTTGGCGACAAGGTCAAGAACGTCATTGTCTCTGCCCGCCTCACTGACAGTGCCGCTGTGCTCTCCTCCGAGGACGGCGTGACCTCTGCCATGGAGAAGTTCATGCGTGCCATGGACAAGAACATGGAAGTGCCGGTCAAGACCCTTGAGGTCAACAGAGAACACCCCCTGCTGCGCACCCTGCTCACCATCTACAAGTCCGATGCCAATGATGCAGTGCTTGCCACCATGGTGAACATGCTCTTTGACTCCGCCCAGATGATGGACGGCTTTGTCAGGGATCCTCAGGAACTGGCCAGCAGAAGTGCTCAGCTGCTTGAGCAGTCTGCTGCCTGGTATACCCAGATCAAGAAGGGCTAAGCCCCTCAGGAAGGCACACCCTTCCCAAAAATACCTGCTCTGTACGCATTTGCCTCCTAAGACAAAGGGGATTGTCCGTTTGGGACAGTCCCCTTTGTTGTTATGCTAGTGCAGGCAAAAGCACACATCAGTATCTGTGCCCCACATTGGGCAGTTCGATTTAGGCAATTTTATGCCGCGGGCATGTCGGCATAGGTTTCAGGCAGGTAATAGCGCAGCCAATGAGGTCCCATTGCCGAGAGTATCTTAAGTAAGAGCTTGTCAGCATTGTAAATTACAGGATCGCTCGAAGGTCCTTTAAGCACAGAAATGTTCTTGTCCGTCACGTACTGGAGGAAACGGATGATAGTTGGTTTGGAAGTTGCCGGCTCGCTGGATACAGGAGGAAGTTTGTATGAATGTTTCTCCATTGCTTCACGGACGGCAATTTCAGTGATCTTGAGAAGGAGGACAATGAGATAAAGTATGCACATCATGGCCTCAATCCTCTCGGGCTTCTCCAGATAGATAGAGTCGACAAGCAGTCGCTTGTTTTTCATCAGCCTCCAGCAACTTTCAATGACATTCTGGCCCCGGTATGCTGACAGCAGGTCTTCCATGCTCCAGTCGGTCTCACAGTCAGTAGTCACAATAATGGATCTTATTGATAATTCTGCTTTTTTCGTGATGGCTTCCTCATTGATGTTCACATCTGCGTTGATTTTGACTCCAACAACCTTCTTCTCTGGAGCTTTGTCTGCTGAGGGGCGGCCCCTCCTGCAGTTTTTAGTGATTTCCTCATATGTTATGTCCTCAAGGCAACACAAGGAAAGCTTTTGGCAGAGCATTTCCACAGCTTTTCTGGCATCATCAATGCTGCCGAGCTTACCTGGAGCTGACAGAGCCTTGAGTTTGTCCCTGGTGGCAGAAACTTCCTTTTCTGCTTCCTTGCGGTACTTCCTGGTGTTTTTCTCCAGAAGGGCTCTGTTTTCGATGAGGAGAGCTTTGACAGGAAGAGTGCCAACCTTAATAGCCGGGCACCATTGTCCCCGTTCTTTCTTTTCGTCGTTTCCAGGGTAAATATCTGTAAAATTTGACAAATCTGCGTTCATTATGATTTCTTTCGCAGACTTGTTTGTCAAAGGGAGTTTGGTAATGGCATGCAACCCACCACGTAGTGTTGCTTCAAGGATATCGGGGGTACAAAAGGCTGAATCGCCAACAACATAGCGCACATCAGGGAACTTCACCCTGAGTGTTTCTACGTTAGCCATGATATCCTTGAAAGACTTCTTGTCATTCACATTACCAGATACTCCCTTAAAGTAGATAGGAAGACCAATTTCATCTGCAAGTCCTGCAACTATAATTTGTGGCAATTCTGGATGTCCATCGCGGCTATATCCAAATGTCATTGCTACTATATCATCACTTTCTTCTGTAGGTTCTCCGTGAAAATGAATAGATGTAGTGTCGATGTGGATAGTTAATGATTTTCTACCTGTTTGTACTGCAATATGAGATGCGCATTCAACAAAGAATTTTGTGCACCCATACTCATGGATTCTGTCAAGGGTTCTAGCAAGTGTATATCTATTTAAGTATTCAGCGACGATGTCGTCTCCGAAAAGCTTGCTAACATCAACTTTCTCGAAGTACTTCTCGGTTCTATGCAGTGACACCATTCCGCTTCCACAAGCTTGTAGTGCCAGCGCTCTAACAGCCTGTCCATGACTGACTTTGCACAGCTCTGACTCCTTGGGTAACAACGTATCTATGTGCTGTGTAATGCCATATTTATCCAATGTTCCAGCTATGATACCAATCCCTGCTATTCGGAGTAACTGTCCATCTTCACTTTCACAGTCATCCCAGTTCTGATGGTCAATAAACCATTGAGCATGCTTAAGGAGCTCCCGTTCCCTCATCTCATGTGCTTTGGCTCTCTCAGCGCGGGAAGTAATGGGGCGACGTTTTTGGAATGACATTTAGAGTGCTCCTTAAAAATGATAGATAAGGAACCATAGCACAACTAGCCAGTTTTGGCTAGGAAAAATTACTAAAAATTAAGTGCCCAATGTGGGT
>CASEWR010000100.1 GCA_949291675.1 uncultured Desulfovibrio sp. | reverse complement strand
TACGTACTCCCGGGCAAAGGACTTTGTCTGTCAGGTTCAGCACAGGGGTATCTACAAAGGAAGGGTTTTTATGGAAGCGTACAATGCCGGCTGGCTCTCCATTCTTCCCCCGGTGATAGCCATTGTCCTGGCGCTTGTCACCAAGGAAGTCTTTTTTTCACTCATGCTCGGTGTCCTGAGCGGGACACTGATCTATGCTGTGGGCACTGGTGCCGAAAACATTCTCATGGGCACAGTCCAGGTTGCCTTTGAGACCATGACCAAGAAGGTTGACTTCAATATCATCATCTTCTGCTCACTGCTTGGTGCACTGGTCTATGTCGTCTATCTTGCCGGCGGTTCCCGGGCCTATGGTCGCTGGGCAGGCAGCAAAATCAGGACCAAACGCTCGGCCCTGCTCTCCACTTCCGGTCTTGGCATCACCATCTTCATTGATGACTATTTCAACTGTCTGACCATCGGCACTGTCATGACGCCTGTGACAGACTCGCTGAAAGTCTCCCGTGCCAAGCTTGCCTATATCATCGACTCCACGGCAGCGCCTGTCTGCATCATTGCCCCGGTCTCAAGCTGGGCTGCTGCAGTAGGCAGTTCTCTTGCCTCCACGGGTGCCTTCCAGAGCGACTTTGCAGCCTTTGTTTCCACAATACCCTACAACTTCTACGCGCTGCTCTCCATTATCATGGTCTTTGCCGTCTGCTGCTTCAATATCGACTTTGGTCCCATGGCAAAGGCTGAGGCACGTGCTGAACAGGGAGAGCTCGGCAATGTGCGTACTGCCCAGGCAGACGCCAAGGTCTCTGACAAAGGTACCATTGCAGAAATGGTCATCCCCATCCTTGCCCTGGTCATTTTTGCCTGCTTAAGCTTCCTCTACAGTGGTGGCTACTGGGGCAGCGATCCCAAATATCACACCATTCCGGCAGCACTTGGTAACTGTACAGCCTCTGAAAGTCTGGTGTGGTCAAGTTTCGGAGCCCTCACTGTTGCCTTCATTCAATTTGTCCCCAGAGGGCTTGTCTCCATGAAGCGCTTCCTGGACGGCTGCATTGAGGGCATGAAGGCCATGCTGCCTGCCAACATCATCCTGGTTCTGGCCTGGACCATCAGTGGTGTCTGCCGCGACCTGCTCTCCACCCCGATTTTTGTTGAGCAGGCTGTCACCAGTGGCGGCCTCTCCGCAGGTTTCCTCCCGGCCATTGTCTTCCTGGTTGCGGCCTTCCTGAGCTTCTCCACAGGGACTGCCTGGGGCACCTTCGGTATCCTTATTCCCATCGTGGTTCCTGTTGCCCAGGCTCTTGATCCGCAGCTCCTGGTCGTCACACTGTCCGCCACTCTGGCCGGCTCTGTCTTCGGCGACCACAGCTCCCCCATCTCTGACACCACCATTCTCTCAAGTGCAGGCGCAGGCTGTGACCACATTGAGCACGTCTCAACCCAGCTGCCCTATGCAATGGTTGTCGCAATAAGCTGCTTTGTGGGCTACTGCGTCGCAGGCTTCACCCATGGCAGCCTGCTGCCGAGCTTCCTGGCATCCCTCATCACGCTCGGAGCCATCGTCTATTTCCTGCACCGCAGAAGTGCCGCACTTCGTGAGGCTGTACGCGCGTAAGCCAGGCTGCTTTTGCACTTCATTCCGCGCAGCTTCATACATCATGCATCATGCCTCCTGCAGTGCTTCTGCAGGAGGCATGTTCGTCTGAGTGCAGGATTTCAGAACGAGCTGCATGCGCTATTTGCCGGAAACTGACAGTTGCCGGCCGTTTTTGTCACCACATTGCACAGCCAGGCTGCAGCCGGTATACTGCACAAACAACCCTGACCTGATGCCTACCAGCTTCTGTCGGGGATATGCCCGTGTGGCCATATGCCCCGGACAGCACTCTCTTTGGAGGACAGGAAGAACATGGACTCTTTGCGCGATACAAAGTTTTCTCACATGGATGAAAGCGGCAATGTCTGCATGGTTGATGTCGGTGCAAAGCCCGCCACCCAGCGCATTGCCATTACGGAAGCCATTGTCACTGTGAATGAACAGACCATGAAGCTTCTTAAGGAATGTGCCCTGCCCAAGGGCGATGTGCTTACCTGTGCCAAGATTGCCGGCATTATGGCTGCCAAGAAGACGGCAGACATCATTCCCATGTGCCATCCCCTTTCCCTGAGCTATGCTGACATCCGTTTCCACATCGACGGATGCAATATACATATTGAATGCGAAACCAGAACCACAGGTCCTACAGGTGTGGAAATGGAGGCTCTTGTCGGAGTTCAGGCAGCTGCAGCAACCATCTACGACATGTGCAAGGCTGTGCAGCGTGATATCGTGATCAGAAGAGTCAGACTGCTGCGTAAGGAAGGCGGCAGAAGCGGACTCTTCACTGCCCCTGCAATGCCTCTCTAACGCCGGCAGGCTGTTCTGCAAAATTGTCTGTTTTGCTCTCAAAGGACAGTCTGTGTCTCTGGGAATGAGCACGCAGGTTTTGCCGTGTCGCACAGAAGTCTGTACATGACACGTTCTGACTGTCAGGAGAGCACATTTTTGCCTGCAAGTACGCTGCGCACTATGCAGGTTCTGATGCAGTCTGAGCCGGAATTTCAGGAGATGCTCTCATGTTTGTCTGGAATGAGCAATCAAGGCAATGGTACATCAATGCTGCCAGACTCAATCCCTGTCACCAGGAACAGGCACGCCTTTGCAAACCATTCCTTACCGGCATGCGTTCTGTGGCCGAGTTTGGCTGCGGGCACGGTTTTCTGGCTATGGAGATAGCATCATTGGGACTTTCTGTCACAGCTCTTGATGTGGATGAAGACTGTCTTGCCTTTGCCAGAATGGAAGCCAGGGCTCGCAACCTCACAACAGTCCGTTTTCTCAAGGCTAATGCGCTTGCTTTAGATCCGACAGCCAGATGGGACTGCGTCCTCTGCTGCCTTTTCGGAGACTTTGAGCGTGATCTCGACATCTTTCTTTCTCATGCCCAAAAGCAGCTTCTCATTCTGACACGGCGTGCTGAAGACACGTCTCTTGTTCCACCTCTCCGTATGGACGCTCAGAAGCTTCAGACACAGGAGCCGGAACCTGGAAGCCGGCGCAGGCAGAATGCCGGCATCGTGGAAGAGCTTTTGCAGGCACGACAGTGCGTCTACAAGAGACTGGATTGTTCCTTTGAGTTTGGCCAGCCCTTTGCCGATATGGAGGAAGCCAGAGCCTTTGTGCGTCACTATGCCAAGGGTTCTCCGTCAGCGGAGACTGTAGACAGCTTTCTTGAAGCAAGGCTTGTCTCCCGCCCCTTCGGGCTCTACCTTCCCCATGAAAAGAAGATGTCTCTTTTTGCTGTAGAAACAACAGCTTGAGCATGCTGCCCGGGAGTGTTTCCGCGATTGACAAACATCCCTTTGTTGGCGCAAGAAAGAGTCAGACAACCAGTCTTGTACCTGTTTCCTGTGCTTTTCGTGCCTTCTGCCCCTGGCTTGCAGGGACACGGCCTCTGCCAGGACGGCAGGGCAAAGAGTCAGTCTTTAAGAGGCTGACGCAGGCTCAGCCTTTCAGGCTGTCGTGGTTGCACAGTACTGATGCAGAGAACGCCACAGACGAGGAGAGTTATGACGACGCTGCCCATTGCCAATACCCTCATAGAGGCCATGAGTGTCATAGACACCCTGCCAGTTCCCATGCCGGCCATACACACCTTCCCTCTCTCACGTGTCATGGATCGTGTTCTGGCTCAGGATTTCTATGCGCCCTTTGCGGTTCCCGGCTTTGTGCGCTCACGCCTTGACGGCTTTGCCGTGCAAGCTGCTGACCTGAAGCAGGCTGCACTAACAGCTCCTGTCACTCTCAGGGTTATTGCAACTGCCCCGGCAGGCACCTGGCCAGTTCCCTCAGTGGAATCCGGTACCTGCGTCCGTATCATGGCTGGAGCCCCGCTTCCTGAAGGCGCAACAGCTGTTGTTGGCTTTGAGGACGCCATTTCCACGGAAGATGGCAAGGTCACATTTTCTGCTCCTGTTGAAGAAGGGCACGGTATTGGCAGTGCAGATGTCAGTGCCCGCAAAGGCGAACTTCTCGCAGGCCGTGGCGCCCGTGTGGACGCTGTGACAGCAGGACGTCTGGCCAGCATCGGTACCATCAATGTGCCCGTCTTTTCCCGCCCGCGCGTGGCAGTGCTGAGCACTGGCAGCGAGCTCCTCATCTCGGGCATGCCTCCAAGCCCTGGCAAGATCTATAACTCCGGGCAAATCATACTCTGCTCGCTGCTGGCTTCTGCCGGGGCCATCCCCCTGCCCTGCGGTGTTGCCAGGGACGATGTGCATGCCATCGCTGAGACCATGGTCCTGGCTCTTCGTGACAACACCATGCTGGTGACAACCGGGGGTGTCGGCAACGGCGATTTCGACTGCATCAGGGAAGCCATGGAGGAGGCTGGAGCGCAGGTGATCCTTGCCGGAGGCAGGTTCAAACCCGGAGGCACGTTTGCCCTGGCCAGCCTGAATGGCAAGTATATTCTCTCCCTCTCGGGTTCTCCGGGCTCGGCACTCATCATTCTCCATCTTCTGGGACTGCCCCTGGTCCGGCGCCTTACCTTTGACAGCAACTGGCAGGTCAGGGAAGTGGATGTCATTCTGCCCGAACTGCCGAAGAGGCCGCCCCAGGGCCTGCTCACAGGACGCCTTTCCCTGGAGGACGGACGAGCTGTCTTCCGTGCCCTTTCCATGGGCGAGCTGGAGCGCAGGGCCATGGACCTTGTCATTCCTCTCTCGGGGTATGAGAATCTTGAGACTATTTTCGCGGAACAGCGCCCCATCCCTGCTTTCTACTGCCCGCACAGCAACATTCAGCTGTAACTCTCGTTTGCGACCATGACGAGCTGCAACATGGCCACAATGGCACTGCGCTTTGCTGCTGCCTGTTGAGCAGTGGCACGTTTGCCCCCTTTCAAATCAAGAAGCGGAAGCCTCTCCCTGCAGGGAAATGCTTCCGCTTCTCTGGTATTTCAGCTTTCTGGTATTTCAGCTTTCTGGTATTTCAGCGTTCTGATTAGATGGCTGATGCTGTCTGTTGTCAGACTAGTCGCCCATCCACTTCTTCACGAGCTCGTTGTACTTGCCGCTGGCCTTCACCTTGGCAAGACCTTCGTTGAGCAGCTTCACAAGTTCGCCGTCCTTCTTGTTAAGACAGAAAGCAAGCTTTTCCACTTCAGTGGTGCTGTAAGCAACATGGAAGAGGTTTTCAAAACCGGCCTTCTTGTTGGCGTAGTAGGATGCAACGTTGCTGTCGCAGATAACTGCGTCAATGCGGTCATTGCGCAGATCTTCCATAGCAAGGCCCACATCTTCATATTCCTTGATCTGGGCGCCAACCTTTGCCTTGTCAATGACAAAGATGCCGGTGGTACCGATCTGGCCGCCAACCTTTTTGCCCTTCAGATCAGCAAGAGAGGAAATGCTCTTGCCTTTGGGCATAACAACGGACTGTGTCACTTCATAAATGGGCTCGGAGAAGATGTAGACCTTCTTTCTGTCTTCAGTAATGGTCACGGAAGAAGACACCACATCGTACTTTCCTGCCGCCACACCGGCAAAGATACCGTCCCAGGCAATGTTCTGAATATTGAAAGTGACGCCGAGCGCTTTGCCCATTTCGGCAAGCAGATCAACGGAGAAGCCGGTAGGTTTCTTGTTGTCATCCAGAAATTCCATGGGCGGCCACATGCAGTCGCTGGCAACAGAGATAACCTTGCCCTGCTGAGCCTGGGCCTGTCCGAGACCGAGAGCAAGCACAAGGCAGGCGAGAAGAACAATTTTGCGAAGCATTTCACAAGCTCCTGAAAGGTAGAAAGTGTCACATGAGAAAAATGTTCATACGGATCTGCAGTCCCCAGGGCTTTGCTGCAGACACTCGAAAGGGTCGGGGGAGTCTTCCAGAACCTGCGAAGCAATGGGATATGCACAAATGGCATGAACCGGATTAGTCCGTCAGCTTTCTTGTACCGGACTGGCGCCGCAAATACAAGCTGCAAGGCGCTTTTTACCATCCAAAGCACGTAAGCAGTGCCTTACACCTGGCTTCTCTATGATCTCTCAGCAGATTTGTTCAATCCCTGACCTGGCTTGAGCATGCCGGTCACAAGGCCAAGCATGCTGCCGACACCGGCTGCATCTGCAGGGATAATCATGGTGTTGTTCTTTTCAGCCAGCTTGCCGAACTCGGCAATATAGGCCTCAGCCAGACGCAGCTG
>CASEWR010000099.1 GCA_949291675.1 uncultured Desulfovibrio sp. | reverse complement strand
GGCTGATGCATTGAGAAAGAAGCTTGTTTGCGTGACAGGCGTTGTAACCAGCATGTTTGCTCCCTGCAGCGCTGCAGAGATCTTATGAAAGCTCAGTCTCCAGCCCTGTGCTTCCAGCCTGAGTTGCAGCACACGCAGCATGGCCAGGGCAAGAGCGCAGAGGACAAGGTGCCCGACCCAAAGCTCCCTGCGCGTGGCAAAGGCCTGCTTCAGCGGGAAGGAGGAGCTCATGCGACGGAAGTACGCTGCAAGCTCGGGAAAGCTGTGCGCAGTGCCGGCTCCTCCACATGGCAGAGCGAAAGCGCCAGGGGAACCAGGAGAGTCCGGGGAGTCAGAAGAGTCAGGGGCGAGCTCAACATCCACAGGAATGCCACGGGCATCTGTCACAAGTATGGCCCCTGTCAGGCTGGAAAAGCGCAGTCTGGCTGTTCTGTCAGCCTGTCTCCCTGCCTGCTCTCCCGCATACTCCTCAGACTCGCGAACAGCCCTTTCAAGTGCATTTCCCAGGGCAGCGAGCACTCTCGTCTTCTCAGAGCAAAGGAAGTCCAGGACCCTGTACACATCCTTCGCATGCTGCCCATGGACATGGTTGTGAAAGAAGTGCTCCCGGATGCGCCAGGCGTGCCGGCAGGAGTCAGGATCAAGGACTTTCAGTGCAGCAAGGTAGAAGACCGTCCCTTCCAGGGGCGTGTCCGTCCTCATGCAGGTCCTGCGCAGTGCAGAAAGTCGTGTCTCCAGGCCCAGGAACTTCTGCCACACAGGCCAGAGCAGGCAGAGGGCATAGTTGCGCAGCGGAAAGGCAGTGCTCTTCAGACTGGCTGTCTTGCCGCCATCTTCGTCCCCGCCTTCCCTGCACGCTTCTCTGCACTCTTCTTTGCACTCTTCCCTGACGCCCTCTGCAGCTTGCGTACATTTTGCAGCCCGCAGGCTTTCCAGGGCCTCTCGCACATTTTCCCTGACAGTCCTGCGCTCTTCTGATGCATACTGTGCACGCAGCTTTGCCAGTATGTCCGGATCTTCCCGCTCCAGAACATCAAGTCTTCCCAGGTTTTTCACCAGCACCTGGCGGCGCCTGCCATCAGCATCAATGATGTGCTCCCTGATAGAGACATACCTGATGCCATGACTTGTGCAGCATGCAACGAACATGAACAACCCTCGCCAACGTGTCTCAGAGTCATCTCTGCAGCGCTTCTGCCCTGGGGCAGAACAGGAGTCAGGGGCCTACATCTTCTTCAGATCGCGATAGCGCAGCACAGAACAGACGAGGCTGAAGGTGCTGATGACGGTAAAAATGATAAAGCTTGCCTGCATGGCCTCAATGAGCTGTCCGGCAGTCTGCTCGCTCATGACAGCCTCGCCCATGAAGATGCGCAGGGTCAGGGTGGCCACCACCATGCTCACCACCATGCCGCCAGTGCGCACTGTGCCCACCATGCCAGAGGCCTGGGAGAGATGGGCAGGGTCCACGCTGGACATGATCATGACGGTATTGGGGGTGACAAAGAGGGCATTGCCAAGGCCGTTGAGCACCAGGATACAGGTAATGAGCCACATGGAAGTGGAAGCATCCATGAAGATGGCAATGGCAAGGCTGGCCACAGCCATGATATTGCCAACCAGGGTCACAGGGGCTGCCCCCACGCGGTCCGTAAGCCAGCCACTCGGCCAGGTGAACAGAATCTGGGTCACAGGCTGGATGAAGACCACGGTGCCTGCTGCTGCGGAGTCCAGGCCTGTCACGTACTGCAGATAGAGGCTGAAGAAGAAGGTGAGGCTGAAGAGCGAGGCATAGAGGGTGAAGGAGGCCAGGTTGCTCAGGATGAAGATGCGGTTGTGGATGAGGACCTTCAGATCCAGCAAAGGAATGGTCCTGGTCAGCCTGTACTCATAAATGCAGAAGACAAGGGCTGTCACAAGGCCTGCCCCGATGCACCAGGGGCGTGCCGCATCATCCATGGGTCCCACAAAGCCCTGCACGCTCAAAATCATGCTGACGGCAAAGAGCAGAAGGCCCGTCCAGTCATAGGGCTTTTCCCTGCTCTCGTACCACTCCCTGCGTACCAGCAGAGCCATGATGACAAAGCAGAGCACAGACCAGGCAGCAATGATGTGGAAAAACCAGGTCCAGCCAAAGAGGGTATTGATCCAGCCGCTGAGCAGCGGACCTGCGGCAAGGCCCACATAGACTGCCGTGGAGGTGGTGCCTAAGATACGCCCCTTCACATCAGCCGGGGTGATGGCCATGAGCATGGCTAAGGACGAGGTGGAAAAGGCTGCTGTGCCCATGCCCTGGCAAAAACGCATGGCAATGACGGACTCAATGTCCGGGGCAAGGGCTATGAAGACAGAGGTCGGCGCCAGAATCACCATGCTGAGCAGACACACCCGGTGTCTGCCCCACTTGTCCCCTGCCCTGCCCATGGCCAGATTGAAGATGGCAAGGGCCATGCAGTAGACCGTGGAGACAAGGCCCAGGGAGGTGGCGGAACACTGAAAGTGCTCGCCCATGGCAGGCAGGATGACGGCTGTGCCTGTCTGTAAAAAGGGCGTGATGAGCTGCATGCACATGACTGCAGCCAGCAGGCCCTTGAGGGTTCTGCGATCGTCAGCAGAAAGCAGGGCCAGGGAGGAGATACGCTTTTGTGCTGTCATGGAAGGACAAAAAGAAGGAAGTTCGGGGGGAGTTTGTTCAAAAATGTGCAACAATGCACTCGTGCGTGCTGTACCGGGACTGGCCGGGACTGGACAGGACTGGACAGGGGCTGCAGACGGGCCCCGATCTGCAATCGGTTAGCAGTCTGATCAGCACTCTGACCTGCACTCTGATCGAAAATCAGGCACTGGTCCCCGCATGCCCTGTTCACACATACGCTTGCACAAGCGCATCTTGCAAGGGCAGACAGAGCCTGTGTGCAGGAAAACACATGCATGTGCGCATGCGTGCGCTGGTATGCAGGCGCAGGCTGTATGGTGCGGCCAGCAAATAAAAATGCCAGGACGCTGCGCCCTGGCACGATGTGTTGCACACACTATCCCGTGTGCTCATCAGCCGCCGAGATAGGCCTCGCGCACGCTCGGGTTGGCAAGAAGGCCCTTGGCTGTGTCATGCATGACCACATGCCCCACTTCCAGCACATAGCCTCTGCTTGCCAGGCGCAGGGCTGCTCTGGCGTTCTGCTCAACGAGGAGTACGGTCACGCCATTGTCGGCAATGCGGCGTATGGTCTGGAAAATGCTCTTCACAAGCAATGGTGCGAGACCAAGGGAGGGCTCGTCTAAGAGCAGCAGCCGCGGCTGGGCCATGAGAGCGCGGCCAATGGCCAGCATCTGCTGCTCGCCACCCGAGAGGGTGCCGGCCAGCTGCTGTCTGCGCTCCAAAAGGCGGGGGAAGAGCTCGTAGATCCAGCGCAGGGTGCGCTCCTTTCTGTCTGTATCCTCGACCAGGAAGGCGCCCAGCTTGAGGTTTTCCTCCACAGTCATGGTGCCGAAGACGCGCCTGCCTTCCGGGGACTGGGCAATGCCGAGACCCACC
The DNA here is from genome assembly GCA_949291675.1 of uncultured Desulfovibrio sp. Taxonomy (GTDB): domain Bacteria; phylum Desulfobacterota; class Desulfovibrionia; order Desulfovibrionales; family Desulfovibrionaceae; genus Desulfovibrio. The sequence goes on along the minus strand of CASEWR010000099.1, from coordinate 5,183 downwards.
ACCTCATGGCTCTGGTACCTGCCAAGGTCCCTGCCGTCAAAGACCACCCTGCCCGCAGTGGGGAGCACCAGGCGGCTGATGGAGAGCAGGGTTGTGCTCTTGCCTGCGCCATTGGCGCCAAGCAGGGTCACAATCTCCCCCTCGTCCACAGTCAGGGAAATGCCGTGCAGCACTTCCACCCTGCCGTAGGACACGTGCAGATTCTCGATTTCCAGCAGAGCCATCAGTATTCCTCGTCTCCGTCGTCCGTGCCCAGATAGGCCTCGATGACGTCGGGATTGCTGCGTACAGTCTCAGGGTCCCCCTGGGCAATGCAGTTGCCGTGCTCAAGGACCACCAGCTTCTCACATATCTTCATCACCAGGCGCATGTCATGCTCAATGAGCAGCACCGTGATGCCCCTGGCGCGGATGGCGTCAATGACGTCCACAAGGCTTGCTGTCTCCTGGTCGTTCATGCCGCCTGCAGGCTCATCGAGAATGAGCAGCTCGGGGTCAGAGGCCAGAGCTCTGGCGATTTCCAGAAGGCGCTGGCTGCCATAGGCAAGGGAGCCAGCCTCGTCCTGCCAGAAGCGCTCAAGGCCCACAAACTTCAGCTCCTCAAGGCAGCGCTCAATGGCAGCCTCTTCCTCCTTACGCTGGGCAGGGGTGTGGAACATGGAGGCAAAAAGGCCCGATTTCAGGCGGCAGTGACGGCCTGCCAGGACGTTTTCCAGCACGCTGAGCCTGCCGAAGAGGCGGATGGACTGGAAGGTGCGGGCAATGCCCATCTCGACCACGCGATGGGGCTTTCTGCCCCTGATGGACTGGCCGCGGAAGAGGATGTCGCCGCGCTCGGGCACATAGTTGCCGGTGACACAGTTGAAGACCGTGGTCTTGCCTGCGCCATTGGGGCCGATGAGGCCCACAATGGAGCCCTTGTCCACAGTGAAGGCCACTTCGTTCAGGGCCACAAGGCCACCGAAAACCTTGGTGATGGATGCCACTTCAAGAAGGCTCACTCTGTCTTCTCCCCGGCACTGCCTGCCCTGGCACTGCCCGCTCTGGCCAGAGCCAGAGCTTTTTTGTAGACGCGGGGCAGAGGCGGCAGGATACCTTGCGGCCTCCAGATCATCATGAGCATCATGGCCAGACCGAAGAAGAGCATGCGCGATTCGGTTAAGCCGCGCATGAGCTCAGGCAGGCCGATGAAGAGGAAGGCGCTGACCAGCACGCCCAGCTGGCTGCCGCCGGAAAGGATGACCACGGCAAAGATGATCACGCTCTCCATGAAGTTGAAGGAGGCAGGGGCAATGGTGAGCATCTTGGCAGAATAGAGCGTGCCTGCCATGCCTGCCCAGAAGGCGCCGATGACAAAGGCCATGAGCTTGTAGTGGCTCACGTCCACGCCACAGCCCTCTGCGGCAATGTCATCATGCTTGATGTAGTTGAGGGCCCGCCCGAAGCGCGAGTTCCACAAAAAGTGGAAGAGCAGAAGGCTTATGCCGCACATGCCCCAGACGAGGTAGTAGAAATGTATGCTCTTGACAATGCGAAAACCGAAGGCCTGGGGGCGGGAAATGCCGAAGATGCCGTTGGAGCCGCCGGTAATGCCGAAGATGTCATTGACCAGGGCAATGCGCACGATCTCCACAATGCCGATGGTGACAATGAGCAGATAGTCACCGCGCAAATGAATGATGGGCCTGGCCACCACCAGGGCCACAAGGCCTGCTGCAATGCCTGCCAGGGGCATGGTCCAGAAGATGGGCCAGCCGAACATGGTGTTGAGGATGGAGGTTGTGTAGGCACCAATGGCATAGAAGGCCGCATGGCCCATGTGAAAGATGCCGGCCTGGCCGAGAATGATGTTGAGGGACAGGGCCAGCAGGGCATAGAGGCCGATGCTGACGCACACATCCGTCCAGTAATTGTTCACAAAGAAGGGCAGGATGGCGAGCACCACTGCCATGGCAATGCCGGCTGTCAGGCGAACCTTGCGCTGTGTGTTCATAGCTTGTCCGCCGTCCTTTCACCCAGAAGGCCTGTCGGCCGCACAATGAGGATGAGGATGAGCACAAAGAAGGCCACGGCATCCTTCCAGGCAACAGCAAAGTAGGCAGAGGCCATGGCCTCCACAACGCCCAGGAGCAGGCCGCCCACCATGGCGCCGGGGATATTGCCGATGCCGCCCAGAATGGCTGCAGTAAAGGCCTTGAGGCCGTAGGACCAGCCCATGAGAAAATCGATCTGCCCGTAGTAAATGCCCACCAGGATGCCGGCTGCACCACCAAGGCCCGGACCTATGAGAAAGACCAGGGAGATGATGCGGTTGACATTGATGCCCATGAGGCGCGCAGCCCCCTGGTCAATGGCCACTGCGCGCATGGCAGCACCCACACGGGTGCGCAGCATGAAGATTTGCAGGGCAACCATGAGCACAATGCTCACGCCGATGACCAAAAGGCGCATGCCTGGTATCTGATAGCCGAAGAGGCTGACAGTGAAGTCAGGGCGCAGAAAATCCGGGTAGACAAAGACGCGCGCGCCATAGATGAGCATAAGGGCGTTTTCAAAGAAGATGGAGGCGCCAAGGGCGCTCACCACAGCCGAAAGACGTCCGGCGCTGCGCAGGGGGCGGTAGGCCACACGCTCCAGAAGATAGCCCACAAGGGCCACCATGAGCGCCACAAGCACAAAGACCAGCAGCACCGCAACCACTGGCGGCAGCATCTGGCCTAAGTGGCAGCTCACAAGCAGGGTGAGGCCGAGATAGGCACCCACGGCAAAGAGGTCACCATGGGCGAAGTTGATGAGTTTGAGCACGCCATAGACCATGGTATAGCCCAGGGCAACCAGGGCATAGATACCGCCTACGGCAAGGCCGTTTAAAAGCTGCTGCAGAAAAAATTCCATGACACATGACAGGGGAAGGGCCCGTACCTGCGTACCAGCCCTTCCCGTCCGAATTTCTAGTCCCTGGGCTCGAGTTTGAAGGAGCCGTCCTGATCCACAACGTAGACTCTGTAGAAGTCACCGACGCGATCGCCCTTTTCATTGAAGCCCATGGTGCCGGTAATGGCGGGCAGGTCCTTTGCTGCGTGCAGGAAGTCTGCAATCTCGTCAGCTGTGGTCTTGCCGGCCTTCAGGGCTGCCTCAATGGCAATGAAGGCATCACCGGCCATGACACCCCACACAGACACAGGCAGGCTCTTGTACTCGGCCTTGAAGTCAGCGAGGAAGGCCCTGGCAGCCTCGGTGTCCATGTCTTGGGGCAGCGGCGGGCTTAAGAAGAAGTAGCCTGCTGCAGCTGCGGGACCGGCAATCTTGACAAGGTCCGCATGGTTGGCGGCATCACCGCCCATCATGGGCACGTTCCAGCCCATTTCCTTCTTCTGGCGAAGCAGCATGCCGGTTTCAGGATAGTAGCCTGTGAAGAAGATGAAGTCAGGGTTGGCAGCCTTCATCTTGGTGAGGGAGGCTGTGTAGTCACGCTCGCCGGGGGTGAGAGCGTCGTAGAAGACAATGTTCACGCCACTGCCCTGCAGGGCATCCCTGGTCTCTTCCGCAAGACCCTTGGCATAGGAAGAGTTGTCATGCACAAGGGCAATGTTTTTGTAGCCGCGCTTTTTGATGACAGCTGCGGCAGCCAGGCCCTGGGCGTCGTCACGCGGACACGTGCGGAAGAAGTACTTGAGGCCCTTCTCGGTGAGGCGGATGCTGGTCGAGCCTGTGCCAATCTGCACAATGCCGCTCTCGTCATAGATGTTCTGGCTGGCCTCGGTCACTGCGGAGCCGTAGGTGCCGATGACTGCCGTCACTTCCGAAGAGGCCAGCTTCTGGGCAGCCAGGGCTGCAGAGCGGGGATCGCCGGCATCATCCTCGATGATGAGCTCGATCTTCTGGCCATTGATGCCGCCGGCCTTGTTGACCTTGTCCACAAGGAGTACCACGACATTCTTCATGTCCATGCCTTCGGAAGCCCATTTGCCGGTCTGGGGACACATCAGTCCCAGCTTGAAGTCTGCGGCAATGGACGTGCCGCAGAGGACCAGCATCAGCGCAAGTGCAAGCACTGCCGTTGAAAATTTTTTCATGTGCGCCTCCCCCCAGGAGGGTAAATGTCGGAAACTGCAGTCCGTCACGCGTTGTGTGCCCGCGTGATGTGCCGGTGCGAATTTGGAAGTATAGCCAAAAACCCTGTAAAAAAAAAGTCCCTTTCCCGAAACACCCGCAGGGAAAGGGAACATGCAAGAGCACTGCAAAAGCTGAACACACGCATGCACAATACGGGGCATACCCCTGCACATGCGTTATGACACAGGCCTGTTATCCTCTGCGGAACTGTCCTCCGGCAACGTAGAAGGTGTTTTCCACAATGAAGAGGGCATGGGGATCCACGCCAAAGACAATGGTTTCCAGGCGCTTTAAGACCATATTGCTTGTCACTGTGAGCAGGATTTCCTTGTTATTGCCAAGATAGGCGCCCTTGCCGCGCAGAAGCGTGATGCCAAAGGGCTCACTGGCCATGATTACTTCTGCCATTTCCTCGCCCCTGTCGGAGATGATCATCACCATCTTGCGGTGGTTGAACATGCCAAGCACGTAATCAAGCAGGCTGGAACTGATAAAAATCATAATGATCGACGCCATGACATTATCGAGGTTGTAGCCTAAGGCAACACCCACGGAAAAGACCACGGCATTGAAGAAGAGCATGAACTGCCCGATCTGTATGTTCCACTTGTTGCGCAGAATGACGGAGATAATGTCCAGACCACCGCCAGAGCCTAAGGAGCGCAGCATGATGCCGCTGCCGGAGCCTAAGAGCACACCACCAAGCACAGCTGCATAGAGCTCGTTGGTGACAGGAATGACATAGCCAATATGATTGTAGAACATGCCTGCCAGGGTGGTCATACAGGTGCCGTAGAGAGTGTAGAGCAGAAAGCGCCTGCTCACAAAGAACCAGCCCACAAGGTAGAAGGGGATGGAGAACATGAAGTACCAGACCGAGACGCTGACGTCACTGGTCAGGTAGTTGGCGAGCAGGGAGATGCCCATGAGGCCTGTTGCCAGAAATTCATGCTGGGGGCTGATGCACTGCAGACACAAGGCCTGCAGGGCGGCGCCCACAGTGAGCAGGAGCAGGTTCCAGGGTATGGATTCCGCAAGCTTGCGGTTATAGGTTCTCTTGAGCATGGA
>CASEWR010000098.1 GCA_949291675.1 uncultured Desulfovibrio sp. | reverse complement strand
GGCCTTTCCATGCTGGAGAAGTTCAGGGGCATGGGACGCAAGAAGCCCTATCTCATCTTCGGCTTGTGTGACGAGACCTTTTCCATCAACTATACATCCGAGATTCCCGAAGGCGTGGACAAGGGCTGGTTCATGTTCTTTGTCACCCTCTTCAATCAGCTCTACTGGGTCACAGGTGCAACTCTTGGCGGCATCTTCGGTGCTGTCATTGCCATTGACCTTACCGGCATACACTTTGTGCTGCCTGCCATGTTCGTGGTCATCTTCCTTGAGCAGTGGCTGAAGGAGGACAGACATCTCAGTGCCTGGGTGGGCTTTGCCTGCTGCATTCCCTGTCTGCTCATCTTCGGGCCTGAGAACTTCCTCATTCCCTCCATGGCTGCCATGCTTCTTGTACTGACCATGCTTGCCAGAACAATCATCAGAAGGAGGCTGCTGCCATGACCGTGACCGAACAGGTGATCACCGTGGCCATGGTGGTGCTTGGCACCATGGCTACCCGCTTTCTGCCCTTTCTCATCTTCTCTGGCTCAGGCAAGGCGCCTGTCTATGTGCGCTATCTCGGCCGCCTTCTGCCCTCGGCTGTCTTTGCCATGCTCTGTGTCTACAGCCTGAAGGATACGAGTGTGCTTTCCGGCAGCCACGGCCTGCCCGAACTGTTCGCCATTCTCTTCATCATTGTTCTGCATCTGTGGCGCAGACAGATGCTGCTCTCCATTGCCGGCGGCACCATCTGCTACATGCTGCTGGTGCAGTTTGTATTCAGCTGAGTGCGCGTCCCTGCGAGTGTGGCAGACACATACAGACCCTTGAGAACATTTCTCCCCTGCCGGCTGACAGTCCCACACTGTCAGCCGGATCTGACAGGCCGCAACTGCGGCCTTTTTCATGGTTCCTGGACCTGCCTGCAAAGCCTGAGGGGCCTTGCGGGACTGTGCCCCCGGGAGTGTTGCCAGCAGTGCGGCGGCGATGTCGTACAGAAGTTCTGCCGCTGTTTTGATGACGCTGTGCAGAAATCCGGGCTGTTCTCTTCTCAAGAGACCGGCATACGCACGGCACAAGCTGCAGCATGAGATCAGCAAAGGCCGCGCAGGGCGGCCTTTGTCTTGAGAAATCTGTCCCGGAAAGGGGGTGCTGTGCTTTGCCTTAGAAGACGAAGCCTGTCACCTGGCTGTGAAGGTAGCGGGCTGTCCCGAAGGCCAGCAGGAAGGAGACGATGAGCCAGGGCTTCATGCGCATGGGAAGCTCTGCTCTTGTGGTCATGCGCAGACTGATGCAGATGAAGAGGGGCAGGAGCACGCGCAGCACAGGCTCGATGAGGTCTGTGCTCACAAGGCTTGCAGCTGGTGCCGTGCCGGCAATGACAGGAGCCAGCATGGGCTGCAAATCAAGCCACACCGTGGCCAGCAGAATGGTGGACACCAGCACCCAGCCCACAAGGCCCCATTTGGCGCACCAGGTCACCAGGACATTGTAGTAGTCACGACCATAGTCTTCCTTCTGACGGCGGATGAAGAGCCAGATAATGGCAGCCAGGGGCGGCATGGCCAGTCCCAGGGGCAGGATGAGAATCAGGGCTGTGACCAGGGGAGAGGGGATGACGGAGAAGTTGAACAGGTCCATCAGGGTGAGCTCTGTGGCATTGGGCAGGTCCACTGCTGCCACCAGGCGCACGGAGCCCATGAGCACAAAGAGCGAGAACAGGCCGTTGATGCTGGAGAAATAGGCCAGGAAGGCGTGTATGTACTTGTGATTGGCAAGGGGCTTCCACACGGCAAAGTGTATGCTGGAGGCAATGACGGCAAAGCCGAACACACCCCAGCTCAGTTCCACCATGGTGCCCAGGAAGGATGTCGGGACATAGCCATCGGACTTGAAGAAGAGCCAGACGCGGCTGCCGATGAGCATTGTCCAGCCCAGAACAAGGCCTGCTGTGGCCAGCTGCCGGGCAGCCTTGTCAAAGATGCTGCGCCCGCTGCGCGCGCCCTTGAGCTGCAGGGTGCCCACCATGAGACCAAAGCCTGTATACGAGAACAGGAAGGCCATGGGGACGGCAATGGTAATAAAGGGCACAAGCGCCAGCAGGATGGGGTTTGAGCCGAAGATCATCCCGAGTCTGTCCATACTTCTTCTTCCTTCGATGTGTGTAAGCAGTAGAGTGCGACCATCCCTGCTGACACAGACAGGCACAGTCAGGGGCTGCCGTGTCAGGGGTCGCGCACGCGTTTTCTTGTGCCCCAAAAGGCAGGTCAAGGCAAGCATTTTGCAGGGCATGCGCGCCTGTACCGGCCATGCGGCCATGACGATCTGCCCGTGCAGACGATGTGTACAGTCCTCCTGTGCCAGTTGCGTGAACGGCTGCTGTGCGTCCACGTGCCACCGGCAGGGATGGTGGCTGATATGATGGCTGGCATGCTGCGACGAGCCAGGGCTGCACGGGCAAAGCTGCACGGCTGAAAATGCCGGCACCGGGCCAGCCTGACAGGCTGTGGCATGCCGTATGTCTGCCCGGGGGCCGCCCGGGAGTCGCCCTGGGACTGTCTGTTGCCTGCCTGCTGCCTGCCGCCGGCATCTGGCAGACAGGGCAGCTTTCTGCTACCTTGCCTCTGGCTGGGCAGGGTGGCCTGCAGCCTGCCCTGTATGGCGCAGAAAGGGCTGATCCGGCCCTGTTTCTTCACGGAACACTTGAAATTTTTGCGGAGTGGCGATTCATGCTCGGACGAGCAGCAAAACAGCGTGCGCAGAACAGGGCAGAAAGCTCTGCTGATACTGGAACAAAGAGTATTGCAAAGAGTGCTGCAGAAACTGCAGACGCATCCAGTGCCTGCGGCCAGTCAGGCCAGTCTCAGCCCCTTGTGGCAGCCTTTCTGGAAGACATGCGCGTCGTGCGCAATGCCTCGCCTGTCACAGTGCGCGCCTATGGAACAGATTTGCAGGATCTTCAGGTGTTCCTTGAATCTCTGGGCCTCTCCCTGGAGCATCCCCGGGACATTGACCGCAAAACCCTGCAGTCCTGGCTGGCCTCGCTCTTTCGGGCAGGGCTTGCCCGCTCCTCCATGGCCAGACGGCTTTCTTCGGCACGCACCTTCTTCCGCTATCTGCAGAGGAAGGGTCTCATCGACTCCCTGGCAGTGATCCAGATTCGCAATCCCAGGCAGGAGCAGCACACCCCTGCAGCCCTCAATGTGGATGAAGCCTGTGATTTGCTCGACAAGGCCAGAGAAACCAGAAAGGAGCGGGCCAGGGGCACGGATGCAGCCCATGCTGCAGCCCTTGAGTGCCGGGACTTTGCCCTGGCAGAACTGCTCTATGGCTCAGGCCTGCGCATCTCCGAGGCCCTGTCCCTCAATGCCGTGGATGTGAACCCCCAGCAGGGCTTTGTGCGTGTGCTTGGCAAGGGCAGCCGCGAGCGTCTTGCCCCCCTGTCGGATACCAGCATTGCAGCTCTTAAGGACTGGCTGGACCAGCGCAGCCTCATTGCCGGTGAGCTTGAGCCGGCACTCTTTACCGGTGCCAGGGGCAAACGCCTGGACCGCAGGGAGGCCAGGCGCATCATCGAGAGCCTCTGCCAGCGGGCAGGCCTTGCCAGAACAGTCTCACCCCATGTGCTGCGCCACTCCTTTGCCACCCACCTTCTGGCAGCAGGGGCTGATTTGCGCTCAGTGCAGGAACTTCTGGGCCACAAGCGCCTTTCCACCACCCAGCGCTATACCCAGGTAAGCCTGGGGCAGCTTGTGGCAGCCTATGATGCTGCGCACCCTTTGTCTGACCAGAAGACGCAGCACACACAGCAGGGCCGGGGCAAGGGGACAAAATAGGGATGCTCCGGGCAGAGGATGCCAGGAAGGTGTGTCAGAAAGAAGTGCCGGAAAGGAGTGCCGGGGCTGGTGATGCCGGCAATGCCTGGTGCGAAGGCCTGCAGAAGACCTCAGCCTCGGGACGCATGCCGGCAGCATGTGAGGGCACTGCCGTGGGGCAAAGCCGCGCTGCACAGGGCAAGTGGCAGCATGTATCCGCAGATTTTCACAATCCTGCAGGGGCGGGAAGGGCCTTTTTGCGGAACTTTTGAGAAAAAAAGCGCATGGAAAATCCGGGCCTGCGGCCAGGGTGCACAAGGAGACGGCGCCTGCTGTCTCTGGGAAAAGAAGAGTGGAATTTCAACAGGATAGTGCGTGTTCCCGCAGGATGCCCTCCGGGCTTTGACAGGGACTTTGTGCCCGAGAGGCGCAAAATGTTGTCACAGGGGTCTTGGCAAAACTTGCAGCTTGTGCTATCTCGAACAAGGTTTTTCCGCAAAGCCAGGCTCACAACACTGACGCATAGGCAGGGACGTGTGCCAGGGCCTTGTGAAAAACGCTGAACCACAAGTCAACAACGTTCCCTGTCCGGTCTCGCCGTGTGCATGTCCCCTTTTTTGTCATGCTGAACCTTCGGGACCATGGGACGAAATCTTATTCCTGGAGGAATGCTAGTATGTCTGCTCTTGTTCTTGGTCATATGAATCCCGATACGGACAGCATCATGGCTGCCATCGCCGTTGCCGACCTGTACAAGAAACGCGGCCTGGACGTGAAGGCTGCAGCCCAGGGCAAACCCACCCCTGAAAGCGAATTCGTGCTGAACAACTTCGGCCTCACTGCTCCTGAAGTCATCGACAACGTTGCCGGCCAGGACATCTATCTGGTGGACTTCTCCGACCTCGCTCAGGCCCCCAAGGGCATCGAGGAAGCCAACGTGCTCGGCATTGCCGACCACCACAAGCTGGGTGACATCACCACCTCCAGCCCCCTGCTGTGCTGGATCTGGCCCGTGGGCTGCTCCTGTACTGTCATCAAGAACATGTACGACTTCTACGGCGTGGAAATCCCCGCTGACATCGCCGGCGGCATGCTCTGCGCCATCCTCTCCGACACCGTTATCTTCAAGTCTGTGACCTGCACGGAAGACGACAAGAAGGCCGTGGAAGACCTCGCCAAGATCGCCGGCGTTGAGGACGTGAAGGCCCTGGGTCTGGAAATGTTCACCGTGAAGAGCGCCCTCGAAGGTGCCACCATGGACGAACTGGTCCATCGCGACTACAAGGACTTCAACATGAACGGCAACAAGGTCGGCATCGGCCAGCTGGAAGTTGTTGACCTGTCCATGCTCGACAAGTACCGCGAAGGTCTGCAGGCCGAGATCGAGAAGATCAAGGCTGACGGCCGCCACAGCGTGTTCCTGCTCCTCACCGACATCAGGACGGACGGCTCTGACATGCTCATCGCCTCCGATGATCCGGCCATCGTG
>CASEWR010000097.1 GCA_949291675.1 uncultured Desulfovibrio sp. | reverse complement strand
GTTCTGATGCTGTCCCTGGGCTGTTTTGGTCTGTCACTGCCAGAGTTTCGGACACAGCATACGTGTTCACAGCGCAGGGGAAAGAGGCTAGTCTTGGCAGGGGAGGCTGCGTGGCCCTTGCCAGGGAGGCTGCACACAAGGCAGGGCAGAGCGGAGAGGCCGGTGAGAGAGTGCAGACTCCTGCGCCTGCAGAGCCGGAAGCTCCCTCGGCAACGGATCTGGCAGTCTGCGCAGTCCTCCATCAGGGTGTTGACGCCATGTATGCAGCCATTCTTTCTTCTCCTGAAGTCAGCACTGCACAGAACAGGGAAGAAGCTGCCAGACAGGCAGTGCTCCATGCCCTGCCTGCCCTGGTGGACAAGATGTTCGAGGACAACGAGGTCACCCCTGAAGAAGAGCAGGACCTCATGCTGCTCCTGCAGAAGGTACATGTCTCACACTACGACACGGATCAGAAGCTCATGTACAGAATTGCCAGGGCAGGGCTGATACGGGATCTGCTCAATGGAGATGTCAAGCCGCGCATGACGGTGGAAGGCTCTCCCTTCCTGCTGCAGAAGACGGAGATTCCGGTCTGGTTCTGGCCCAGTGTCACAGTCACAGAAGAGGCAACAGTGAGCGAGTGGGTCAGTGGCAGCAAGGGGATCAGCGTCCGGGTTGCCAGGGGATTGTACTGGCACATGGGTGGCAGCCGCGGTCACAGGGAGACCAGAGAGGTGGACGAGTCCCTGGGAACAGGAGGCATGCTGCTCACCAATCGCCATCTCTACTTTCAGGGCTATGATCGGGCCCTGCGCATACGGCTGAGCAAGATCATCAGCATGGAAGTCTTTACGAGTGAGGTTGTGATCTACCGGGAGGGTACACGGGCAAAGCCCCTGACCATCCTGACCGACGATGCCTGGTTCCTTGGCAACTGCCTCTCCAATGCGCAGAACTGGGCATGAGGGCCCCTTGTCCGCAGAAAGCCTGAAAGCTGGCAGCCGGAAAGCAGGACAGAAAGGCAGGGGCAGGGTACGAGCTGCAGCACTGCACAACGTGCACAGACCAGAAGCAGTCCTGAAACAGCTTAGGAACAGGTCAGGAACAGTTCTGAGCAGGTCAGGAACAACAACAGCTCTGGAACAGGCCAGGCAGCCGTTTCCGGGAAAAGTCCTCTCAGCGCACGGGCTCCTGGCAAGGGTGTTGAAAGCACGTGCAAAAGTCCTGCCAGAACCGCGTTGCGCACAAGATCCGCATCTTGACAGGAGAAGTCAATTCGGTATCTTGAGGAACTCAGATTTTGCCAATATCCTGCACGTTCAGGAAAATTTTTTACGTTTTGCAAGGAGCCCCACATGTATTCCACCACTGATTTTCGTAAAGGTCTGAAGATTGAAGTTGACGGCATTCCCTACGAAATTGTTGACTTCCAGCACTTCAAGCCCGGCAAGGGCGGCGCCATGGTGCGCACCAAGCTGCGCAACATTCTCACCGGCCGCATGCAGGACATCACCTTCCGCAGCGGTGAAAAAGTGGGTCGTCCTGACCTCGAGACCCGTGACATGCAGTTCCTCTACAAGGAAGGCACGGATCTCATCTTCATGGATATGACGAACTACGAGCAGATCCAGATGCCTGCTGATGCAACTGCCGGCAAGTCCGACTTCCTCAAGGACGGTCAGCAGTGCCGCGTGCTGCTCTACAAGGGCAATCCTCTGGACATCGACATTCCCATGTCCCTGGTGCTTGAAGTTGTGGACACCGAGCCCGGCGCCAAGGGTGACACCGTGAGCAACGTGACCAAGGCCGCTACCCTTGAGTCCGGTGCCGTGATCCAGGTGCCCCTGTTCGTGAACGTGGGCGACAAGGTGAAGGTCAACACCGAAAACAGGGAATACCTCGGACGCGAATAAATGCCCTTCGAGGACGAGTTCAGCGAAAGACCGCGTGGTTTCTGGCTGAAGGAGATGTTCGGCGTCTTCCTTCTCTTTCTGACTGTGCTGCTGCTCATGAGCCTTCTGAGCTACAGCTCTTCTGATCCAAGCCTCAACCACGCCATGAGCCGCGGGACCATCAGCAATCTCGGCGGTCTCATCGGCGCCTACACGGCAGGTTTTCTCAACGATCTCTTCGGATCAGGTTCTCTTCTTCTGCCCCTCATCATGGGCGGCGCAGGCCTTGGACAGCTTTCAGGGCGCTTTTCCTTAGACTGGCTGCGCTGGGTGGGATGTGCACTCATCTCCTTCAGCGCGCTGGTCTTTGTGGCAGGTGCAGACATCACTCTCGGCGACTTGCGGGCCGGAGGCATGCTTGGTGCAATTATCTATCATGCCTCGAAAAGCCTGTTGTCGCCCTTTGGCGCAAGCCTTCTCTGGTTCTTTCTCTTTCTGACAGGTGTGCAGCTCTTTGTTGCCCTGTCCTGGAAGAAGATTGCAGACAGGCTGGGCGCCTTTTTTTCGCGCTTCATTGTCCGCGATGAAGACGACGATGCTGAGGGCAGTGCCGGCGCACAGAATGCAGAAGATATGGGGGACTTCATTCTCACGGAAGATGAAACACGTCCCCGGGCGGCAAGACTCAGGCGTTCACAACCGGCTGCAGACGGACTGCAAGGTCTGAGCTCAGAGGAAACAGCACATGGTGCTGCAGGCGCACCTTCAGCCAGACGTGCAGCAACAGGCCTGTTCGGCCGCCTGAAGCGCGTTGTCACACGCTCTGGCAGGGAAGAGAGCGGACTGCCTGCCCTTGCAGACAACGGCGGGCACGCCCTGCTGCCTGCACCTGTGCAGCGTTTTACCAGACCTGCACGCCTGCATGAGGAAGACATTCCCTTTGCCAGCTGCGAAGACTCTGATGTGCCCTTTGACCACAGCTATGCGGATCAGTATGCACCAAAGCCTGTCCGCCGCAGGGAACCCGAGCAGGCTAAGCCGAAGGCCGCAAAGGCACGCGGGAAACAGCAGGATACCCGGGGCATGCCCCTGCTTGCGCTGCTGGAAGGGGAGGAGACTGCAGAAAAGCAGCCTGATGGCCGCACACTGGAGCCTGATGTGCTCCCTGTACAAGAGACAGCTGCTCCCGGGACCATTGCCGGGGATCTTTCCTCTGCAGAGCGTGCAGCACTCTTTGCTGCGGACGATCATGAAAACGATCATGCAGACGATGTGCAGACCGATCGCGGGACTGAGAATGATGACGTTCAGCATGCTGTCCTGAATGCCGTTCCTGATGGCGACTCTGATGGGGACTCTGATGCAGAGCTTGCTGACACGTCTCTGCCTGCGGGGCTTTTTGCAGAGGATGTTGCAGAGGATGCTCTGGGTGCTGCCGGCAGGCCTGTCACTGCGCGTGAGCATGCTTCCGGACCTGCGTCTGTTGCTCAGACAGCAGTGCCGGCTGCTCCTGCACAGACAGGTGCTGCCAGGGCAGCTGCAGTTTCGCAGCCGGAAACAGACGTCAGAGCAGCATCACGAGCCGAGCGCAGGAAGAGAGCGCAGGCCCTGCAGGCAGCAGCGCAGGCGCTTTTGGAGGAAGATCCGGGGCTCTTTGATGAG
>CASEWR010000096.1 GCA_949291675.1 uncultured Desulfovibrio sp. | reverse complement strand
CAAACTCTCCAGTTTAAATCTGTATCAAATCCCTGCGTAGTACCGAAGTACTTTGCAGGAATCAGAATCTCAAAGTTCTTTTTCCCATTCGCTCTTCAGTTGTCAATGAACCAGAACCGCCGCCGTTTCAAGCGGCGTTGGGCTTTATGCCCTGTTTCCTTCTGACTGTCAAGACTTTGTTTCATTTTTCTGAAAATTTCTTTTCAGCGTCATGCAACTGTCATCAGTCTTTCGAGTCGCGGGAAACTTCTTTATAGGCTTTTCAGTTTTCATCTGTCAAGCATTTTCTGAAAACTTTTTTTGGGGAAGTTCTCGAATCTGCCCGCCAGAGGCCTGTTGGCCTGCGCTGCGCGAGGCGCTTGGGAAGCGTGCTCACTTGGCGTGAGGAGCGTTTCTACGCTTGTGGCACCCTGCTGTCAACAAAAATTTGCAAATCCGGCAAACTTTTTTTGCAGATTTCTGTTCCTGGGGTGTTCCGTGGGCCATCTTCACAGCTGCCATGCGGCCGCCTGACTGCTGGTTTCTGGCAGGCAAAGCGGCCGGTATGGCCGCTTAGCCCCGGCTGCACAGTGTCCGGTGGTACTGTACGCTGCTGCGACTGCGCCCTGGCAGAGCGGGGCCGTCTGTACCTGGCAGGGCAGGCTTTGCGTTCCGGGTGAGCTTTGTGTTCCGGATGAGCTTTGCATTCAGGACGAGCCCTGCGTTCAGAACGCACAAAGGGGAGAAAGCGTCCTGCTTCCTCCCCTCGCTGCTGTCGCTGCTGTCGTTGCTGCCGTGTTCCGCCTGGGCCTATTTGGCGCAGGCCACTGCCCTGCGCTCGCGGATGACTGTGACGCGAATCTGGCCCGGATAGGTCAGCTCGCTCTCCACCTTGGCGGCAATCTGTTTGCAGAGCACATAGGTCATGTCGTCATCCACAGTGTCCACATTGACCATGACGCGCACTTCGCGGCCTGCCTGTATGGCATAGGCCTTGGCCACGCCCTCAAAGCTGGTGGCTATGGATTCCAGGGCCTCAAGGCGCTTCACATAGTTCTCCAGCAGCTCCTTGCGCGCCCCGGGTCGTGCTCCGGAAATGGAGTCCGCAGCCTGCACCAGCACAGCCAGCACACTGTTGGGACGCACGTCCTCGTGGTGAGCGGCTATGGCATGCACAATGTCCTTGCCTTCGTTGTACTTCTTGGCCACATCAGCGCCAATGATGGCATGGGGACCCTCGATTTCATGGTCCAGGGCCTTGCCTATATCGTGCAGCAGACCGGCCCGCTTGGCCTTCTTCTCGTCAAAGCCGAGCTCTGCTGCCATAAGACCGCACAAGGCCGAGACTTCGAGGGAGTGCTGCAGCACGTTCTGGGTGAAGCTGGTGCGATAGCGCAGCTGTCCGAGCAGGTTCACAAGCTCGGGGTGAATGCCGTGCACACCGGCATCAAAGGTCGCCTGCTCGCCTATCTCACGCACATGGGCATCCATTTCCTGGGTGCACTTCTGCACCACGTCCTCAATGCGGGCAGGATGGATGCGACCGTCCTGGATGAGACGCTCCAGGGCCATCTTGGCGATTTCCCTGCGCATGGGGCTGTAGGCTGAGAGAATGACAGTCTCAGGGGTGTCATCAATGATGAGGTCCACGCCCGTGGCTGCCTCAAGAGAGCGGATATTGCGCCCTTCCCTGCCGATGATGCGGCCCTTGATGTCCTCCGAGGGCAGCGAGACGGCTGTGACTGTCTGCTCGCCCACGTAGTCACCGGCATAGCGCTGGATGGCATTGCAGATGATTTCCTTGGCCTTGCGGTCTGCCTGGTCCTTTGCCTCGCTCTCAATCTGCCTGACCATGCGGGCAGCCTCATGCAGGCTCTTGTTGCGCACCTCGGCCATGAAGAGTTCCCTGGCTTCCTCGCAGGTCAGCCCGGAAATTTCCTGGAGCTTGCGCTCCTGCTCTTCAATGCGGGAGGAAAGATAGCTTTCCTGCTCCTCTATCTGGCGCTCTCTGCGTGCAAGTTCCTTGTCCTGGGAAAGCAGTTCCTGCTCTCTGGCAGACACACGCTCTGCCTTTTCTTCCAGCTTGAGGCCTATATCTTCCAGTTTGCGTTCCCTGGCCTTTGCTTCGCGCTCACGGTCACGGAATTCGTTCTCAAGTTCGCTCTTCTGTTTGAAAAGATCATCCTTCCCCTGAAGAATGATCTCCTTTTTCTGGGCCTGAGCTTCCTTTCTGGCTTCCAGCACAATGCGCCGTGCCAGTGTATCTGCATCGCCGAGACGCTTGGTCACGACGAATTTATGGATAAACCACCCTGCTGCCAGCCCCGCAGCAAGAGCGATTGTCACATAGACAAAAACCATACAACAGTTCCTACCTCATACAGACATCGGGACGGCTCCCGAATTGCTTGTCAAACAGGCTGTGACGGCTTGCGCAGGGCATAAAAAAAGCCCGCACTGCGAGACCTCGCCAGTGTTGGGCTGTTCAGGACGAGACGGCTTCCTGGTCGGAAGCAGTCAGGCAGGTTGCCTTGAATTGATGCAGACCCCCAACGGGCCGTGTTCCTTGCCAATGTAGAACCCGGTTTCCCAGGGTGGGCGCCAGTATATTTCCTTTAGGACTCCCGGTCATGGGCCGGGCATGCACAGGGGAAACAGAAACCAGCTCCCTCATACAAGCTTGTTCGGTCAGCACTGGGAGAGGAATCACGTGCCGGTCAGGGGAATGCAAATTAATTCGATGAGTCTATATAGTTCAACAGCGCTGAGATGCGGATGTCCGACTCCTGCTGTTGTTTTTTGAGCTGCAGCAACTTGTCAGCCAGTCCCAGGGCAGTGAGAATCAAAAGAGTTTCCTTGTTCTGTCCACTGCGAGCCCTGTGCGTCTGGTCGTCAAAGCTCTTCTGGACCAGTTCCACCGCTTCGCGCATCCTGTCGGAGTCGGCCCCTGCCTTGAGGGGGATGGAAATTCCGAGAAGGTTAAGGTTCGTAGAATCTTGTGTCACTCAACGTTCTCCGCGCCGCACTGAGTTTCGATTTTACTGATGACAGCATCGATCCGGGTCAGGATTTTCTCCCTTTTGACAGTTGCGTCTTCCAGGGAGCGGCGCATCGTACGGTTTTGCTCCTGTAACGAAGCACACATCTCTTCAGACTTTGCAAGTTCAGCCTGCGTGGCACGTAGTTCAGAGATAAGTCTGTGTACTTCGTGTTCCAGTCTTTGGAGATTGTCCATGGCTTTCTTATACTCCATGCCTTTGACCTTTGCAAGAAATCAGTGACAGATTTGCAACATTCTGTTCCAGGTTTTTGAAAATCCTGCAGATTGCTGCCCTGTTCGCGGACTGCAGCAAGGCCCGGGAGCTTCCTGCACAGTGCAGACTGCAGGACAAGCTGCCCCCTGCCGGTCCCTGTGGCCCCCAAGGTCCCTGCAAGGCGGGCCTGTCAGGCCTGCGCCGGCTGATCCGGCTGGTGCAAGAGCTCCAACTGGCCCGGCTGGCCAGGCTGGTCCGGTGCCACCAAGACTACTTCTTTTCCCCGTCCGTGCCAAGGTTGCGCCTGGCGCCGAGATTCTTCTGGCGGGCTCTGGCAATGGCAAGCTCATTGTCAGGCACATCCTTGGTAATGATAGAGCCGGCCCCGATCAGGGCATTGTCCCCTACCCGCACCGGAGCCACCATGGCTGTATTGGAACCAATGAAGGCATTGGCACCGATATGGGTCTGGAACTTGTGCCTGCCGTCATAATTGCAGGTGATGGTGCCTGCGCCGATATTGGTACCGCTGCCGATGACAGCATCACCGAGATAGGTCAGGTGATTGGCCTTGGCGCCCTCACCAAGCTGTGTCTTCTTCAGTTCCACGAAGTTGCCCACATGGGAGCGGCAGCCGAGCTCGGCGCCTGGACGCAGTCTGGCATAGGGGCCGACCAGGGCCTCGGCATGCACAATGGCATTCTCAAGGTGGCTGAAGGGACGGATTTCCGCGCCGCCTTCCACCACGGAATCACGCACAACACAGCTGGTCATGATGCGTGCATCAGCGCACACCCTGCTGTGGCCGGTGATTTCGCAGGGACCGGTGATGTCTGCACCGGGCTCAATCTCGGCAAAGGGGGAGATGCGCACTGTTTGCGGCGCATGCAAAAGCACGCCCGAGGCCAGCAGCGCACTGTTCACGGACTTCTGCAGCATGGCCTCGGCCTCGGCAAGCTCAAGGGGCGAGTTCACACCCAGAAGGGCTGTATTGTTGCCGCAGACAACACCCTTCACCGTGTAGCCGCGCTCAAGGGCCAGGCCCACAAGGTCAGTGATGTAGTACTCACCACTCTTGTTGGCATTGCCAATCAGGGGCAGCAGCTCCTCGCACAGTGCAAGTTTCAGGGAGTAGAGACCGGCATTGACCTCGCCGGACGGGGCACCGTATCTGGAAATCTCGTAGTCCTTTGCCTCCACAATACCGAGCAGGTGGCCATCCTTGCGCACTATGCGGCCATAGGCACCGGGATCCGGCAGGGTGATGGTGGCAAAGGCCAGGTCCGTGTCCGCACAACCTGCCAGGAAGTCTGCCAGTACCTTGCGCCCGACCAGGGGAATGTCGCCGTTGATGACCAGCACGCGATCCACACCGGCTTCCTTAAGCGCAGGCAGGGCGCAGGCCAGGGCATGCCCTGTCCCCAGCTGCTCGCGCTGCAGCACAAAGTGTGCGTCAGGGGCAAAGGAGAGCACGCTCTTTTGCACTGCCTCGGCACCGTGCCCTGTCACCAGCCAGATATTGCCGGCAAAGTGCTCTTCCAGTGCGTGCAGCACATAGCGCACCATGGGCTCACCGAGAACGGTCTGCAACACCTTGGGTTTTGCGGAATGCATACGGGTTCCCTTGCCTGCTGCAAGGACACATGCTGCCTGAATGCCCATATCTGCCAGATCTCCTTGAGAAAATTGGGGGAATGTACATTGGGAAAAAGAGGGAAGGACTCTTGTGCTTCAGCCCTGTGAGGGCCTGTTCTGCCCTGACTGAGTAGCAAGCTTGCCAGGGGAAAGCAAGATGGCTGTCTGCAGCACAAGAGGCATAACGGCCGCACACGGCCTGTGTGAACACTGCTTTTGCAGCGGGCCTGCATGTCTGCAGCATTAAAAAGAGCGTGCCCCTGCATGAGGGACACGCTCAGGTATTGTACAAGAGGGACAGGCCCTCTTCAGGTTTCAGTCTTCAGTCTGGAAAATCTGCAGAGCCTAGAGGCTTTCAGCGTAGATTTCCACAGGATGCTTCACAACCACGCTGTCCTTGTTGGTCGCCAGCACGTTTTCGAGCTGCAGCATGCAGGCAGGGCAGGCAGCGGCAACAATCGGGGCCTTGCTGTCCACAATATTGTTCCGCTTGCGCTGACCAATCTCCATGCTCAGGTCATAGTGGAAGAGGGTGAAGGAACCGCCGCAGCCGCAGCAGCGTTCGGCTTCCTTCATTTCCACAAAGTGATAGCCTGGGTTGGCCTGGATAAGCTCTCTGGGCTGAGACTGCACACCAAGACCCTTACGCAGGTGACAGGAGTCATGGTAGGTGACATCCACGGCATTGTCCCTGGGAGCCACGGCATGCACGCCAAGCACATCCACGATGAACTGGGTCACGTCCATGGTCTTGCCGGCAAGCTTCCTGGCCAGCAGTGCAGCGGCGTCGTCAATGCGGCGGGCGTACTTGGGCCAGTATTCCTTCATGGTGCCGGCACAGGAGCCGCAGGGGGTGACGATATAGTCAAAGTCAGAGGCTGCCAGAAGCTCAAGGTTCTTGCGCAGATACATGACCATGGCCTTGCCGTCGCCGGAGGACACGGCAGGAATGCCGCAGCAGGCAAAGTCCGAAGGCATGTACACAGCCACGTTGTGATGTTTGAAGACCTTCAGGCAGGCTTCTGCCATCTCGACATAGTACTTGTCGCCCATGCAGCCGGGATAAAAGGCGATCTTCATGCCGCCGGCCTTGCGCGGTTCGTTCAGGCTGCCCACACGGACATGGAGAGGCGTATTGGGCAGGGAACGGATGTGCCTGTCACCGATAAGGGGACGCAGCAGGGGAGAGCTCACCGTCTTCTGGGCAGAATGGTCCTTCTTGAAGAGGAGGTGAGAGACAGGGCTGCCGATGCGCATGCTCACATTGAACAGCTTCGGATTGCCCAGCACCACGCGGAAGATGGCCTTCTTGACGGGGCTCAGTCCCTGGTAGTTGTAGACGATTTCCCTGGCTTCCAGGAAGATATCCATAATCTTCACGCCAGAGGGGCAGTTGGCCTGACAGGAGCCGCACATCAGGCAGCGTCCGAGCTTGTCTGCCACGGCATCCGGGTCGCGAATCAGTTCATGGGCAAGATCGTCAACCAGGGCAAGCTTGCCGCGGGCAACGTCAGCTTCCATGTGGGTGGCCCCGAACATGGGGCACACGGCCTGGCAGTTGCCGCAGCGCATACAGGCAATAATCCTGTCCTCAAGCGTCATCAGACGGCTTACGAGCGCTTTAACATCAGCCATTATTCGCCTCCCATGATCCCGACGAGCTTGGTGGGATTGAGCAGACCCTTGGGATCCAGTGCCTTGCGCAGGCGTCTGGAGAAGAGAATGGTACCGCGGGAGGTTTCCTTTTCCATCCACTTGGCCTTGGCGGTGCCGATGCCATGTTCGCCGGACAGGGTGCCCTGCAGCTTGATGGCAGTGTCGAACATCTCGTCAATGGCGGCTTCCACGCGGGCGTATTCTTCCTTGTCGCGCTTGTCGCACAGGAAGGTGGGATGCAGGTTGCCGTCGCCGGCATGACCGAAGGTGCCCACATCCACTCTGTACTTTTTGGAGATCTCGGTGATGGCCTTCATCATGGCAGGGATCTGAGAGCGCGGCACAGTGGCGTCTTCGAGCACTGTGGTGGGCTTCACGCGGGCAAGCACGGGCAGAGCCTGGCGTCTGGCTTCCCAGAGCTTGGTCTTTTCGGCAGCATCGCGGGCCACATGCACGGCAGTGGCGCCACAGGCCTTCAGCACGCGCTCCACGGCTTCGGCGTCGTCAGCAACCTGGGCCGGATGGCCGTCCACTTCGATGAGCAGGATGGCTGCGGCGTTGCGGGGCAGACCGATGTGGGTGAAGTCGTCAACCTTGACAATGGTATTGTTGTCAAGGAACTCCAGGGTACAGGGCAGGATGTGCTCTGCAATGATGCCGGCCACGGCTTCGGCGGCCTTCTGCAGGTCGTCGAATTCGGCGAGACAGGCTTTGGAGGCTCTCGGCGGAGGCACGAGTTTCAGCACAGCCTGGCTGAGCACGCCGAGGGTGCCTTCGCTCTGGATGAACATGCCGGCGAGGTTGTAGCCGGTCACGCATTTCACGGTGCGGGAACCGCTGCGCACCCAGCCGCCAGTGGCGTCAAAGAATTCCACGCCCATGACGTAGTCCTTGGTCACGCCGTACTTGAGGCCGCGCAGGCCGCCGGCGTTCTCGGCGATGTTACCACCGATGGAGCTCACACTCATGGAGCCGGGATCCGGGGGATAGAACAGGCCCTTGGCTGCCACAGCTGCGGCAAGATCGGCAGTCACGACACCAGGTTCCACCACGGCATACAGGTCGTTGGTGTTGATTTCGAGAATGCGGTTCAGGGCGCAGGTGAGAATGACAACTGTGTCACTGGTGTCCGGAATGGTGCCGCCGGACAAATTGGTGCCTGCGCCACGCACGGTCATGGGTACGCCTTCATTGTAGAGCTTCACCACACACTGACCGAGCTGTTCGGTGGTGGTGGGGCGCAGCACAAAGGCTGGGACAACAGGGTTGAGCACTGCTGCATCATAGGCATAGGTGCGACGGTCTGCTTCGGAGGAAAAGACATTTTCCTTGCCGAGCATAGCTTCAAAATCTTTGATCAAGGCTTCTCTGGCCATGGTACCTCCAGGTGCGGGAAAAACGACGTCCTGCGGCATTTCTCCCGCTGCTGTGTTGCAATACAGTCAGACTCTCAAAAGATACGCCTGCCACCAGGAGAAGTCAACAAAAACAGAAAGATGACAGCAGCAATGTGCAGTCTCAGGGCACTGGCTGCAGCTTCTCTTCCCTGTTCCGCCGTCTCTTTTTTCCTGTATGGCCATGCGTTTTGCAGCATGTTTTCAGACTTTTTCAAGGCACATACATGGTTTTGCCCGGCAAGTTACAGAGTGGTGCAACCACTTCTGCATGGCTTTCCCCTGCCTGTCGCCTGCGTTCCTGCGGCCCGCAATACCTGCAGCATTCCCCGGGCGAGGCAGCAGTTGTGCCTGTATTTCGCCAGAAAATCCCTGCCAGCCTCAAGGTTGCCTGCGCACACACCACTCTTGCGGAAGGCTTTTTGCAGGAGCATGCGTCTGTATCTGCATGATCTGCATGATCTGCATGGAGACGCAGCATCTTGATCAGAAAAAGGGGCCCTTTGTCACAGGAACATGACAAAGGACCCCTTCTGTCTGTTTGCTGGCAGCTTTTGCCTGATGTCGTCTGCTGTCGTCAGGGACCGTCAGGAACCGCCAGACCGGCATTGTTCAGTCTTTGCTTTCGTCAGCTGTTCTTCGGCTCGAAGCTCAGCTCACCGTTCTTCACATCCACCACCACGGTCTGGCCGTCACGCACAGCACCGGAAATGATGCTGCGGGCCAGCGGCGTTTCGATGTAGTGCTGCACGTAGCGCTTGAGCGGACGGGCGCCGTAGATGGGATCGTAGCTCTCGTCAGCCACAAAGTCCCTGGCTGTGTCCGTGAGCTCCAGGGCAATCTGCCTGTCGCTGAGGCGGCGGCGCAAAAGGTCGAGCTGCAGGTCCACAATGCGGGACACTTCGCTGCGGCGCAGCGGGGTGAAGATGACAGTCTCGTCAATACGGTTGAGGAACTCAGGCCTGAAGTGATTCTTCAGCTCGTTGAGCACGTCCTGACGTGCACTGCCATCGAGCTCACCATGCTCGTCAATGCCCTGCAGCAGGCGCTTTGAGCCGATATTCGAGGTCATGATGATAATCGTGTTGCGGAAGTCCACGGTGTGGCCCTGGCTGTCTGTGAGACGGCCGTCATCAAGCACCTGCAGCAGGGTGTTGAAGACATCGGGGTGGGCCTTTTCGATTTCATCGAAGAGCACCACGGAATAGGGCTTGCGGCGCACTGCCTCGGTGAGCTGGCCGCCTTCCTCATAGCCCACGTATCCTGGCGGGGAACCAATGAGGCGGGAGACAGAGAACTTTTCCATGTACTCGCTCATGTCAAGGCGGACCATGTTGTCCTCTGTGTCAAAGAGTGCTTCGGCAAGGGCCTTGCACAGTTCCGTCTTGCCAACGCCAGTGGGGCCCAGGAAGAGGAAGGAGCCTGTGGGGCGTGCCGGGTCTGCCAGACCTGCACGGGAGCGCAGCACAGCTTCTGCCACGGCAGTCACTGCCTCGTCCTGACCGACCACACGCTTGTGCAGCTGATCGCCGAGTTTGAGCAGCTTGTCGCGTTCGGACTGCATGAGCCTGGTCACAGGAATACCTGTCCACTTGGCCACAATCTGGGCCACGTTGTCCGGGCCCACTTCCTCACGCAGCAGCTTGCCCTCGCGCTGCTGCTGTTCCTTCAGGGCCTTGTCCAGATCGCTTTTGAGCGAAGGCAGCCTTGAATACTTGAGCTCTGCAGCCCTGTTGAGATCGCCGCGGCGCTGGGCGTCCTCGATCTGATTGTTCACAAGCTCGATGTCAGCCTTGAGCTTGCGCACATGCTCGATTTCGCTTTTCTCGCGCTCCCACTGGCTGCGCATTTCAGCCTGGGAGGCACGCAGCTCGGCAAGCTCGTTTTCAAGCTTGCCCAGGCGCTCGCGGGAGGCATCATCCTCTTCCTTGCGCAGGGCTTCGCGCTCGATCTCAAGCTGCATGACCTTGCGGTTGATTTCATCCAGTTCTGTGGGCAGGGAGTCGATTTCTGTGCGGATCATGGCCCCGGCCTCGTCAATGAGGTCAATGGCCTTGTCCGGCAGCTGCCTGTCCGGGATGTACCTGTGGGAGAGCATCACTGCTTCCACCAGGGCGGAGTCACTGATACGCACGCCATGATGCACTTCAAAGCGCTCTTTCAAGCCGCGCAGGATGGAAATGGCGTCCTCCACAGAGGGCTCTTCCACCAGCACAGGCTGGAATCTGCGCTCCAGGGCAGGATCCTTCTCAATGTACTTGCGATACTCATCCAGGGTGGTGGCACCAATGCAGTGCAGCTCGCCTCTGGCCAGCATGGGCTTGAGCAGGTTGCCGGCATCCATGGAGCCCTCAGTCTTGCCTGCGCCCACAATGGTGTGCAGCTCGTCAATGAAGAGGATGATGGTGCCTTCGCTCTTCTCCACTTCCTTGAGCACTGCCTTGAGGCGTTCCTCGAACTCGCCGCGGTACTTGGCGCCGGCAATGAGGGCGCCCATGTCCAGGGCATAGAGCTTGTGGCCCTTGAGGTTCTCGGGCACGTCACCCTTGACGATACGGAAGGCCAGGCCTTCCACAATGGCTGTCTTGCCAACGCCTGCCTCACCAATGAGCACAGGGTTGTTCTTGGTTCTGCGCGAGAGGATGCGGATGACACGGCGGATTTCCTCGTCCCTGCCGATGACAGGATCGAGCTTGCCGTCACGCACATACTGCAGAAGGTCGCGGGCGTACTTGCTCAAGGCCTCCACAGTTTCCTCAGGCGTGGCGCTGGTGACTCTGGCGCCGCCGCGCAGCTCTTCCATGGCCTTGGTGAAGGCAGCTCTGGAAAGGCCGTATTCGCGCAAAACCTTGCCAAGCGGTGTGGAGGAAGGTTCGTCAGTGATGGCACAGAAGAGGTGGTCCACGCTCACGTATTCATCGTGCATGCGTGCGGCTTCCTTCTGGGCTGTGGTGATGGCCTGCAGAAGCTGCTGGCTCACCATGAGCTTGCCTGGCTCAACTGCCATGCCGGACACGGAAGGACGCTTGCGCACAGCTTCCTCAATGGCAACATCCAGTGCCTTGAGCTGCACGCCCATGCGCTGCAGAATGGCAGGAACGATGCCCTTTTCCTGGCGTACCAGGGCAAGGGCAAGATGGGCTGTATCCGTTTCCTGATGCCCGAAGCCATTGGCTATGCCCTGGGCATCACCAAGCGCTTCTCTGGCCTTGTCGGTAAATTTTTCAATGTTCATAGTTTCTCCCCGGTCCACGGTGCGGGACCGATTGCGTCAGCACTGACGCTTTCTGTTCCTGTGTCCGGTGTATCGTCTCTTACACAAATATTTTTGCGCTGTTTTTGCAGCGCTCATGTGCGTACATAAAAAGTATTGTCCGCAAAGAGTACAGGAAAAAAGCATCTTCTTTCTGAAGCCTGTCATGGCAGTTGCAAAGAAGATATATGCTTTTTTGCTCCCATTCCCCCTGCACAAGAAGAAATAAGCATGACCTTCTACTTGTCCAGACCACAAAGGCAAAAGGAGTGAAATATTTGCCTCCCTGGCCCCTTTGTGCATGCAGGCGCATGGCAGGCACAAGACAGAAATGACGATGCAGCTTTTGGCGGGAGTGCTTTTGACGGGAGTACTGGTGGAAGGAGCACTGGCGCAGAGAACACTGATGCGGGAAGCATGAATGCAGAAAAGGGGAGACCTTCACAAGGCTCCCCCTTTTCTGAGCGGCCAGATATGCCGCAGATGTTGTGTCCAGTGGCGCTAGAGCAGACCGCGCAGATGGCGCAGTTCGTCTTCCAGTTCCTCGATGCGTGCAAGCAAATCCACCACAATGGTGCCGCCTAAGGTGGAGAGCTCGAAGTCGCTGCACAATCTCTCAAGCTTGCGCACCCGCAAGACATCCTGGCTGCGGAAGAGTATGCGCTCACTGGTCCTGACACAGTCAAGCCAGTCAAGCTGCACAAGCTCCTGCAGATGTTCCCCGGCAAGGCCGGTGAGACGGAGGAATTCCTCTTCGCTCAGCAGCTTCGAGACTGCCGGCAGCTCCTGCTGCCACACCTGTATCTCGGCCATAGTGTCCAGCTGGCTGAGCATCTTTCTTGTGACTTCGCCCTGCATGACGACCTACCCCCTCTGCCTTGGCCTGAATGTGGAGCACGAGGCAAGTTCCTTCCACAGTTCCACTTCCCTCTCACTGCTTTGTGCAGGCACCTGCACCTGGATACGGGCAATGATGTCGCCACGCTGTCCGTCAGGGCCGAGGCCCTTGCCGCGCAGACGAAAACCGCGGCCCGAGCTGCAGTTGGGAGGAAGAGTGATGCGCACACTGCCTTCCAGGGTGGGCACCTCGATGGTGCCGCCGAGCACGGCTTCCCAGGGGGCCACAGGCACATCGCACTGCAGCTCCTGGCCGTTCACCTTGAAGACGGGATCCTGGCGGTAGCGCACTGTCACCAGCAGATCGCCCGGGCCACCGGGGCCGGGACGTCCCTTGCCGGTGAGACGGAGCTTGCCGCCATCACGTATGCCCCTGGGGATGGTCACATCATAGGTCTTGTGCTCGCCGTTGAGGTTGAGGCCAATCTGGCGCCTGCCGCCTTCCTGCACCTGGGCAAGGGTGAGCTCAATGTTCACATTGATGTCTGCACCGCGCCTCGGAGCACGCTGGTACTGGCGGGAGCCGCCACCAAAGGGACCGCCCTGGCCGAAGATGGAGCCGAAAAGGTCTTCAAAGCCTCCGCCCATGTTCTGGCTGCTGTAGGTGAAGCGCTGCCCGCCCTGGCCAAAGCCGTCAAAGCCGCCGAATCCGTCAAAACCGCCGAAGTTCTGTCCCTGCTGCCAGTTGGAGCCAAGCAGATCGTACTGCTTGCGCTTGTCCGGATCCTTCAAAACTTCATAGGCTTCGTTTATTTCCTTGAATTTCTCTTCTGCATTCTTGTCACCTGGATTGAGGTCCGGGTGATACTTCTTGGCAAGTTTCTTGTATGCCCTGGCTATGGTTGCCTGGTCCGCATTGCGGTCCACGCCCAGGCGCTGGTAAAAATCACTCTGAGAAGTTGGCATTGTTCCTCCGAGAAGCCCTTTTGTTCGCGATGCAGGTCATACCTGCCATTCTCTGACGCGGACTCCCTGGCTGAAAAAAAAGGCCCGGGCAGGGCATGCATTCTCTGCCCCTGCGTTTTGCGCCTGTCCCGCTGCCCAGCCCTGACAAGGGGGGAGAACAGCCGGTGTCCTTTTCAGGACACATCAGGACAGGCCCTCACAAAGGCCACAGCCAATAGATAAGCACGTGTCATGCCGCGTCAATACATGCAGGGGAAAGGCAGACAG
>CASEWR010000095.1 GCA_949291675.1 uncultured Desulfovibrio sp. | reverse complement strand
CTGGGCATAGCGGCCTGTTCCCCTGCATGTCGCTGTCATTTCGCAAGGCTTTGCCCCTTTGCTGCCACCTGCAGCATCTCTTCCAGTCTTCATGCCTGAATCTCCATGCCTGCAGTACCATCCCTGTCCCGCACTTCCTGCAGCTTGAGGCTGCACAGGACAACTGTACTTTGCCAGCCCTGCTGCCCGGGCTTTGTGCAAAGGGACTGCAGTTTTCTCTGCACAACCTCTGGTCCCGGGCAGCAAAATATGCTATGGCCCGCTGAACCAGACTGTACAGACGCTGTCTGGCTGTTGTCCTGTGTGTGCGCTGTGCATGGCAGCCCGTGGCCTTCTTGTCCCTGGTGTGTGACCTGTGTGTGACGCTGTTCATTGCCCTGTACTCTTCTTGTCTTCCTCTCTCATTCAGCCTGCAGGTACGGCTCGTGTGCTGAAAGTCCCCCTGTAACTGCAGGCAGACAGACAGGGCAGAGTGGCTGAACCACTTTACCTGGAATGCATTCTCCTCCCTGCACCTTCGCACACATGTCCTGCTTGACGAAAGTACACAACTTTCGGTAGGCACGAAGAAAGGGTGCCCAACACAGTACGGCAGACACAGGGCAGCAGACACAGGATGCACGGCCCTGCCGGACACTGTATTCTCTCTGCTGCGTTTCTCCCCGGGCCTGTGTGTCTCCCCTTCCCTGTTCCGGCCCTGTTTCTCAAGGTCCTTTGCCACCAGGTCCTTTGTCACCAGGTCTTTTGTCAAAAAATGCGCTGTGTGCAGCCAGTGTGCAGCCTGCACCATCGCTCCCTTTTGCAGGCCATGGACACTGACTGCCCTGTGCCTGGCAGCGCACGAACACAATGTCCGGGCCAGCACGGGGCCAGCCAGGAGACTGCACGGGGCTCTGCCAGTCTGGTGCAGCCAGGGCAGGCACCACAGGCATCACAGCCAGACATCACAGACAGACGTAACTCACACCAAGGAGGCTGCGCATCCTGAAGCGCTGACTGACGATGACACGATTGTACGACCGCATTGCCCTTCCTGCCGCACTCCTTCTCTGTCTGAGCGCAGGACTTGTGTCCTTTCCCGAACACCCGAAGGCCCTTGACTATACCTCTGAGGTGCAGGGTCCCCTGCCCATTCCCCCTGCAGAGCGGCATCTTGTCAGCGAGACTGCCCGCCCCTATTTTGCCGTGACCAGGGAAAACCATATTCTGGAGGCCGCCTGTTTTGCCCCGGATGGCAGCCTGTTCTTCTGCGATGTGACTGGCAAAACCATCATGCGCATCACGGCACTGCGCGAGCTCTCCCCTGTCTTTTCCCTGCCTGACGGCTATGCCCCTGCAGGCCTTGCCTTTCACAAGGACGGACGCCTCTTCATTGTGGGTGTGAAGGGAACATTGGGCGGCATCTTTGCCCTCAATCTGCAGGACATGAGCCTTGAAACCATTGTCTCCCCTGAGCGTGGCTACTTTCCCAATGATCTCTGCTTTGACAAAGAGGGCGGCTTCTATTTCTCGGATTTTCGCGGCTCTGCCACCGAACCTCTGGGCGGCGCCTACTATGTCAGCCCGGACTTCTCAACCATTACCTGTGTCATTCCCAATCTCTGCAAGGCCAATGGCATTGCCCTTTCGCCTGATGGCACAACACTCTATGTCACGGAGTTTGCCCGCAACACCCTGCACCTTGCCATGCTGACGTCGCCCACCACAGTGCTGCCCACGGGAAGCTTTGTGGCCTGCCACTTTACAGGACCAGGGCCTGACTCCATGCGTGTGGATGCAGACGGCAACCTCTATATAGGCATTGTGCGCCAGGGGCGCGTGCTTGTGCTCAACAAATACGGCATTCCCATTGGCCAGGTCCTCATCCCGGGCAGGGAAAGAGAACACCGCATTCGTACCACCTGCGTTGCCATCAGGCCGGGCGAGCGCCAGCTGCTCATTCTCTCGGGCTCTGACAGGGCCGGTATGCGGGACGGCTCCTGCATCTATGAGGCCACCTCCTTTGCTCCCGGCCTTCCCCATGCTGTGCAGGCGCGCTGAGTGCAGCTATGCTGAGTACAGGCGCGCTGCAGTCCAGAGCGCTCTGTGCCGGCTCGTTCTTCCCGCCCAGCATGCCGGCAGGCACAGGCACACAGGCTTTGCCTGTTCGTTTTTGTGACCTTTCGTCACTCTTCTTGAAGTCCCGGCACATGCCGGTTTCATAACTGCTTCATCCCTGCTCATAGTCTGTTCCTTGCCTGTTTCTTGCTTGTTCCTTTTTCTTTTCCTCTCAAAAAGTTGCAGGACGAAAAAAAGCAAAGAAAATGGATCTTGACAGTATGTACGTCCTATGACAGTATCCGTCATCTTATTTTTTTTGACTTTGTCCTTTTACACGTAAAAAACGTAAAGGAGTGCATTTATGGCAAATCAGGATATCCTGCAGCAGGCGCTGGAAATTGCCCGTGCACAGGCTGGTGTGCGGCCCATGACTGCTGCTGAAGTGGCCACCTATGTGTCCGAGGTGGCGCACGCTCTCGAGAATACCATTGAGGGCGACGGCAGCGTCACAGCTCCTGCTGTGGATCCCAGACGTTCCATTGGCGAGTCCTATGTGACCTGCCTTGAGTGTGGCAAGAAGTTCAAGGTGATGACCATCCGTCATCTCAAGACCCACGGCCTCACCGCAAAGGAATACAAGGCCAAGTGGGGCCTCAAGAAGGATGTCTCCCTGACCGCCAAGGGCCTTGTGCGCATGCGCCGCAAGAAGATGCAGGAAATGCGTTTGTGGGAACGCAGGGGCCAGAGGCAGGACTAACATGACGTGCACAGGACCTCTTCCCTGCCTTGCGTCCGGGATGCGGCAGTTCTGTGCAGAAACCTTCACCAGCGTCAGCAGAGCACGGCAACAGCTCACACGACTCACACTGTTCGGGCCAGGTACTCCGGACTACGTCTTCCAAACCTCCGACCAAACCTCCATCACGTACCACGATCTGCAGAGCATACTCAGCACTGACCTGCACACGCCTTTCCGGCACGTGCAGGTCTTTTGTTGTGTCCTGACCGCAGGCACCGGACTGTCATGAGGCGGGGGCCCCTTCCCGTGCGGGAAAGGGCCCCCGTGTTGTCTGCAGGGCTGACAGGGCGTGAACGCCCGTCCTTGCGGACTCCTGTGCAGTCTGCAGAGCTGACAGCTGACGTCCTTACTTGAAGTCCTTACTTGAAATCCTTCAGGGGGACAGCCACCTGCACATTGACCTGTCTGCGCTGCCCCCTGGCAAAGCCATTGGAGACAATCACCACCTCAGGGGCAGGCTGCGCGGGGCGCTGCGGTCCGGCTTTGGCCTGTGCAGCTCCAGTCTGGGCCTGAACGGGCCGGGCCTGGGAAGCTGTCTGAGAGACTGACTGGGAGACTGCCTGGGAGGCTGCCTGCGACGCTGTCACAGGCGCCGCCTGATGGGCTGGCGCCTGCGGCACTGACTCATGGTTCTGAGCAGGCCGTGCTGCCGGGGCTGAGACCGGGGCTGTCGTCCAGGTCTGTACTGTCTGCACTGGCTGCACTGTCTGCACCCTGGCTGTCTGTCCCCAGGTCGTCCGTATGGTCTGGACAGGCTGCACGCTCTGGCCCCAGGTCTGCACACCCTGTCCCCAGGTCCCTGGCAGCTGCCCTGCAGCCCGGGCTGCGTCTGCCTGAGCCCTGGCTGCGTCTGCCTGAGCACGGACAGCGTCAGCCTGCGCACGGACAGCGTCTGCCTGGGCACGGGCTGCGTCAGTCTTAGCACGGACAGCGTCTGCCTGGGCACGTGCTGCTGCACCCCAGGTCATATGCCCTGCCTGCTGAGCAGGCTGCTGGCCAGTACTCTGCAACAACACATTGACGTCCTGTAAGGCATACTGCTGGACATGTGCGCCGGTCTGCACTGTCTGGGAGAGCCGCGCAGCATGCCGCGCTGCCTGACCGTTTGTCTGAGCGGCTGCATGGCTGATTGCCTGGCCGGCTGTCTGACTGGTTGCCTGACTTGCTGCAGGCTGAGCGGCCTGCGCTGCATGCTGCTGTACAGGCTGTGCTTCTGACTGTGCTGCCTGCTGAGGTCCTGGCTGCAGCGGCTGCTGCAAAGATGCGCTCCTGTGTGCGTCCCCGGGAACGCTCCCCACAGCCGGGCCTGCAGGGGCCTGCTCTATGCGGGCAGTGTCCGCCTGGCTTCTGGCTGCGTCAGTCTGGCCAGAGAGGCCTGCCAGGCCGCCTTGTGAACTATCCGGGCTGCCCGCCATGCTGTCCATCGGGCTGTCCATCGGGCTGTTTGCAGGGCCATCCATGTGAATGTCCAGTCCGTCTGCAGATGTCTGCCCAGGGGCAGGCTCAGGCGAGAGAATGCGGCGCAAAAAGCGCGACACGGCATTGCCCTTCGGCTCTGCTTCGGCAGCCGGAGCTGCAGGGGCCTTGCTGGCTGCAGCCTGCGGGGCAGGCTGAGCCGTGAGCACTGTCGCTGCGGCCTGTACAGGCTGTGCATCCTGAACATCCTGTGTGTACACGCTCTGTGTGGCCTGTGCTTCCTGCACGGTCTGCAGCTGCAGCAGGCTCTGCTGGCCGGGCTGAGCTGCCTGACTGGCCAGGTCATCCCGGGCGTCCTGCCCGGCCTGCCCGGCATGGTCGGCCTGATCGGCTTGGCTGGCATGATCATCCTGACGGGCGCTGACGGCCTGCCCGGCCTGCTCGTCGACAGGTTGCTGCATGCGCTGCTGCACGCGCTGTGCGGCAGTCCCGTCTGCTGCGTCTGCTGCGGCTGCTGCCTGTGTCTCTGCTGCTGAAGCTGCGCTGTCTGCTGCGCCCTGCACATCGCCCTGCACATCGTCCAGGCCGCGCAGCATCAGGCCCTGGGCTTCAGGGGCAGGCTGGGCTGTGTCTTTGCCAAGGGCTGCCACCTGCACAAGGGAGCGCACCAGGGCTGCTATCTGGGCAGGCCCTGCCTGGGGGCGCTCTGCCAGGCCGAACAGAGCCGAGAGCACGTGCTCTGTGGGCACACCTGCCCTGGCAAGGCTCTCAGCGCAGTGGGTGGCATAGGTGAGCACGCGCTCATTGCCGCGCAGCACGGATTTTACAGCCTGCTTGAGCTGGGAGGAGAGCTGGGGCTCAAGCACAGCCGCCTCGCCGCCACCGCCGCAGCAGGGAATGTCAATTTCCCGGAAGGAACCGCTGAGCAGGGGCTGCAGCGAGGAACCAAAGCTCTCCTTCCCCTTGTCAGCGCAGGGGATCATGACATGGTAGGGCCCGAGGTCCAGGGGGCGCATGAGCAGTTCGCGCAGGGCTGTGAACACAGGCTCTGTGCTGATGCCTCTGGACACCAGCCAGGCGCAGGTCACAGGGCTGATGGCATAGAGGGTGGTCACGCCCTTTTCTTCCATGACCCTGCGCAGGGCTGCCACCTTTTTGCAGGCAGCCTCTTCCATGCCAAGATTTGCCAGGGCTGCGCCGCTCTCTGCCAGAATGACACCTCTGCCGTTGTCATACAGGAAGCGCGCCAGGGCAAGGGCGGTCTTCGGGTAGGCGCAGCAGAAGTCTGCATCCATGAGCAGGTTCTTGCCCGGACGTGCCGAGCGGGCGCTCACGCCCACCAGGCGTGCCAGGGCCAGGGTTTTGCCGTGGCCTGGCCGTGCCAGACGGTTGCCGTGACTGCAGACATGGGCCTTGCGCAAAAGCCTGGCCAGAGCCACACCGTCAATGCCCTTGTCGCAGGCAAGGGTGCAGGAATTGCAGAGGAAGCAGTGCCAGGCAAGCAGGGGTTTGCCGGGCAGGTCCGAGAGGTCCATGCCATGCCTGTGCAGCATGGGTGAGCAGTGTGTGCAGCGCCCGCAGTGATCGCAATTGTCCACCATGGCCCTGGCCTGGGCCAGCAGCTCTGCTCCCCGGGACCTGCCGCCACGCGCAGTGCCGCTGTCAGCAGCATCACCCTTCCCGGCCCTGGCACCCTGCTGACCAGGCTGGCCCTTCTTGCCCAGAATGGTGTCCACGCCTTCCCTGGCCTGGGCCAGCAGGCCCCTGCCTGCGGCATCATTTGCCAGCTTGCGGGCCAGCAGGCGCACGCGCTTGTTGTGCACCACAGTGCGGCCCTCAAGGGCTGCATGGCTCACTAATCTGGCCACAGCCGCACTGACATCTGTGTTTTCCAGGCCTGCTTCGCCACTCAGGCCGCCAAGGCGCACAAAGAGAGCGCGCTCAAGGAAGATACCCTGCTCAAGCCAGGGCCCTGTGCCCTGGCCTGGCCGTGCCACAGAGCCGAGCCAGCGCAAGGTGCGCTGCAAAGAGGGCTGGGAGGCAGGCAGGGAGAAGGCACCCAGCACGGCCTTGTCCTGCTGCATGGTCTCCCACACGGCAAGATCAAAATTCTCAGGCAACAGCACGCCATCTGCCACCAGCAGCAGATAGCGCCCTGCCATGGCCTCCACCTCTCCTGTGAGGGCTGGAAGGTCAGCAAGGCTGACCACCCTGGCACCGGTCTTTGCGGCATCTGCAGCCATGTCTTCGGCACCAGGCAAAAGGGCTGCCAGGCACTGCGTCCAAGGGGCCTTGCTGGCAGCATAGATGGTATTGGCCAGGGTTGTGCTCTTCTCTCCTGCCAGCACCACCACGCTCACCAGGGGGCGGCAGAGGGCAAGGGCAGGCAGAGCCTTAAGCCAGGCAGGATGTCTGGCATAGCCTGTGAGGGCAAAGGCAAGGTCCGAGGTAAAATCGCAGCGGGCAAGCAGGCCCTGGGTATAGCGGGCCTTGCCAAGGCGCTGGCACAGGCCAGCCAGGCACAGCCCCCGGCTGCGCTCCCCGTCTGTCAGGGGCACCAGCACAAGGCCTGCCTGCTGCACAGCCTCCAGGGCTTCGGCCAGGACCTCGCGGCGCACACAGGGTGTGCAGGCGCGCACTGCCAGCACCTGGCTGGCTCCTTCCTGGAAGGCGCGCACAAAGAGCTCATCCAGATCAGCTACAGCCTGCACATCGCGAAAGCCGCCCAGAATGGTCACGTTCTCGGCCGTGCTGCGGGCTCCGGTCATGCGGCAGGTGATGACGCGCAGCTCAAGGCTTCTGGCAGCCTCTGCCACCAGGGCTGCAGCCTCCTCGCTGCCTTCCATG
>CASEWR010000094.1 GCA_949291675.1 uncultured Desulfovibrio sp. | reverse complement strand
CCTGATTTCCTTGGGGGCTATGGTCGGGCTGAGAGAAGTAAACCATTGAAATCAGTCAGATGTCAGCCTTGAAATGAAGATATTGAAAACGGATTTCAAAGTCAACAGTCATTTTGAAAATCTATTTCATTTTTATGAGCAAAGCACTGTGTTATACTTGTATTTGCCTGTCCAGAGCCATTGTGCGCTATGAAACTTTCTTCACAAAAGCCCCTGTACAGGGGCTCTGGAACGTAGTTTTCTTCGCATTTTTAAGGCTGTGCTGCCCATGTGCTGCAGGAAAACTGTATTCTGGAACGCTTCTCGTTGCATGTTATCTGCAGGTACAGACCATGATGCAGCCGCAGTGCATACGCTGCAGCTTATGCGTGTTGAGACATCCAGGCACATTCACAGGGCCTGCCCAGTGCGGGCAGGCCATACGGGCTATTCCTTTGCCTTCAGGGTGGCAATGACAGGTTCTGCAGTTTCCATGGGGCCGCTCACAGAGATGAGCACCACATTGTCCTTCAGGGTGTGCAGGGAGTTTCTGATGCGCACATTCTCCGAGGACACGTAGAAGACCCAGGTGTTCTCATCCTTCTGATGGATGTCGCTTACATTCAGGTCCCTGGCTGCCTTGTGCACCAGGGCCTCAGCCCTCTTGCCTTCCCTGGGGAAGAGTCTGGCGCTCATGACAGTCTTCTTGTCCGGGGAAATGAGCTGGACACTGTCATCGACCTTGCGTTCCTTCCAGCCGTCAGGCACATCAAGGGTAAAGCGCTGAGAAGAGGGCCCGTATTCCCTGACCCTGGCCTCAGCCTGGAGTGCAGGCAGGCCGAGCAGGACACACAGGGCAAGACAGGCTGCCCTGGCAGGCAGTCTGTGCGCAAGGCTGTGCATAAGGTGATGCACAGGGGCATGCTCAGGGGTATGCTCATGCAGACGTGTCATATGCTGATTCGGTGCTGTGCAAGCTGTGCGCACAGATACCGCCTCCAAAAAACAATGAGTTGAAACAGGGGGGCGCAGGACTTGTCAGCCTGTGCCTGCAGGGCAGACAGGGGCAGCCCCAGAACAGCTGCAGGAAAGCCGCCGGACAGCTGCAGGACAGCCGGACAGGGTCCTGTCTGTCACAGGCCCTTGTTGTAGTCCAGTCAGGCCCTGAAGGGAAGAGTGTGCACACCAGGGCACGTACCAAGCTGCGCCCAGAACCAGGTGCCCGAAGCCTGGTGTCCGGAACCATGTGCCCGAAGCCTGGTGCCTGAAGCCGTGCCGGCAGCCGTGCTCACAGCCCGGGCGCGCTTATGCCGGTTCGTTGCCATGGTGCAGTGTTTTACGTGCCAGACAATACCTGCCTCCAGTCCTGGCCACCCCTGCCCTCCCTGGCCTGCACTCCCCTGACATGTATTCTCTGACCTGTACTCTCCCTGCCTGCAGCGCGCTGCCTTGTTATCTCACTGTATTTGCGCTGCGAATGTAGCAGAATATGACCTTGTGCCAGCGTCACTCTCGTTTTTTTTGCAGACATACTTCCGGGACATACAGGCAGAAGATGCAGGAATGCAGGAAAAGTACTTTCTCTGACATGGAGATATATCATGGAGATATGTCATGGAGATGTGCCATGAAGATGCGTTCCTTTACAAAGCAGAGAATAGACAGCAGAGAAATTGTGCCATGAGGACAGCCGACTGTTCCGCGACATGCAGCCCATTGCCATGCCCATCGCCATGACCATTGCCTCTTTGCACATCGCTCGAAAGCCCCATCCAAGCCCCATCCAAGCCCCATC
This sequence comes from uncultured Desulfovibrio sp., assembly GCA_949291675.1. Classification (GTDB taxonomy): domain Bacteria; phylum Desulfobacterota; class Desulfovibrionia; order Desulfovibrionales; family Desulfovibrionaceae; genus Desulfovibrio. The sequence continues at coordinate 1,224 of CASEWR010000094.1, read as the reverse complement.
CAAGGCCCGTCCAAGGCCCGTCCGAGGCCCCTTCCAGGGAAAGACTGGCACGCCACCGCCATGCGCACGCTCTGCCAAGGCAGGCGCCCTGCCGGCAGGAACCCGCAGGGTGTCAGAGCAAGGCCAGATCATGACCAGACCCAGGCCTGCTCACGGCCAGCACACAGAGCGTTCGACCTGCATCCAGCCCCGCTGCAGTGGGACATGACGCGTCTGCTCTTGTGTCTGGCGCGTGCCTGCCAGACAATGCCTGCCAGACAGTGCCTTGCAGGCGTGGCCTGACAGCTGTACTCCTCAGCCATGGCAGCCTGTGGCAACCATGGCAGCCTTCGCGCGCAGCCCTGGCGCAGCGCGCCGCACACGCTTCGAGACCTGCGTCTGTACAACGAGGGGCAGCATGCCGGGCACCCTGCCCTGCACAAAGCGCCGGGCCCGTCATCTGCCAGACGCCATCTGCCAGACATCTGCAGGCATCATCTGCCAGACGTCACCTGTCAGACGCCATCCGCAGGTGCCATCAGCAGGCGCCATCCGCACCACCACTGGCAGCCATGGTACGCCCTGCCAGTGCTGCCCATGCTGCCAGTGGCCGTACAGCAAGCCCGGAGGATGCACTGGTCCTGCTGCGGGTTCAGGCTCGCCACGCTGTGCCGCAGGGCCTGCCGTTCCGGCAGTACCATCATGGCATCGCAGCAGTCAGGGCAGCAGAATGACCAGTTTGCAGCCCCCGTCGCCCGTACAGAGCGAGCAGGCGGCAGCACAAGCGCCAGCAGTATTCTGCAATACGTGTTCCCAGGCCCCTAAGAGGCTGCAAGGGCTGCCCGGGAGGTCCGGCCTGCAGAAGAGACAGGGGGCAGCGCAGCTGTCCCTCTGCCAGCACCTGCACGCTGCTGATGTCTGTGCCCTGCTCAGACAATGGACCATGAGGACTGTGCACAAGGCCTGATTTCCCGAAAGACATGCGACTGGCATGGCACAGGATGCAGGACATGCCGGATATGCCGGATATGCCAGGGGCCACTGTGCAAAGCCCCCTGCACACGCTCTGCACAAGCCCCAGGGCCAGCACATGTGCAGCAGTATTTCCTGCCCTGTGCGCCCCTTGCCTGCGTTGCCCGACTGCCCTCTGCAGCCCTGCTGCGCCTGTCGTGCACTCTCCCTGCCCCAGACACCCCGACTCCCGGACTCACAGGCTCGCGGCATCCCTGGCTCACATGTTCCCCT
>CASEWR010000093.1 GCA_949291675.1 uncultured Desulfovibrio sp. | reverse complement strand
ACAGATTGTGCAGACAGCGGCACAATATGCGGACGCCGCATTTTCATGCGCTCGGCCGGAATGCGCCATTCCGCAGCCTCAAGATCAAACTCGTCCCACTGTGCGGCCCGTAATTCCGTGGGGCGGGTAAAGACCAGCGGGGCCAGCTTCAAGGCGCAGACCAGCGGGAAATAGCCGTCATAGGCATCTATGTCCCGGAGCAGCTGAGCGACCTTTTCCGGCGTCAGTACAGCGGCACGATGCGTTACCCGGCGAGGGCGCAGGGCTCCCCGAAGATCGGCGGCGATGTTGTGCCGCGCCCGCCCCGTGATGACGGCATAGCGGAAAACCTGATTGATGATTTGCAGGACGCGCCGGGATGTTTCGTAACAGCGTTTCATTTCCAGCGGCCTGAGCACGGCCATGATATCCTGCACTTCCAACCGGGAGATGGGCGTCGTGCCGATAAATGGGAAAATGTAGTTGCGGAGACGGTACATGACCGTTCCCTGATGCTTTGCAGAGAATGCCGCCATGCGTGTGGCGTGCCATTCGCGGGCAATGTTCTGAAAACTGTCCCGTTCGGCAATTTTTCGGGCTTCCTGCTGCTGTCGCTTGTGTGCGGAAGGATCAATACCCTTCGCCAGAAGGCGTCGGGCTTCATCGCGGCGCTCTCTGGCATCCTTGAGAGATACGGCAGGATAGGCCCCGAAGCTGAGGAGCCTGCTTTTGCCCTCAAAGCGGTAGGCCATGCGCCAGAGCTTGCTGCCGCTGTGAGGAATGAAGAGGAAAAGACCGCCGCCGTCGGAATATTTGTGAGGCTTGTCTGCGGGCTTCAAACTGCGGATACGAACGTCGGTAGGAGGCATGGGGTACCCCCTGGCTTATGCTGGATGTTTCGATACCTCTCAGGACAAAAAATACAGCAATACAGCCTTGTTATCCGTGAGGGTATCAAGCTTTTGCATAGCATGGATCTACCCTAGTATATACCCCTGCAAGAATTGGATGCAACCGGACAAACGTGGACGACGGGAAACGCTGTTGACACAAAAAAAGAAAGGATACCAATGTGTTTTGCACATTGATATCCTTTATTGTACCTTATTTTGGCGTCCCCAAGGGGATTTGAACCCCTGTTGACGGAGTGAAAGGCCGGTGTCCTGGGCCGACTAGACGATGGGGACATGATGTCATTGTCATGTGGCTGGGTTACAAGGACTCGAACCTTGATTATCGGAGCCAGAATCCGACGTCCTGCCAATTGAACGATAACCCAATTGCGTAGCAACGAGGAGTGTATTTACGCAAGGAAGCGCACTCTGTCAACAAAAAAATTGCATTTTCCCTGTAAAAGTGCGGCTTCATGGCGCAGGCCGGCCGGACAGGCCCTGCTCAGGGCGCAAAGAGCACGCCCGGGACGCCCGGGGCCTGCTGGTCAGGGCGTCTTGTGCAGGAATTTCTTGATGGTCTCAATAACCTCGTCCATGTTGAAGGGCTTGGCAATGTGATCATTCATGCCGCATTTCAGACATTGATTGATGTCCTCGGCAAAGGCATCTGCTGTCATGGCCACAATGGGAATCAGTTTGCCGTCAGGACGTCCCTCGCAGTTGCGAATGGCCCGAGTGGCCTCATAGCCGTCCATTTTGGGCATGCGCAGGTCCATGAGAATGATCTTGTAGTACCAGGGCTCAGTCTGCAGGAACATCTCCAGGCAGCGCTTGCCGTTTTCTGCCCAGTCCACATCAAAGCCCTTCTCCGAGAGCAGCAAATTGGCAATCTCCCAGTTGATTTCATTGTCCTCGGCAACAAGCAGACGCACACCGCTGAAGTCATCCTCCTCTCGTTCAGGCAGAAGCTGGCGGTTCTCATTCACGAAGGGAGCAAGGCCGTGATAGAGGCTGGATTTGAAGAGCGGCTTGGCAATGAAGCCATTGACACCTGCCTTGCGCGCTTCGTCCTCAAAGTCAGACCAGTCGTAGGCTGAAATCAGCAGGATGGGCACATGGTCCCCGACCTTTTTGCGGATCAGGTTCGCAGTCGCAATGCCGTCCATGTCAGGCATTTTCCAGTCAATGAGCACCACCTGATAGTCATGGCCGGTCTTTTCGCGCTCCTCCACCATGTGCACAGCCGCAGCACCACTGGTTGCGCTCTCTACCGTGATGCCAAGCTCTTCCAGGGAGCTTGCGGCATCCTGGCACAGCTGCTGGTCATCATCCACCACGAGCATGCGCCAGGAGGGTAACAGCATGTCTGTCTCCGTGTTGTCCGCGCGCTCGAAGTCCAGGACAACATGGAAGGTGCTGCCCTTGCCGGGCTCGCTCTCAACCTCGATGAGCCCCTTCATCTTGTCCACCAGGTACTTGGTGATGGCCATGCCAAGGCCAGTGCCCTCAGTTCTGTGGACACGTCTGCTGTCAGCACGGGTGAAGGACTCGAAGATCTTTTCCCTGAACTCGGCAGTCATGCCTATGCCGTCATCCTGCACCCAGAAATGCGTGCGCACAAAGTCTTCCCCTCTCGGAGAAGCTTCCTGCAGCAGGGAGACACGAATGCCTCCGCCTTCAGGCGTGAACTTGGTCGCATTGGAGAGCAGATTGATCAGAATCTGGTTGAGGCGCACATCATCGCAGATCACCTGTTCTGTGAGCACAGTCCCCACCGAGATATTGAAGGACTGATTCCTGGCCTTCACCTGCGGCTGCATGATGGTGACCAGTCCCTCCACAATATCGCGCAGGTTCACAGTGCACATGTTCAGGTTGAGTTTGCCGCTCTCAATCTTGGACATATCGAGAATGTCATTGATGAGGCCGAGCAGATGCCTGCCCGATCGGGAGACCTTCTGCAGGCAGTCCCGGACACGCTCTGTATTGTCCAGATTTTTCAGGGCAATGGCCGTCATACCCACAATGGCATTCATAGGCGTCCTGATGTCATGGCTCATGTTGGAGAGGAACTCGCTCTTGGCAAGGCTTGCGTGCTCGGCATCCATGCGGGCCTCCTCTGCCCGCTGCTTGGCCAGTTCCGTTTCCTTAATCTGACGCAGGGCCACCTTCATGTAGAGCACGAAGATGCAAATGGTGGCCACCAGCAGCACCGCGCAGGCTGCCATCGAGACAAGCATGCGCTTGTTGCCGAGCTCGGAAATGGCATTGTCGAGCTCACCATGGGGAAGAACTGTCACCAGCGCCCACCTGGTATTCTCCATGGGGCTGCAAAAGACATGGCGCTGCTCCCCGTGCACGGAAAGCACTGCAGACCAGTTTGTGCCGTACTGCGCCGCAGTGCGCAGGCTCCCCAGCGCCGCCTCGGCACTCAGCTCCTCAAAGGTTGCCGCCTCGTGCAGCCACTCAAAATAGTTGCGGCCCTGCGCATCGGCATTGCGCACAACAAAACTGCCGTCCCTGCGGATGATGTGCGAGTAAATCAGACAGTGGTTGCGCCCGAGATCCAGAGCCTCGTTCAGGCGCTGCAGGGGAATACCCACAATCAGAATGGTGCAGTCACTGCCATCCGGCAGCGTATAGCGTGTCTGAGCACGCCCGAGGGAGATGCCGTATAAAAGCAGCTGGCTGCCGTCCCTTCCCTTTCCCACAGCGACCACAGGAGAACCGCCCCGGGCGGCGTTGATGAAGGCATCCTTTCTGTCTATGGAAATGGACTCTCCGCAGATGAGAAATTCATCACCTGTATCACTATGCAGTCCCATATAGGTGAAGCCCCTGCTCTTCGCCATTTGCGTCAGCGATGCTCTGAGCGTGTCATCAAGGTTGTCCAGCCTTGCAAAGGGTATGTCTTCCATGATGCCCCGCACCTGGATGATGCGGTTGTGAAACAGGGTCGTGAAATGCCTTTTGAGCTGTTCACTGCTCTCTTCCATGTAGAGGTTGACCACCCTGGTGATGGTCTCCTTATTGGCGTTGGTCATATAGATGGCCTGGCAGGTGAACAGGATGACGCAAAGAAACAACAGAGCAAACAGGCTTCCGATCAGAAACAACTTGATCTTGTTCTTCGTGCGTTCCATGGGAAGATCCGGTGTGTGAGAGAGGTAAGTCAGGTACGATGTGCTGCGAGATGGTATGCAGAAAGAAATACAGTTTCGTGACGCGGACACAAGGAAATGTGGTCCGCGACACGGACATGCTGCGAGGGTTCAGCCCTCTTCATCAACATCTTATCGACCGTTTTGTGAGAATCTTACGCTCTTTGCGGCAACCGCATGGTTTCGCGGGGAGCACTGCTTTTTCGGGGCTGGCAGTGGCGAAATCTGCTGCTGCATGCCCCTCCTGAAAACAAAAAATCCCCGGGAGAAGGTCTCCTGAGGAAATAGTGTAGCGGATTGCCTCAGTTCAGCGCCCTGCCCGTGACTTCCCGCCCGTAGCTTCCCTCCGTGACTTCCGCCCCGGTCCCCATATCATCCGCAGAGGAACGCTGCACGCAGGCATCACCAAACCACCGGCTTTTCTCAAAGTAGCTGAGTGCATCGTTGTGTCTCTACCTGTCGCTACCTGCCGCTATCTGTCGCCTGCCACGCATCCTCCACAAATCAGCGCTGTGATGGCTTTGATGCCAGATTGGCGGCTGTCAGCTGCTCCTTGCATATCTGAATGGGGATGCAAAAAAAAAGGACCTGCGATTTCTCACAAGTCCTTGAATATTGTTGGCGTCCCCAAGGGGATTTGAACCCCTGTTGACGGCGTGAAAGGCCGGTGTCCTGGGCCGACTAGACGATGGGGACATGATGTCTTTGTAAAGTGGCTGGGTTACAAGGACTCGAACCTTGATTATCGGAGCCAGAATCCGACGTCCTGCCAATTGAACGATAACCCAACTGCGTAACGAGAGGTCTTTCTAAGCGAACATGGCCTCTCTGTCAACAAAAATTTTACATTTTTGCGAAATTTCTTCGCAGGCCTGCCAGAACGGGGCACGCTCCCGATCTGGCAGGCTGCGCCATTATGTCATGCAGGCTGCGCAAAGGCTCAGGCCCAGAGGACCATATTGGTGTCGAAGTCGCCTTCCACATCCGGGCTTGTGGGCAGAATGCGCACACCGTAGGCCTGACGTCCGCTCTTCCTGCTCACAAAGTCGCAGGCATAGACCAGGCTGCCGTCAGAGGTGGTGCGCTCGTAGGCAAGCTCTGCCACCTCGGGCTTTTCCACAAACTCCCGACCGTCATAGCTGCCGACAACCAGCTGCACCAGCAGCTCTTCCTGGTGCATCTGGCCGGGCTCAATGCTCACGGTCACGCGGATGGGCTGCCCTGCCTCGCAGGTGTCATTGTCCATGCCGTCAATGCGCAGCAGGCCGACCTTGACGCTGCCAAAGCGGGTGGCAATGTCCTTCTTCCAGGAGACAATGTTGTGCACAATGTTCTCATCAGAGAGGAGCTTCCTGTGTCTGGCTGCCACAGGCATGTAGTAGTCACGCAGATAGTCGCGCACCATGCGATGCGAGCTGTAGGCAGGAATCAGGGTGCGCATGGATTCCTTCATGCACTTGACCCAGCGCACGGGAATGGCGCTCTGGTTGCGATAGTAATACAGGGGCACCACCTGCTCTTCGAGCAGAGAGTACAGGGCCTCTGCGTCATTATAGTCGCTCTGGGTATCCTCCTGGGCCATGGTGGTACGCACAGGTCCGATGGTCCAGCCATTGGAACCGTTGTAGCCCTCGCACCACCAGCCGTCGGAGATGCTCAGGTTGAGCACGCCGTTCACAGTGACCTTCTGCCCCGAGGTGCCTGATGCCTCGTAGGGGCGTCTGGGCGTATTCAGCCACACATCGCAGCCCTGCACCAGCAGGCGGGAAATGGCCAGGCTGTAGTCTTCCAGGAAGAAGATGCGGCCAAGGAAGCGCTTGTCCGTGCAGTAGTGGATGATTTCCTGCATGATATCAATGCCCTGATTGTCAGCAGGATGGGCCTTGCCGGCAAAGACCAGTGCCACGGGGTGGCGGGCATCGCAGAGAATGCTCTGCAGACGCTCAATGTCGGCAAAGAGCATATTGGCCCGCTTGTAGGGGGCAAAGCGGCGGGCAAAGCCGATGAGCAGGGTATCGGGCGAGAGCATGGACAGCGCCTCATTGATGTCCTTTCTCTCCACGCCGAGCTTTTTGTAGAGGCTGGCCACAGAGTTGTTCATGTACTCGATGAGGGCCATCTTCTGCATGTTGTGCACCTGCCAGAGCAGCTTGTCCGGGATGGAATCAAACTTGTACCAGCCCTGGGCGCCTGGTTCCATGTCCATCCAGTGCTTGCCCAGCGCGCGCTTGAGCAGCTCCACAACGGGCTGGCCGGCATAGGAGGCCATGTGCACGCCATTGGTCACATGGCTGATGGGGATTTCCGGCACAGGCACGCCCTTCCACAGGCCCTGCCACATATGCCTGGACACGTCACCGTGCAGGCGGCTCACGCCATTGGCCTTGCTGGAGTTGCGCAGGGCAAGGATGGTCATCTCATACGGGGAACTGGCATCCATGCCGAACTGCCCTGTAGCCAGGAACTCGGCATTGCTCAGACCGAAGCCGCTGATGTGGTTGCCGAAGTACTTGAGCATGAGATCCGAGCTGAAGCGCTCGTTACCGGCATCCACAGGCGTGTGGGTGGTAAAGACGCAGCTTGCGCGCACAAGTTCCCTGGCTTCCTCGAAGCTCAGCCTCGACTCCTTCATGATGTTGCGGATGCGGCGCAGGATGAGGAAGGCAGAGTGGCCTTCGTTCATGTGATAGACCGACGGTCTGATGCCCATCTTCTTCAGGAAGATGGCACCGCCCTCGCCAAGGAGAATTTCCTGGCGGATACGGAAGTCACGGTCAGCCACATAGAGGTGATCCGTAATCTTGCGGTCATCAGGCGTATTCTTGGCCACATTGGAGTCAAGCAGGTAGAGGTTGATGGTGCCGACCTTCAGACGCCAGATGCGGGCATACAGACGCCTGCTCCCCAGGTTCACGCTGATCTCCATGGGCTCGCCGGAAGGGACGCGCACTTCTTCCAGGGGCAGGTCAATGGGATTGTTCTCCACATAGGTGGCCACCTGGCGGCCGTTCTTGTCGATCTGCTGCTTGAAGTAGCCGTAGCGGTAATAGAGACCAATGGCCACCAGGGGGATGTTGAGATCACTGGCGCTCTTCAGATGGTCGCCGGAGAGCACGCCAAGGCCGCCGGAATAGATGGGGATGGACTCGTGCAGGCCGTATTCCGTGGAGAAATAGGCAATGGGATGCTCGACGCTGATGTCGCCGCAGGGCTCGCAGGGACGGGCCATGTACTCGTCAAAGGCCTTCAGGGTCTCTTCATAGAGGGACATGTACGCGGCATCCACCACCACTTCGGAGAGCGCCTCGGCACTGGCGTTTTCCAGGCACTTGATGGGGTTGTGACCGCTTGCTTCCCAGCAGTCCGGGGCAATGCGCGAGAAGAGTTCCCAGCAGGCGGGGTTCCAGCACCACCAGATGTTGTTGGCCAGCTCTCTGAGCCTGACCAGGGGCTTGGGCAGGGCAGAATAGGAAATGAAGGAATGCAGTGTGGGTGTCATGGATGCGGAGCCGCTGAAGTAGGCTGTGGTTCTGTCGGAAATGCCGGCCTTGATCTCCAGACCTGCGTCCAGAGCCTTGGCAACGGCAATGTCATAGGCCTTGAGATAGTGGGCAAAGAAGGAGGACCAGTCACAGCGGGTTGCCGTGCTGCGGGCGGCCTTGCACAGCTCAAGCTGGGTCTCCGGGGACAGGGCAACATAGCCTTCAATGTACTTTTTGAGGTCGCGCACCACATCGGCCCTGCGCTGCTGGCGTCTGGGCACAATGCCCACGCCTGTCTCCTCATTGCTGCCCTGGCAGTTGCTGCGCACCCACAGCCCGAAGCCGGAGAGGTCACTGGTGATGGTGGGCACAGAGCAGGCAATGCTTTCTTCAGGCGTGTAGCCCCAGGGCTCGTACCAGGAGGGGAAGCAGCCCAGATCAACGCCTGTGAGCAGGTCGCTGTAGGTCATGTTGAAGAAGCCGTCGCTGCCATTGAGCAGGGCCGGATTGAAGACCACATAGACGTGATTGTCCTGCCTGTTGTCCAGGCCGAGGCGTTTGCAGCTGGTGAGGATGGGGTCCTGGGCAGGATTGTGCACATGGTGCGAGGTAATCCAGTTGCCACCGTCAGTGGGCACTCTGGCAGGGTCGCCGCTGACTGCATCGGCATTGACGCCGGAATGGCCGCCCATGACTGCGCAGATGGCCAGCACATGGGTCTGGGAGTCACCAAGGCTCTTGTTGAGCTCGCCAAGGGCGTCCAGAAAGACGTCTATGCCCTTGTTGACGAATTCGTAGCGGCCTGAGATGAGCAGAATCTTTGTCTGCTCGGGCAGGGGGAAGCGCAGAAGCTTTGCGCAGGACTCCAGGATGTTCTTGCGGGTTGCGACATGCTTGACACGGTTGACGCTGTAGTCGGGAATGACGCGCAGATCCAGGCCGTTGGGGGTAATGATGTCCGGCTGGCGGCCGAGCACAATGGCTGCCTCGTCACCGGTCAGGGAGCTCACCGTGGTGAAGCAGTCGGCTTCCCTTGCAGAGGCGGTTTCCATGGAGCACTTGGCAGTAATGCCCAGATTGGCAGCCTCCTGACGGGGGTTGATGGCATTCTGCATGGTGTTGCCATAGAGATCCTTGCCATTGCCGCACATGCTGCGACCGAGCATGGTGGCATGGGTGGTGAAGACCGTGCCGATGGTGGGGCAGTAGCGCTTGAGATAGAGCAGGCCTGCGCCGCACATCCATTCATGGAAGTGGGCCACTGCAGGGGCGCCTACAGGCTCCACAATGTGCTGATAGATGGTCTTGATCACTTCGCCGCAGGCAGTGGCGAACATGACAGGCTCCACGTAGTCCCAGCCGCCGGACATGGAGTCCACACTGTAGTCCTTCCAGTACTCATAGAGGAGCTGGTTCTGATTGTAGCGGTTGCGAAAATCGACCAGGATGACCTTGGGAGTGCCGGGAATGGTCCAGTGGCCGAGGCGGCATTTGAGACCATGGGCCTCCAGCGTCTTGCGGACAGGGTCCATGCCCGGACCGAAGTCTTCCTCAAATTCCGCGTTATTGCCCAGATCCGGTCCCAGCAGCCAGTAATTCTCGCCGAAATTATCGACCGCCTGCAGTGCCTTGCTGCTGACAACGGCATAGATGCCGCCGACCTTGTTGCAGACCTCCCAGGAAGTCTCAAAGAGTGTGATGTTACCGTAGTCCATACGTTCTCCAGAAAATTTCTCGCAGTGCTGATGCAGGCAGTGGGTCAGACAGCGTGCCTGAGACAGTGTCAGGCACAGTGCCAGACACAGTGTGCAAAGGCGTCTGACAGGGCGTCTGACAGGGCTGCACAAATGCTCTGCAGCGGAAGACTAGCCTGCCTGCACGACTTTTGTGTGAAGGCTGCATGTCAGCTGCCTGCCTTGTGCCGCTGTCACTGCCATGGCCATTCCCGTGGCCGCGGCCGGATACATGACCGGATACTGTGCCAGTATGATGTGTGGGGGTGTTGTGTGGGGTAATTGTATGCTGGAATTGCAGGTCTGTGCTGCGCTGTGGCCGAGCCAAAAGGACCGCACAACAAGGACCGCGCAACAGAAAACACGGCATGCAGGACACTGCACGACCTTTCTGCCTTCTGTCTTGCGGTCGCAGAGAAGCGAAACTGTCGCGGGACACGTGGGGCAGGCCTGCAGACAGGGGTGGACAGGGGGAAGGATGCAGGCTCTTGCACAGCCTCTTGTTCAGGCTTCTGCCAGCTGGTCGCTCTGCTGCTTCTGACAGTTTTTTCACAATTTTGCAAACGCATGCAGGATCGGTTCCACAACCTGTCACCGACGCTGTTACCAGCCTGTCCGCTCAGCCTTTCGTCAGCAGATACGCGGCAGCAGCGCCCCTTCGAGCATGCCGAGATAGCGCTCGCCGCCTATGCGGGTACGCAGGATAACGCGCCCTGCCTGTTCTTCGCTGACGCGGCCAATGCAGCGTGCCTCACGGCCACAGGGGTCGTTGTGCATGGCCTCAAGGGCCTTGTCTGCATACTGTTCGGGCACAATGCAGATGCATTTGCCCTCATTGGCAAGGTAGAGCGGGTCCAGGCCAAGGAAGGAGCAGCCCCCTGCCACCTCCGGGTGCACAGGGATCTCCCCTTCCTCAAGCAGCATGCCCACCCCGGATTGCCCGGCAATCTCGTTCAATGTCGTGGCAAGGCCGCCGCGGGTGGGGTCACGCAGCACATGGACCTCGGGCACTGCGCAAAGGACTGCCTCCACAAGGCCGTTCAGGGGCGCGGAATCCGAGGCCACACCCTCCAGGGGCAGGTTTTCCCTGGCAGCCATGATGGCCAGGCCATGGTCGCCCACAGCACCGCTGACCAGGATGACGTCGCCCGGGCGCGCACTGTGCCCGGAAGGAGCCGGCATGCGCACAATGCTGCCTATGCCGGTAGTATTGATGAACATGCCATCGCAGGCACCCCTGGGCACAACCTTGGTGTCGCCAGTGACAATGCACACCCCGCTCTTTGCCGCAGCCTCGGCCATGTCAGCCACAACCCTGTCCAGAACCTCATAAGAAAGGCCCTCTTCCAGCACCATGGCGCAGGTCAGATACCTGGGCCGTGCCCCGAGCATGGAGACGTCATTGACAGTGCCGTGTACGGCAAGACTGCCTATGGAGCCTCCGGGGAAGAAGAGCGGGGTCACGGTGTAGCTGTCCGTGGACATGGCAATGGGTCCGTCCATGTCCAGCAGAGCCGCATCGTCCATCACATCCAGGATGGGATTTTTGAAATGACGGACAAAACACTCTGCAATGAGGCGCTGGGAGGCGCGTCCGCCGCTTCCCGCGTCCAGAAGAAGACACTTTTCCATGGGATTGTACTCAAGAGCAGCAGGAATGACCTTAAGTGCTGCTGTTTGCCGTTTTAGTACAGGCGCCAGATGAGCGCTGCCTGACGACCGCAGTTGCGGTCTTCGCGATAGGAGAAAAAGGAAGAGGTATTGCTGGCAGTGCAGATATCAAGACCGTAGATATTGCGGTCCGGGATGCCTGCCTGCACAAGCTGGTCCCTGGTCATGCCCCAGAGGTCCATGGTGCTGGTGGCAAGGTCCAGGTAGCGGGAGAAGTAGCCGCCCCACTCCACGGCAAAATGGGTGAACTTTGCCCTGGCAGGCCCGAGGCTCGGGCCGCGCACGGCAACACAGTCCGCAGGACTGATGTTGTAGGTCTGACAGAAGGCGCGCACGCCAGTATAGGGAAAGAGCTGCCTGTTGCCGCGCCAGCCCACATGCAGGGCAGCGATGTACTTGCCGGACTTGTGGGCAAGCAGCAGGGGCTGGCAGTCCGCAGTCTTGACCATGAGGGCCAAGCCTGTCCTCTCTGTGGCCAGACCGTCCGCATCCTCGCAGGCAACCTCGTCCACGGCAGCAGGTGCCGGGTCAAAGACTATTCTGTCTCCGTGCACCTGATGCACTTCCGCAAAGGAAGAGACACCGGCCATGGCCACAAGCTCCCTGCGGTTGCGGGTCACAGAGGCCGGGTCTGTGCCATCTCTGAAGACAATGGTTCCTTCCGAGGCGTCTTCAGCGGCAGGGGTGCGCATCTGAAAGAGGCAGCCCACGTTCTGTATGCCCGGAAACATGAAATGAAGTGCTCTGACAGCCACTGTGCTCGTACTCCTGAAGTGTCTGTGTCTGGGACTGGCGTGTGCCTTGCGTATTCCCTGCCTGTGCCTTGCCTGTGTCTTGCGTGCTGCTGGCACAGGCCTGTGTCTCAGGCGTTTTCAGTCCTGTGCCTGAACAGCGACAAGGCCGTTCTCGCTGCAGATATGGGTCATGGGAACGTCCCAGACCTCACCCTGCCAGGGGGAAACTATCTGAAAGGAATAGCAAAAACCAATCCTAGCCAGAATGCGGGAAGCAGTAAAGAAGCGATCATAATAGCCCCCGCCGTAGCCTGCGCGATTGCCTGCACAGGAAAAGACAAGGCCGGGGACCACGGCAAGGTCCACCTGCACCTCTGCCGGCCCGAGGCCAGGCAGCGCTGCTGCAGGCTCCATGATGCCGAACTGTCCGGGGGCAAAGTCCGCAGGGGTGTGCACCTGCACAAAGTCCATCAGGCCCTTTTCTGCGCGCATCCTGGGAAAGAAGACTGCCTTGCCGTCTTCAAGGGCGCGTGCAAGGAGCAGGCCTGTGTCCGTCTCCCCTCTGGCAGCAGCATAGAGGGCCACACTGCGGGCAGTGCGCCAGAGCCCGGCGGCAAGCAGATGCTGCTGGGCCTGCAGGGAACGCTCCCTGGCCAGCTCTTTGGGCTGTGCACGGCGCTGTGCGCGCATGGCTGCACGCAAGTCACTGCCCCTGCAGGGCTGAAGCTGCACTGCAGGCTGAGCTGCGGCCTGAGCCGCGACTCGTGCTGTGGCCGGCCCCGGGGCCTGAGCCTGGGGCTGCACTGCAGTCCGGGCCGTGCCCTGTCCTGTGCCCTGAGGCGCATCCTGATGCACATCCTGAGACACGTTTTGAGACGCGTTTTGCAGTGGCCGGGCTGTATTCTGCCGTGTGGTGCTGGTCATGGTCTCTCCCCCTTGTGCCGTCCCAGTCGCGAAACTGTGGCTGACATGTGCTGGCATGCCCGGCATGCCCTGCCAGATGCTCTGTCCTGCGCCCGGACCCGGCGCCCCGGAAAATGCACAGGTCCAGCGGCCGCAACGCAGGCCTGCGCGGCGCTTCCTGCCTGCATCTGACCCGTGTCCACCCCCGCGTCAGGCCCGGGATTTTTTCGCATTCACTACAGCTTTCAGCCCGGGAAAGTCAATTTCTCCGGCCTCTTGCAGGTGCAGACTTCCCTCTTGCAAAATATTCAAAACAACGTACTGTGTCCCCAGGCTTTCAGGGCAGCTGCCCTTGCGCTCTTCCATCGAAAACCAGGCCCGGCACACGCTTTTTTGCAGAGACCTGGGGGAGTTTTCCCCAGGCAGCGCTGCAGCGACTGCGCCGTCTTGTCCTCTTCGCCGGACAACTGGCCGCTGCGGCGGGTGTGCCTTCAACGCGCTGTCGCGCTGTTCTTCGATGGCTGGCCCCGGAAAGGAGCCGTCTTGTGTACGTCTTCATGACCGTCTTCAGGGACGGCGTTTTCATGAATTCTGTCATGAATGCTTTCATGAACATCTTCCATGAACGTTTTCCAGAACTGTCTTCATGACGCTCTTTCATGATACTCTTCATGACGATCTGCACAGACGTCCGCAGCACTGTCTTCCTTTCTGATGAGGCGCCCGAGAAGCACTCCTCCCAGCCGGGAGCAATGTAAGGCTGCAATTTTTTATATCCGGAGTCCACGCTCCGGATTGATTCAGGATTTTCTATGACCGAAAAGGATACTCTCCCTGCACAGGATGCAGGGACGGCAGTCATGTCTGACGCCGGAAAGACAGCAACCCGCAAAACAACAGCAGCAAAAACAGGCAAAAGTACAACCCGCAGAAAGACAACACGCACACGGACAAGCGGGACAGCGGCAGCAGATACAGCAGCTGCAGACACATCGACTGCACTGACAGAAGCAGAAGCAGCAGCACAGAGCGGCACAACCAGCGAGGCAGTGCAGCCTGCAGCAGAAGAACAGACGACAGCGCAGGAACAAGCTGCCTTTGCAAACACGGACGAGCAAGCTTCGGAAACGGACAGCAGGACTGCTGCCCGCACCAGGAGCAAGAGCAGAAAAAGCTCGTCTTCGTCCAGAACGTCCTCGAGAACGTCTTCAAGAACGTCATCCAGAACTTCGTCCAGGACTTCTTCAAGAACGTCGTCGAGAAAGAGCTCGCGCAAAAGCGCTGCAGCAGCCGAAGAAGCCGTGCCCTACGAGACCCTGGAACAGGCTGCCTCTGCCTTCTCGGGCTTTCTGGGCTTTCCCGCAGCACCAGAGGATGAGAACATGCAGATGAGCCTGGCCGGCCTGATTCATCAGGCCAGAGCCGAGGCCGGCGGCATCCTGCCTGGAGAGCCTGCTGCCAGCACACCCTCCCAGCCTGATGTGCAGACTGAAGCACAGCCCGAGATGCTGCCTGAAACTGTCGAGAGCCAGGAGGCTTCTGCCGACGAGCCGGCAGCCCTGCAGCCCGAAGCCCAGAGCCAGGATGCAGAGGAGCAGGATACCGAAGCTCAGGATGCCGAAGCCCTGACAACAGCTGACGCTGCAGCAGCCACTGTTGCTGCACCTGATGCTCCTGCTGAGGAGCCGGCTGCCCTGCAGCCCGAAGCCGAGAGCCAGGATGCAGAGGAGCAGGATGCTGATGCCCTGACAGCAGCTGAGGCTGCAGCAGCCACTGTCGCTGCACCTGATGCTCCTGCCGACGAGCCGGCAGCCCTGCAGCCTGAAGCCCCTGTCGAGTATCAGGATACCGAAATCCAGGATGCCCCTGCCCCCAAAAGTCCTGCAGAAGCCTTTGTCTCCATGCTGCACAAGCCTGCTGCCAGGCCGCGCTCACGCTGGAGCACCTGGAGCGGCTGGGACGAGAGTGAGGAGACAACGCCAGCCAGGGCTGACGCTGCAACTGCGACTGCAGCTGTCTCTCCTGCGCCCTCCTGGCTCAGAGAGAGCGATGCCAGCGGACAGGATCCTGACACGGACACCCTGGCAGCTGACGCGGACACTGACGCAGCACAAGTTCCGGCTGCAACAGCCGGGGCTGCAGACACTGTGTCCGAGGCCGGGGAAGCCGAAGCGCCTGCCAGCTCGCATGCCGGCACACCCCTCTTCTGGGTCAGGGAACCTGCAGCAAAGACCACCACACTTGCTGCCCGCTCCTGGCTGGACGAAGAGGCAGATGGCGAACAGGATGCTGAGGACTTCTTCCCCCGCACTGCCGTGCGTGAGGATGACGGCGAATTTTCTCCTGCAGACGACGCAGACGACAGCGTGTGCGACGAGGCCGCAGGCAGCGGGCCTGCTGATGCGTCTGGCGGCGAGCTGCCCGAAGATCTTTTTGATGACGCGTACGCAGCCCGCTCCGGGACTGCCGGGCTGGCTGACGATCTGACAGCTGACCAGGCCGACGAGACTGCCCTGGAAGGGACTGAGGACGCTGCCACTGGGGCTGGTGGCGATGCCCCTGAAGGGGCACAGCCCTCCAAGCGCCGCCGCAGAGGCCGCAGGGGTGGCCGCAATCACAGAAGGTCTGCCTCTTCTGCCGCAGCCGCAGCTGCCGAGGCTGACAGCACTGAGGCCCAGGCCCTGGTGGAAAGGGAGGCCGAGGAGCCGGAAGTCAGACCGGAGAGGCCGGAGAGGACAGAGCAGCCGGCCATGCGCCACAGCAAGCGGCGCATGTATATCAGTGTGCTGCCCGGCGAGCAGGTGGAAGTTGCCATCACCAGCAATGGTATTCTGGATGAGTACTATCTGGACATGCTCCATCAGAAGAAGCTCAAGGGCAATATCTACCGCGGCATCATTGTCAATATTGACGTCAACCTGCAGGCAGCCTTCGTGGACTTTGGTGCAGAGAAGAACGGTTTTCTGCAGATCGACGAAATTCATCCCGAGTATTACACGTCCACCCAGGAGTATGTGCGCGGCAAGAAGTATCCGCCCATCCAGAAGGTCCTGCGCCTTGGCCAGGAAGTGCTGGTGCAGGTGGTCAAGGAGCCCAATGGCAGCAAGGGCGCCTTCCTCACCACCTGGATCTCCCTGGCCGGCCGTTTCCTGGTGCTCACCCCGGGCCAGGAACAGATTGGCATTTCCCGCAAGGTGCATGACGAGGGCGAGCGCAACCGTCTGCGCGAGCTTATGAACGGCATTGATCCGGGTGACGATCTGGGCGTTATTGTGCGCACAGTGAGCGCCGGTGTGACCCAGGCCACCCTGAAAAATGACCTTGCCTATCTCAAGCGTACCTGGAACGAGGTGCGCCGCCATGCCACTGGCGTCATTGCCCCTGCCTGCGTCTACAGGGAGCCCGGCCTGCCCGAGCGCGCAGTGCGCGACTATCTGACAGAGGATGTGTGCGAAATCTGGGTGGACAATGCCGACATTGCCGGCCGCATTCGTGACACTGTCACCATGCTCTTCCCTCAGAAGAGGGATCTGGTGCGCGTTCACAATGATGCCCGCCACTCCCTGTGGGAGCGCTTCAATCTGCGCAGGCAGCTGGACCAGATCTACAGCCGCGAAGTGCTCATGCCCTCAGGCGGTCGCCTGGTCTTTGACCAGACAGAAGCCCTGATGGCCATTGACATCAACTCGGGCAAGATCTCCTGCAAGGGCAATTTCGAGAACATGGCTTTCAGGACCAATATGGAGGCTGCAGAGACCATTGCCCGCCAGCTCAAGCTGCGTGACATCGGCGGCCAGGTGGTCATCGACTTCATCGAAATGCGCGAGCACAAGCACGTGGTGGAAGTGGAGCGCACCCTGCGCAATGCCATGAAGAATGACAAGGCCCGCCACGACGTGTCGCGCATGAGCTCCTTCGGGCTGCTGGAGCTGGTGCGCCAGCGTACCGGTACCTCGGCCATCTCCATTTCCATGGAGCCCTGCCCTGCCTGCGGCGGCACAGGTCTGCGCCGCAACCTGGAATGGCAGTCCCTGCAGGCGCTGCGTGACATCGCCCGCATCATGCGCTCCCGTGCCTCCTCGCCCTGCCGCTATGAAATGACCCAGGAGCTGGGCCTCTACGTGCTCAATCACAAGCGTGATTCTCTGAAGGAACTGGAAAAGCTGTACGGGAAAAACATTGAAATCGTTATCAGACCCTAATGGCATACAAGGAGCGGCGCAGGCAGCAGGCCAGAGGGCCGGCCAGGCCCCTGAGCAAGCCCCTGACCAGGCACCTGCTCAGGCCCCTGATCAGACACCTGACCAGGCAGCCTGGGCACAACCTGCCTGCCCTGCGCCACAAGACAGGCACCTGCTCATGCACATGTGCTGCGGCCCCTGTGCCTGTATCTGCCTCAAGGTCCTCATTGAGGAGGGCTGGCACATCACAGGCTTCTGGCACAATCCCAATATCCAGCCCCTGGCCGAGTACCTGCGCAGGCGCGAGGCTGCGGAGCAGACAGCAGCATACTTTGGCATAGACATGGTGTATGACGATGCCGCCTGGGATCTGACCGCCTGGCTGCGGGCAGTGCAGGGCAGGGATACGCCGCCTGCGCGCTGTACCTATTGTGTCAGCTCGCGCATGGAGGCAGCCTTTGCCATGGCCAGAAAGCTTGGCTGCACCCATGTCTTCTCAAGCCTGCTCTACTCCCGCTATCAGCCCCATGAGGCCATCCGGGCAGCAGGCGAGCGCCTGGCAGCCGAAGCCGGCGCACCTGCCTTTCTCTACAGGGACTTTCGCCCCTACTGGCAGGACGGCATTGACCTCTCCAAAAAGATGGACATCTACAGGCAGCCCTACTGCGGCTGCGTGTACAGCGAAGCCGAGCGTTATGCGAAGAAGCTGACCCGCCTTGTCAGGGCGCAGGCTGCACAGCAGGGCGCTGTACAAGGCTGATGCACACACACCTTTCCCCAGGACGCCGGGCTCTGTCCCAGCGTCTTTTTTGTGCCTGCAGCTTTTGTGAGCGGCACTGTGACTCCCCGGCGCTTCCCCCGCAGACATTGCCCCGGGACACTGCCCTGACTGCCTTCCCCTGACTGCCTTTCACGGAGACCTTTTCCTGGAGACTTGTATGACTGTTCTTCTCAGGTTTTTCTTCCCTGTGCTTCTCCTGCTGCTGCTTGTGCAGGCGCCTGCACTGCAGGCATCTGAAACTGTGCTGCTTCCTGCAGACTCGCCCCTCTTTGCTGTCGAAATCCTGCAAGAAGGAGAGAGCATTGAAGACCCTGACGATCCGCAAAACCCGCTGGAGTCAGAGCGCGGTGTGACACAGGAGGAACGTGGCGCTGTGGAGCAGGCTCTTGCCTGGTGGACACAGGTGCTTGGCCCGCAGGCCGTCAGCTCACAGCCTGCCCATATTGTTCTCCTTGGCTCAGAGGAACCGGACAATGCCGCTGCAGCCCCGACGGGCTTTCACGCAGACGGACAGGCCTATCTGGCAGCAGCTCTGGAAAAGGATATCTGGCCTGATTCAGAGCTGCCGCTCGCAATCATCTACATTGGCGAGGCTGACTGGAACGACGACCCCCTGACCATGCTGCCGCAAAACAAGGACAGCTTTCACCTGTCTGCGACCATTGTTCATGAACTTGCCCATGCCCTGGGCATGTCAGCCAGCATAACGTCTCCGGATCAGGATTCTGATCAGGACCCTGATCCGGATTCTGGCGAACAGGAAACAACGGGCCCGTACTCCTTCGACAGTGATTGTATCAGTCTCTGGACCGAGGGGCTGCGTGACGCATTTGACAATCCTGCCGAGCCCGGCATGGAGATAGAGGTTGGCTCAGGAAAAGACGAGAACAAGTTCATCCTGGCCAATAGCGGCAGTTTTTCCGGGGCCTATTTCACTGGTGCCCATGTCCAGGAAGTTCTTGACGGGGCGGAACTGTCCTTTCCAGAGGCCGGGGCAGAATCTATTGGGGAAGACTCCGCCTTTACTGACACCGTTCCCGGTCTGCCGGTCAACGGCATGGAAGACGGCCCGGAACTCTCCCACATTGAGCTGCAAAACGGACTTCTCAGCCACCAGAACTGGCGCAACTGGACCACACTGATGGAAGCAGAGCTGGCTGCCATGCAGGATCTGGGGCTCACCATTGACAGGAAGCGCTTCTTCGGCTCCTCCATCTATGCCAGTGGAACAGAGGATGCGCGCAGGCCTGTAGAAAACTCCAATCCCTACTATGCCAGGGAAAACGGGCAGTGGGTCACAGGGAAGCCCTCCGAGACACCCCTTGGCATCGGGTTGCATGTCTACGGCAGTTACAATGACGTCACCCAGGCAGCGGACCTGCTCACCATTGGCGAGCAGGCTGTGGCCATGCGCATTGAGGGTGTGGGCAACCATATTACCATCCCCGAGGGCACACGCCTGCAGGCAGACGGCAGTGGCGGTTCTGCCATCCTGGTCTCCTATGGCAAGGAGCATGAAATCACCCTGACCGGTGAGGCCACAGCCCTTGGCGAGGACGGCATTGCTGCCCGCTTTGACTTCGGGGACAACGCTCTCGGCAATAACTTCGAATATCGCGGCTCCTGGATGCGGGGTTGGGAGACTGACGAAGGCTATGAAATCTTGGAACCACTCTCCAAGATAGAAGGTGCTCTTGTTCAGGAGTTCAACGTTGCAGGCAGTCTGAAGGGTGAGACAGCTGCCATCTACATTGCCGACAATGCCCATGTGCAGCACATCAACATTCTCTCAGGGGCGGAGATAGAAGGCGACATCATCTCGAAATGGGATCCTGAGAACGACAAGATTCACGACGAGTACAAGAACGATCAGGAAATCGATCTGTACACCGACCTGACCTTCGGTCAGAAGCTGACGGTCGCTGGAGACCTGGAGAAGGATGAGAACTTCTCCCTCGCCTACACAGGCAATATCAGTGGCGCAGACTCCTTTATGATGCACCACAAGGCAGGCTCTCTGGCCCTGAGCGGCACAGTTAAGGTCTATTCCCTGACAAATTCCGGCACACTCTCCCTGCTGCGGCCTGATGCAGCACAGGTGACTGTAGCAACAGCCTTCACCAATGCTGAAGACGCAACCCTGGAAACAGGTTTTACCGCAGATGGCAGCATGGCAGGCATTGCGGCTTCTTCTGCCTACCTCTCTGGCAGCACCTGGGCCGTGCGTCCCCTGCCGGACTTCTACGCCACAGGACAGGACATAGAACTCTCCCTGCCCGTGACAGTGAAAGAAGAGGGCGGCCTGGACACGGGCAACCTGCAGGTAACACTCTCCGAGACAGACTCCCCCACCCTCATTTTCAGCTCTGAGGACACCACTGCAGGCACTGGCACTCCCTCCCTCACAGTCACTACTGACAGAGCCCCAAACGCCTACTCGCAGTACGCAGGCACTGTCACAAGCCGGCATGTGGGCACTGCCCTGGATCACCTTGCCACCCATGCCAGGGGCGATATGCAGCACCTCATAGCTTCCCTGGACTGGTCTGCCCCTGACGGCAGTGACGTTGCCTCCGGCATGAAGCAGCTGGCCAGCACTGCCTATGACATCTCTGCCAGGGCAGCCCTCTCCCAGCACAATGAGTTCAATATGCTCATTCTGCGCCGCATGCTGGCCACCCGCC
>CASEWR010000092.1 GCA_949291675.1 uncultured Desulfovibrio sp. | reverse complement strand
GGATTGGGGGCAGCGATGGAGGCGAAGCCCTTCTTGTCAGGCTCAGAGCGGAGCTGGCAGCTCTCAAAGAGACAAACGCCTCTCTGCTGGAGCAGCTCGACAAGACGAAGAGCGAAAGAGACCTTGCACGTGGAGAAGTGGTTGCGCTAGAGAAGCAACTTGCTCGACTCGCGCCTGCCCCAGAAAAGAAGACGGCTGGTACAGGATCAAAGACAGCCTGCCGTGGGAATTCGACTAAGGCGGTGTAGCTCCCGCCAGTCAGCTGCCCGTTGGCGAGATTTTTTGTTTTCTCAAGCTAGCCATTTGGCTAAAAAAGTTGTTGACGTGTTGTAGCCAATTGGATAGCTTGAACCTGTCAGCACCGCTGACGGTGCGCCTCCACCTCATGAGGCCAGCGCGAAAAGATGCGGCACGGTGCCGCTCCCGAGAGGGCGTGCGTGGAGGGCTGAGGAGCCCGCAAACCTTTAACTGAGCAAAAGGAGCGAACAGAAAAAAACACCCGCACAAGAGTGCGACAAAAGGAAAGAGCCCCATAAGGGGGTGTGCGAAGCGAAGCCAGGCCCTTAGCGAGGGGCCTGGCACAATCAACAGAAAAACACAAAGGGAGGCAGAAAATGACACAGAAGATCAAGGCCACAGCTCAGACACTCTATGACAAGTCCTGGGCACTGGTACAGGAAGCACAGGCCTGCCCGCACACGATCGATGCAGCCAGAGGCTACATCCTCCAGGCATACAAGTGGGCAATCCGCCACGAGCAGCTCACACTGTGTGACTGCCTCTCCGGCTGCATGCTGCAGCTCAACGAAATCAATACTCGCATGGACTACTGCGTCGAGGGGTAAAATATGGCATTTCGTTTTGACAACAGAGTGCGCAGCAGCGGAAACAGAAGCAGTACCAGCCCCATCCCTGCGTCCACCGGCGCAGCGCCTGCTCCCAGAAACACTGTGGGCGACAGGCTCATGGCGGTTCTCACATCTCCTGCTCAGCAGGAGCAGTTTCGTCGTGCCCTGGGCAACATGATCCCGGTTGAGCGCTTCATCCGTATCAGTCAGACAGCTCTTCGCCAGACACCCAAGCTCGACATGTGCAGCCCGGAGTCTTTCCTCGCATCTCTGATGCAGGCAGCTCAGCTCGGCCTGGAGCCGAACACTCCCCAGGGGCTCTGCTATCTCGTGCCGTACTGGTCCAATACCAAGAGAACGCACGAGTGCCAGCTGATTGTCGGCTACAAGGGGCTACTTGCCCTGATGTGGCGCTCCGGCATGGTGTCGAGCATCAATGCTGACGTGGTGTACAGGCAGGAAGTGGAGCAGGGACTGTTCTCCTTTGAGAGCGGCATGAACGCCTGCGTCCACCACAAGATCAATCTGCTCAACAATGCCCGCAGTGGGAAGGACGAGGACATCGTCGCGGCCTATGCCTGCGCACGTCTGAAGACCGGCCAGACCATCGTCAAGGTTGTCCCTCGCCAGGACATCGACAAGGTGAACACGCACAAGGATGCCTGGGTCAATCACTTCCAGGCCATGGCTCTCAAGACTGCCATCATCAGGCTTGCAAAGCTGGTCCCTACTGCAGCGGCGGTGGCCGAAGCCGTCGCTATTGAGGAGAAGAACGCCGCAGTGCAGGCCGCTGAAATGACAGGGACAGTGGTGGACATGATGACTGGTGAGGTCACTGTCCCGACAGGCCCGGACATGATGGACACACCTGCACAGCTCGAAGCCATCCAGGAGGAGTCTGCCCAGGAGGAGCCTGCTCCCCAGGGCGGCGGTCAGATTAATGAGGTTCTGCCGGACATGTTTGAGGATGACAGCGTGCCGGAATGGGATGCTGCTCCAGCAAAAGCCCTGGAGAAGGAAAGCGCGTAAGAGTAGGCCAGGCTCTCTGGTACAGAGGATAGAATATGGACACATCACTCGCTCCCAGCCTGCTCAGCGAGAAGCAGGAAGAGGTCTGGAAAGAGGCCCCAAACTACCCAGGGTATGCTGCTTCAACTCTTGGGCGGGCACGTCGCCAGATGGACCTCAAAATCATTCCGACGCAGAACCAGCAGAACAATGACGTCTATGCCCAGAGGGTTGGCATCATCAAAGACGGCAAGTCCACCACAGTGCTTCTCTGCAAGCTGGTAGCAGACGCTTTCATAGAGAAGCCCTTCCCGACATACAACTATGTGCACTTCAGGGACGGCGACATACGGAACTGCCGCCCGGACAATCTGAAGTGGGCCCCGGCACACTACAAATACAGACAGCCCAGAGGGGCCGGCAGCTCAAAGACGCTGATGGAGAGCGTCGCCTCCACGCCTGGTGAGCCTGCTGCCTCTCCATCGGCTCCAGTAGTCCTCATTGCTCTTTGCAGGACAGAGGCAGAGCAGAATGCCCTGACGGCCTGCTGCCAGATACACGGCATCCAGATTGCCTCTGTCTGCGAGCTTGGTCTGTCTGCCAGCAGAAAGTGACTCAGTTGACACAAACCCCGAAACCGCCCTTTGTGACAACTGCGCTTGTCACAAGGATCCTCCCAGGCGGCTGCCCTGCTTCTCCCTACTTCCAGGGCAGCCGCCACCACAGGAGCAACTATGACACTGAACGAAACAGCTTTGCACCGGGCTGTGCTCTGGCTTGTCGCTTATCTGAATGAGGTATGCCCGGACGGGTGGCCCTGCGCATGGGGCTTCTCCAGGGAGAAAATCATCTGCCCGCTCTGGCAGGATAAAGTCGCAGGGTGTGAGGAAGCTCTCGACGTGAAACAAGCCAGCCTGAAGGAATGGCTGGAGTACGCCTGCCCGGAAGGTGCTGACATAATGAACTGCATGATGCGCCCGGAGGACTGCCTGTACTACTGGGCAATACGCTCAGGCCGCGCCATGTCAGACGAGCGAGCCCGGGAGCTGATCAAAGAGCTTGGTCTTGGGGCGATGATCAAAGCGCACGGGCCGCACAGGAGCAACGAATGAACACCACAACAAAAGTGCAGCAGGTCGCCAGGCTGAAGAATGAGCTCCAGCTGCTCTACCTGGACCAGTGGAGCCTGCTCAAACAGATCTACCGCATCACCGAGGATGGATGCCCCTGGCAGTTTGCCCGTGAGCACGATCTGGAGCTGGCCGGGACAGAATGCGTCAAAAAACACATGAGTGACGCCCAGGCCCTGGTGTGCTCCTGCCGGGAGCAGGGCACGCAATCAAACCAGTGCTGGTGCGACTGCCAGTTCTGGTACACAGAAGGAGGTCGCCGATGAGCGAGAAGCAACCAACGAAAGACCAGGAGCAGATATGCTCAATGTGCCACAAGGAGCCCATCTTCCTGACAGTGACCCTTGAGGTCGAGCAGGAGACGAAGACTGGCACGCGGACGATCAGCATCGACAAGGGGCTGTGTCCCAAGTGCTATACCAGGCTCATGGAGGAGCTGCAGGGCGAGGGAGGTCGCTGATGAACGACAAGGCCAGAAAGTTTACGCAGCTTATGCTTTCTCTGAGAGAGGCCGTCCTGCAACAGCACTCCCTTGAGACGTCCATTATCGAGCTCACAGGAGGAGGCTGCCCGTACATCTTTGCCAGAGAGAACGGGCTGCACGCAGAACCCGCCAACAGGAAGCATGCGCGGTGCGTCCCGGAAGGGATGACAGAGGAGCAGTTCAGGAGCTGCCTGTGCTGCACAGAGCCTGGCACCAGCACCCTCTCTTTCTGCTGGTTCAACACCCGATTCTCTGCGGAAGACACCCATGGTCTCGACGCTCCCGCTGAGTGATGCCTGCCAGAGGTACGGGCTCAGGCCGCCCGTCTCGAGGACACAGATATGCGGCCTCATAGGCAGGCTGCTGGAGGACAATGACGTCACCTCTGTGTGGCTGTCCTCCACCGTGACCTGTGAGGCCTGCACCTTCTGGCAGATGCACTGCTCCAGGTGCTCCAGGATACACAACATCACGCAGCCCAGGAGGGCATGCACTCTCTTTTACCCCAGGCAGGACACCCTGGTGGTGATGGTATCCAGAGGAGAGCTGACACTATGAACGAAACGACAGCCGCCATGCCTGCCGCATACCAGGAGCTGATGAAGGAGCTCGCGTACCACAGCAGAAAGATCCAGGAGATCCTGTGCAAGCTCAATGTTCAGCAAAGCAATGGACTCTACAAGCGAAATGGACTATCCAGGGAAGGGTTCAGAGGGCTCACCGGGCTTCCTTCCAGGAGAAAGCCCAAATGAGTATATGTCAGCGCAAATCAGGCGCATGGCTTGTAAAATACAAAGACGCTGTTTCCGGCCAATGGAAACAGCGTCAGTTCAAAACCAGAGAAGAGGCTGCGGAGTTTGATGCCGCAGCAAGACAGGCAGTAGAGCAGCAGGCTCCGTTGTCTGTCAGGGAGGCGGTTGCAGTATATATACAGAACCACACGTTGGCACAAAAGAGGATAGGACTCTATGACATGCTGGTCAATGGATACGATCGGAAAAGCGGTATCCACACCACAGGGTATGCGGAGCCTCTGGCTGACAGGTACGTAGAGGGCCTCACCAGGCAGGACCTGGAAGCAATGAGGCAACGGATGCTGGCAGCCGGCCTCAAGCCGATCACTATCAACAGCCGTGTGAGTATGCTGAAGGCTGTCTTTGCCTGGTGCGAGTCCGAGGAGCTGACCTCTGTCAATCCATGGCGAAAGTACCGCAATCTACCAGAGGGGCAGAAGCGTCACTGGCAAGGAACCATTGAGGAGCTGCAGCAGGTGTACCAGCACCTGCACCCCTGCTACCAGTGGGCAGTGCGCACAGCAATGGCGCTCTGCCTTCGCCCTGGGCAGAAGGAACTCTTTGCCCTTGAGTGGTCGGCTTTTGAATGGCAAAGCCGCACAGTCTCTGTCTGGATGCCCAAGGTACAGCGCACCAAGGTCGTTTTCATGCCGGACTGGTACTACCAGGAGGCATGGGAACGCTGTCAGGCAGACACAGCAGCTGGTCACACACTGGTGTGCCGTAATCCCAGAAACAGGTGCATATGCTTTGACGCATGGGCGAGAGCCTGGCAGAGGGCACGCCAGAAAGCGGGAGCAAAGATCCCGCCATATGCTATCAGGCACATTGCTGCATCCGAGATGCTCTGTGCAGGAGCAGACATGGCCAGCGTGGCGGCGCAGTTGGGTCACAGCAATGTGGCGACCACAGCACAGTTCTATATCCATGCTCTGAGCCGTGGTCAGAAGCAGGCAGCCATGGCTCTGCCCAACGCCACCAAATTTGGTGAGTTTGGTGAGAAAAACTGAAAAGAAAAACCAACAAAAACAAGACACTAAACTGTCTTGTTCCGTACCTGGTCAGGGCCCTGGACAAGCCGGAGCAGCTGCCTGTGCGCGCTCCCATGCTGCTGAAGGAGCTGCATTACTTTCTTTTGCTCAGCCCCTGCGGGCCCCATCTGCGCCAGCTCAATACCATTGGCACTGAGAACAACCAGATAGTGCAGACCATTGCCTGGCTGCGCACACACCTTGCCCAGACCGTGCGTGTGGACGATCTGGCCAGGCAGGCCAATATGTCTGCAGCAACACTGCATCGTCACTTCAAGCGCCTGACAGGTCTCAGTCCCTTGCAGTACCTGAAGAATCTGCGCCTGCACGAGGCCCAGCGCCTCATGCTGCTCGAGCAGGAGAGGGCCTCCAGTGCAGCCCTTGCTGTGGGCTATGAAAGCGTCACTCAGTTCAACAGGGAGTACAAGAAGCTCTTTGGAGATGCCCCCCTGCGTGACATAGCCAGGCGCAGGGAACAGCTCCTGGGCGAGCCTGCCAGAGCCTGAGCAAACCATGCCTGACTCAGGCAGGCCTGCTTCAGTCAGTGTCCTGCGGACCTCGCTGAAACTGCAAGGCCAGGCTTGCGTTGTGTCAGGCTGGCATTGTGACACACTGGCCTTGTGACAGAAGAAAAGAGCCCAGAAGCACAGCTTCAGGGCTCTTCGAGTTTCAGACGGCCTCAGGCCATGTGTACAGCCGATGACATGGCCTGCGAACAGCGTCGCTGACGTGATCGGTCTCTTGATCGGTTACATGCTCGGTCACACGGCAGCTTGATCGCTGAGCCTGGTCGCTGCCTTAGTCGATGGAGATCAGCTCGTACTGGGGATTGCCCATCTTCAGCCTGGCCATGGCTGTGAGCTGATGCAGGCCGTGGCGGCTTGTGATGCGCTCGACCAGGTCGTGATTCTTCTTGTCAGACAGGCCGAAAACCAGGTCGCAGGAGGCCTGATCCACTGCCAGAATGTCTGTGGAGGCTAGGATGCCGATGTCAGGGATGGTGGGTTCCTTTGCGTCTGTGCCTGCGCAGTCGCAGTCAACGGACATCCTGCGCAGCACATTGATGAAGACAATGCGCTTGCCAAAGTAGTCGCAGGTGGCCTTGGCAGAGTCAGCCATGAGCTCCATGAGTTCTTCCTTGCCCGGCCAGTCTCTCCAGTCAGCAGGAAGGCCGCCGGTCACACCGTGCACCTGATGCTTGCCAAGCTTGCCTGAAGCGCAGCCAATGGCGATGTTCTTCATGGAGCCGCCAAAGCCGCCCATGGAATGTCCCTTGAAATGGGGCAGGACGATCATGCTGTCGTAGTTCACGATATGGCCGCCCATGGCCACTTCCTTGAGGCGCAGACCGCCGCGCACGGGAAGGCTCACATCCTCGCCTTCATCGAGGATATCCACGGGGCAGAAGGTCCAGCCATTGACCCTGAGGGTTTCGCGATGCCCTTCTGTTGTGTAGCGGTCGCCCTGATAGAGGGTATTGGTCTCCACAATGGCGCTGTCCGGGAGCTGAGCCTGGAAGGCCTTGACAAGATCACGGGGCAGAATGTTGGGGCCGTTCTTCTCGCCTGTGTGCAGTTTGATGGCCACCTTGCCGTAGATGGAGCTGTTGATGCGCTTGTACAGGCTCAGCAGGTGCTCAGCGTCAATATGTGAAGAGAAAAAGACCCGGGCACGGGACCCCTTCGTGTTTGTGCCCGTGACAGTGTGCGAGCCGACAACAGGTGTCTTCTGGCTCTGCAGTGCCGGTGCAGCCAGAGCTTTGTCAGGCACAGTCTGTGCCGCAGGCATCAGGGCAGCAGCCGCAGGGTGGCTGCAGAAGACTGCAACAGTGTTCTTCTGCCCAGCTGGTGCTGTTGCATGGCGAACATCGCAGCATTTCGCAAGATTTTTCTGCTGTTCAGAGAAAACGTCAACAACGCAGGGAAGTCCCGGGTATGAGCCGGGAGCTTCTCTGCGTCTTGTCAGAGTGCTGTGTTGTCCGGATGTTGTGGCAGCCTGGCGTCTTAGTCAGCCTGCTTTGCCGGGACAACGGCGTTGATGCAGGCCAGGGCATTGAGGGTGCGCGGGAAGCCGAGCCAGGGCATCATCTGGGCAAGGGCGTCAAGCAGGTCCTGGCGGGTGTTGCCCACGCTGAGATTGCCCTGCACATGGCTCTTCACCTGCGGCTCGCAGCCGCCGATGGAGCTGATGGCCGCAAAGATGAGCAGCTCGCGTGTTCTGGGGTCAAGGCCTGAGCGGGTGAAGAAGTCACCGAAGCAGAAGGCAGAGAGGTAGTTCACCACAATGTCCTTCTGGTCCTCCGGGGCTGTGGCATGCATCTTGTCAATGGCATCGCCAAATGTCTTCTTCTGCACGGCAAGGCCGTCAGCAAAGCGGCTTTTCTCGCTTACAGTTCCCTGGTCTGCCAGAGGCAGGGCAATACCCTGTTCCGTGAAGACCTTGTTTGCCGCGACAAGGGCTGCCTCAACCCTTGCAAAGCCGATGTAGGGCACGCACTGATAGAGGGCCTCGCGCACTTCCACAGGCTTTGCGCCTGCAGCAAGGGCTGCCTTGGTGTAGCGGGCAAGCAGCTCGTCATCTGCCTGCACGGCAGTGAGGGTCACCAGGGTGACCAGAGCGCGCTTGCTGGCGGACAGGGTGCCGCGCTCGGCGATTTCGCCATAGAGCAGGCGCTCCTTGATGGCCACAAGTTCCGGATCGCTGGCAGCAAGGCGATCCGGCTCTGCAAAGATGCCCTGCATATTCTTTGCTGCGTTCTGAGCACGACTGCCGGTCTCGGCGGCATTGGCAGTATTCATGAGTAATCCTCCACAAAGGAGAAGGCAGAGGGCCAGGCATGCCTGTCTGAACAGTGTCTGCATGGTAGTCTCCTTGTTCTTATTCTTGTTCTTGATGAGCTGTATGGTGAAAGAAGTCTGGTGCACATCGTCAGCTGAGCACTGTATGATGAACGCCAAAAGGTGAACTGTGTCTGCAAAAAGCCGGCAGATGCAAGGATACTTATGGCATCAGTCCTGCTTTTTGGCGCAGGATGCGACGTCTGCCAGGACTTTGCCGCCCACACCCACGTTCTCAAGGCTGTTTTCCTTCAAAAAGACATAGAAGGCTGCGGCATCAAGGCCGGTGATGCGGGCTGCACTCTCGGTGAACTCGGCAATGAGCTGCCGTTTCTGCTCGGGGGTAAGCGGTGCTGCTTCCATGGTGATGACTGGCATGGGGGTTCTCCCTTGTGTGTCTGCAGGTATACTGTGTCTGATGGTTACAGCTGTTCTGCCAGGGCTCTGGCGCGATCCGGCCAGGCTGTGCCCTCGATGTCCTTGCGGGCAAAGACATTCTTTGCCAGAACAACGCCCTGGTCCTGCCAGGGGAAGTACTTCTGCAGCACCTGATAGTGGCTCAGAATGGCGTCCATATTCCACTCCGTGTTGCTGCCGCAGGTGACCAGCAGGGCGGATTTGACAGGATGTTTGCGCAGCTGTTCACGCTTGGGCATGAAGCGGTCCAGGACTGTCTTGAGCTGGGCTGACATCTGGAAGAAGTAGAGGGGCGTGACCAGGACAACCATGTCTGCGGCAAGCACTGCAGGCAGAATGGTCTGCATGGCGTCCTTCTGAATGCACTCGCCATTGTGCTGTGCACAGTAGTAGCAGGCTTTGCAGGGGCCGATGTCCTCAAAGGCCGTGTCAAAGCGCTGCACACTATGGCCCTTTGCCATGGCTCCTTTTGCAAACTCATCTGCCAGCAGGGCAGAGGTGCCCCTGCGATGGGGGCTGCCGGTGAGCATGACAATGCGCATGGGGCTGCTTTCATGGGCCAGAATGTCTGCAGGTGCGAGCAGTTCGACAGCTGCAGTGGCGGCAAGGGCGCCTGCAGCAAGCTTCAGAAGCTGCCTGCGGGACATGCCTGTACAGGATGTTTCTGGACAGGATGTCTTCGGACAGGATGTCTCCGGACAGGATGCTTCACTGCGTGCCACAGCGTGCGACGCATCATGAAACGCATGCCCGGGACAGGATGCGCTCTGTCTGTTGTGTACTGTCATAGTCTGCTCCTGTACTGAATGACTGTACCT
>CASEWR010000091.1 GCA_949291675.1 uncultured Desulfovibrio sp. | reverse complement strand
GAAGAAGACAGCCTGTCCCTTTCCACCTCCATGGTGCATGCGGCGACCATGCCGGATTCCCTGGATGTGGCCCTGATCGTGCTTGGGCGTACATCCAACTTCACGGACATGGCCCCTCTGGCCCTGGAACCGGATGTTACCCTGCGTCCAGTGCATTCTGTCGAAGAATGGGGAAATCCGGATATCATTATTCTGCCCGGCTCACGTTCGGTCGCCCTGGACGCCAGGAAGCTGGACGACAAGGGACTGACAGAGAAAATCCTTGAACACGCCCGCAAGGGAGGCTGGATCGTGGGCATCTGCGGCGGCATGCAGATGCTGGGCGAGGAGGTCTGCGATCCCCTGCACATGGAGTCGGAATTCGATGTCATGCCGGGCCTTGGGCTTTTGCCCCTGCGTACAACACTGGAACCCGGCAAGGCCCTGCACTACCGGGAACACGTCCTCACCCCCTTGGGTGTTCCCTGTCAGGGCTACGAAATCCACCATGGTCAGACAACATTGCTCAACAACGCGCCTGCGCTGTTCCGGCTTGCCGAAGAAGAGGGCAGCGATGCGGGCTTCCTTGGCGTACTCCACGGGCACTGTCTTGGCACCTATCTGCACGGCCTCTTTGACAACGACGCCTTCCGCAGGCGTTTCCTGGACATGGTAAGAACAAGCCTTGGCAAAAAGCCACAGGGCCGCATTCTGGCAACCTGGGATATAGACACGTCCCTGGACAAGCTGGCTGCCACAGTCCGCGAGCACGTTGACATGAAAACCATTTACCGCATGCTGGGGCTCAAATGATCACTATCTTCCTGCCGGCACTGCTGCTGTTGCCGACAGCCCTTGTTCTGGACAGGCTTTTCGAGGAACCAAGAGTTTCCCTGCATCCGGTGTGCTGGATGGGCAGGGCGGCGGAGTTTTTCGAGCGGACCTTGCGCTGCGGAAAAAACACCCCGGTAGGCATGCGCCTGCGCGGCCTGGCAGCCCTTGTCTGCATGGAAGCCTGTTTCGCTCTCCCGGTCCTTGCTCTGGTACTGGTTTGCGCCCATCTTTCCCCGCTGCTGGAATTTTGCGCAGCGGCCCTCTGCGTCTGGCTCTGTCTTGCCCCCCATTCCCTGGCAAGGCACGCAAGGGCTGTCCTTCGTCCCCTGCACAAGGGCGACCTGGATGAGGCTAGACTCAAGCTCTCCTGGATTGTGGGCAGAAACACCAAGGTGCTGGACGCAGCGGGCATTGCCAGGGCAA
This sequence comes from uncultured Desulfovibrio sp., assembly GCA_949291675.1. Taxonomy (GTDB): domain Bacteria; phylum Desulfobacterota; class Desulfovibrionia; order Desulfovibrionales; family Desulfovibrionaceae; genus Desulfovibrio. Next base: position 1,584 of record CASEWR010000091.1, on the reverse strand, counting down.
GCGTGGAGTCTGTTGCGGAAAACTGCACGGACGGCGTGCTCTCGACACTGTTCTGGGCCTTTGCAGGATATCTTCTCGGTGGCCTGCCCATGGCGGCAACCCTTCCCGCAGCCCAGCGCGTTGCCAACACCCTGGACGCCATGTGGGGCAGAAAAAACGAGCGCTACCTCTATTTTGGCTGCTGCGCTGCCAGGCTGGACGATGTGTTCAACTACCTGCCAGCCAGACTGTCTCTGTTTTGTGTCACTCTGTCCTGTCCCCTTGTGCAGGGCGCAGACATGCGGCAGGCCCTGGCCACGGGCCTTGCCTTTCACGCTGCCCACGAAAGCCCCAACAGCGCCTGGAGCGAGGCTGCCTTTGCCGGAGCACTGCATCTGAAGCTGGGCGGGCCCGCCATCTACGAAGGCAGAACAATCAACCACCCCTGGCTTGGCACAGGCACCCCCAATGCCACTCCGGCGGACGTGGCAAGGAGTATTGACCTCATGCTTGCCACAACCTGGACCTGCACCCTTCTTCTCTCGCTGATCCTGGTCCTGGTCAGGATGCCAATCTAAGGCCTGTCAGGCACGCTCCTTGCAAAATTCCCTGAGAAAGGGCCCCAGCCCTGTGTTCGCCAGAACAAGGAGCAAGACCATGGAAAGGAGCGAATGCCCAGGCACGACATTTGTTCTGTGCACCCTGTGCGGAACCTTTTTGTACGCCATCTGCGCGGGTTTCAGAGACAACTTTGGCATCATGCTGCCAGCCATAGTGGCGGAAAGGGAGCTCTCCTACGCGACAGTCAGCTTCATCATAGCCCTTGGACAGCTCTTTTTCGGACTGATGCAGCCTGTGTTCGGCTTTTTGTCCGTGCGCAAGTCGCCGCGTCTTGTTCTGTTCTGCGGCATCTTCCTCATGCTGGCAGGCCTTGCCACAAGTGCTGTCACATCCTCTGCCGCCCTGCTGACCCTTGCCATGGGCATTCTGCTGCCCTCGGGCACAGCTGCCGCGTCCTTCGGCATCATCATGAGCTGCCTTCTCCCCGTGTTCTCGGCAAGGCAGGCCCACACCGCGTCAGGTTTCATCGCAGCGGGCATAGGATTCAGCATCTGCATTCTGGCACCGCTTCTCCAGTACTGCCTTGCCTCCAGGGGGCTTGCCGCAACCCTGTTTTTGCTTGGCATGCCCATTATCCTTCTGGTGCCGATCACCCTTTTTCTGACCCGTGTCGGCAAGGCGGCTCTGAAGGCCGCAAAACAGACAAGGGAAAGCCTTGTGGACATGCTGCGCCTTGCTGCCGTCTCTCCTGCGTACAGACGAATTTCCTTCGGTTTCTTCACCTGCGGCTTTCACATGGCTCTCATCCAGACCCATCTTTTCTCCCAGCTGACTGCCTTTGGTATTCCTGACAGTCTGGCCTCCTGGGGGCTTTCCGTGTACGGGCTGGGTGTGATAGCCGGGTCCATCAGCAGCGGCATGGCCTGCCGCCGCTTCCCCATGGGACGCATCCTGGGGGCCCTGTACACATCCCGTTGTCTATGGGTGGCCTTGCTGCTCCTTCCCCTGCCCTACTGGGCGCTCTTTGCAGTCATTTTCTGCCTG
>CASEWR010000090.1 GCA_949291675.1 uncultured Desulfovibrio sp. | reverse complement strand
CTGGTGAGGCCTGCTTTGTGTTCCTGCCCTCTTCGACTCCAGGTGGCGTGGGTGATCTGCTCTGCAAGGCCATTGCCGCCATGGGAGCACGGCCCATAGCCTGGGGCCTTATCTCTGACCTGCAGGCAGCAGCCGGGGCCCTGGCACAGGAGCCCTCCTGCTCTGTCGTCGGCATTCCCATTCAGGTGCAGGCCCTGGCAAAATACTGCAAGGAAGAAGGGTTGCCCCGTCCCAATGTGCACGATGTTCTCTTGTGTACAGACTATGTGGCCAAGGCTGCAGGGCAGGTTTTGCGAAAACTCTGGAACTGCCCTGTCTTTGAGTACTACGGGCTTACCGAGGCCTGCTATGCCGGCGGCATGGAATGTGCTGCCCATGACGGCTGTCATCTCCATGAGACAGACCTCTATGTGGAAATCGTGGATCCCGAAGGAGATGCGCCTGTGCCTGACGGCCAGTATGGCGAAGTGGTCATCACCACCCTCATGCGCAGAGGCATGCCCCTCATCCGCTACCGCACAGGCGATATTTCCCGCATCCTTCCCTCTCGCTGCCGCTGCGGGTCCGTGCTGCGCAGGCTTGAGAAGGTGGCAAAGCGCCTGCATCAGCCCGTGCCGCTGCCACTTGGAAAGTTCCTGATTCAGTCTGAACTGGAAGAAGCCCTGCTGCCCCTGCCCTGGCTTGCTGACTTTTCCGCCGCAGTACGTCCTGTACCAGATGGACGGGCCATCGTGGTGCTGGACTGCTACTATCTGGGCACAGAAGAGGCTGATGTCATGCTTCAGCAGCTCCTTTGGTATTTGCCCGCCTGCTCAGTCCTGCCAGCGCTGACCAAGGAACATCTGCTCGACCTTGATCTGGGCTTCCACGCTCTTAACGACGAACTTGAGGCCACAACCAGCAAACGGCGCATCAAACAACTTGAGCCAATCACGGAGGGGATGCTTATGTCGTGAAGGTGTGCCATATCTGTTGATCGAGGACAAAATTGAAAATGATACTCAATTTCACCAGCAATTCTTGTGCTACATCCCCTTCAACTGGTGTCTGCTATACCATGTTGTCTCTTTCCTGCAAGTATACATAAAAGCTTCTCTATGGTAAGTATAAACACGAGCAATCCTGCCTGCAAAGAATGCAAGAGCAATACGGTGGTAAAATTTGCTGCTTCATAGAGCAGGAACAAAGAACAGAATCAGCGCTATACATGCAGGAATTGCAACAGGACTTTTGTTTGCGAGGACAAAAGATGCCGTGAGAAGCGTGAAGAGAGACTGGCTGTTCTGTTCAGAGAAGCAACAGAGGGAAAATCTCTTCGCGGGGCAGCCCGCTCGGCAGAGATCAGTCCCTCAACCGCTCTGAGATGGGTACGTTGAGACTGTGCTGCCTGCGTGTCCTGATTGTCTGTCACGATTGCCTGTCCGGACTGCCTGTCCTGATTGGGAACGAACTGTGCACTGCCACAGCCCTGTGACATTTTTGCACATGTGCCCAGGGCAATTGCATTCTCAGGCTCTTTGACGCAAAATGCATCGTTCCCAGTCATCAGGAAAACAGATTCCGGAAAACAAACTCAGGAAAACAGATTCAGGCGAACACTTCTTCACGCCGGCAGGTGCACGCTCATGACTCACAACAACCTTCTCAAGATAGATCCCACCATTCCCACACTTGGTCCCTGCAAGATTCCCTCTCCTCTGTCCTACAGTGTCTGGGCCTCTGACAGAAAGACACCCATCATTGTTGATGACGAGATGTGCACCCAGGTCACCGAGCCCTTCATGCTGGACTTCGAGACTGCAGGGCCGCGCAGGGAGATTTACTTTGACCCCTTCCGCGCCAAGGCGGCAGTGGTGACCTGCGGAGGCCTCTGTCCTGGTCTCAACGACGTCATTCGCGCCATTGTCATGGAAGGCTATCACGGCTACAAGATGGCCGGCGTGCTCGGCATTCCCTTTGGTCTTGAGGGCTTCATTCCCGGCTACCGCTATCGCAACGTGGAGCTCACCCCTGACAAGGTGCGCGATATTCATC
>CASEWR010000089.1 GCA_949291675.1 uncultured Desulfovibrio sp. | reverse complement strand
GAAACAGCGTCCTTGCTTTTCCCAAACCATTGTGCAACTATTGCAAAGTCGCAGTTTTCACAGCCTTTTGCCGGCTGACCAAAGGAGTTCATATGTTGTTTTCTGGAGTCTTTACAGCCATTGTCACCCCTTTCAGGAATGGCAATGTGGACGAGGAAGCCTTCCGCGCCCTTATTGACTGGCAGATAGAGGAAGGCGTCCAGGGTATTGTTCCCTGCGGAACCACTGGCGAATCCGCCACTCTCTCCCATGACGAGCACAAACGTGTCATTGAAATCTGCGTGGATCAGGTCAAGGGACGCGTCAAGGTGCTGGCAGGCTCCGGTTCCAACAATACCACCGAAGCCATCAATCTGACCCTCTTTGCCCAGAAGGCAGGTGCTGACGGCGCGCTGCTCATCACTCCCTATTATAACAAGCCCACCCAGGAAGGTCTCTATTACCACTATGCCGCAGTGGCCCGCTCCGTGGACATCCCCCTGGTGGCCTACAACGTGCCCGGCCGCACGGGCTGCAACATGCTGCCCCCTGTCATTGCCAGACTGGCCAGAGAGTTCTCCAACTTCGCAGGCATCAAGGAAGCCACAGGCAACATGACCCAGTGTGCCGAGGTCATTGCCTCCTGCCCCGAGGACTTCTGCGTGCTCTCTGGAGACGACTTCACAGCCTTCCCGCTCTGGGCTCTGGGTGGCTGCGGCATCATCTCCGTGACCTCCAACATCGCCCCGAAGGCCATGGCCGACATGTGGAAGGCCTTTGCTGCCGGCGATCTGGCCACTGCCCGCAAGCTGCATCACAGCCTCTTTGCCCTGCATCATGCCATGTTCTCTGTCACCAACCCCATCCCGGTGAAGACAGCCCTGGCACTTATGGGCAGGCTTGGCGAAGAGATGCGTCTGCCCCTCTTCCCCCTGTCTGCCGAGCAGCGCAGCAAGCTTGCTGACACGTTAAAGAAGTACGAGCTCATCTAATCATCTCACTATCTCGCCAGCGCGCCAGCACGCTGAGCCGTCTGCGGAATACGCAGGGACAAGGCGCCAGCGCGCACAGATTCTGATCAGAAAAGCCCGGGGATTCCCCCCGGGCTTTTCTGATCCTGGCTGCAGTCGTCTGCAGTCGTCCGCACGTGTCTGCAGTCGCGTTTTCCGTTACCGGAACAGGCTTACTTTGCGCGTCTGCCGGAATGCTTCACGCTGGTGCCCTTGCAGGCAAAGCAGATATGGCCAGCCATATTGGCGGAGCGCCTCCAGATGCGGGTGAGGGAGTGGGTCATGAGGATGAGGTGCATGACCAGCAGCGGATCGAGATGATCCTCGCTGTTTTTGTCGAGTCTGTGCATGATGAGATCCATGGTGGTAACTTCGCTCTGCAAGGCGTCGTCGTCCGTGTGCTCGTTCATCTCTGCGGCTGCTGCGCCATCCATCTCGCGCACAATGTCCATGGCCTTGTCAAAGGCCGCTGTGGCAGCATCGAGATGCCTGCCGATAATGCCCAGTACCTTATTCTTGTCAGCGCCCTCAAGGAGGACCACCTGGGAGCAGATGGAAGCGGCCTCGTCGCCGATGCGCTCCATGTCCGTCACCATGCGCAGGCAGCTCACCACAAAGCGCAAATCCTTTGCCACAGGCTGGGTCTTGGCAAGCAGGGTCAGGGAGCTTTCGTCAATTTCGTTCTCAAGCTCGTCAATGTCATCGTCGTTTTCAATGACTGCCTGGGCCGCGCCCGCATTGAGCTCCTTCACGGCCTTGCTCATGTTGTCCACGGCAATTTCCACGGAGGCGCCCATGACGAGCAGTCTGGTGCGCAGGCTCACAATCATCTGCTCAATATAGCTTTCCTGCATATTCAGGCTCATGTCTCAAATCCTCATTCTTGGCTGCATTCTTGGCTGCATTCCGGCTGCATTCCGGCTGCAAAAGTATGACGTGTACGTGCAGTCTGCCTGCACTTGCAGACCTGCTAACCGAATCTGCCGGTGATGTAGTCTTCTGTTTCCTTCTTGGCAGGACGGGTGAAGATGGTATCCGTCTTGTCCGTCTCGATGAGATTACCCATATAGAAGAAGGCTGTATAGTCAGAGACGCGGGCAGCCTGCTGCATGCTGTGGGTCACAATGATGATGGTAAGGCCCCCGGCCAGCTCGCGGATACTTTCCTCAATCTTCTGGGTGGCAATGGGGTCAAGAGCACTGGCGGGCTCGTCCATGAGCAGGACTTCGGGCTCCACGGCCAGGGCTCTGGCAATGCACAGACGCTGCTGCTGACCACCGGACAGCCCCAGGGCGCTGTCATTGAGGCGGTCCTTCACTTCGTTGAAGATGGCTGCCCTGCGCAGTGCTTCCTCCACGCGACCGGCAATGAGGCCCTCGTCACGCACGCCATTGACGCGCAGACCGTAGGCAACATTCTCGTAAATGGACTTGGGGAAGGGATTGGGCTTCTGGAAGACCATGCCCACCTTGCGGCGCAGGTCCACCACGTCCATGGACTTTGCCATGATGTCCTGTCCTTCCAGGGTGATTTCGCCTTCCACCCGACAGACAGGAATGAGATCATTCATACGGTTGAGGCAGCGCAGGAAGGTGGACTTACCGCAGCCTGACGGACCAATGAGTGCCGTGACTGCTCCTTTGGGAAAATCAAGATCAACTTCGTTCAGAGCTTTTTTGCCACCGTAAAATACGCTGACCTTCTTAGCTTGCATACACAGGTCCATACAAATCCTCATACAGAAAAAGACAGTTTCACTGTCACAATTTGGCAGTTTTTCCCCTCCTCCTGTTCCTCCCGGGGCAGGGCCCGGGGCTGGAGGAGATTCTTGAGAGGGAAGTGCACCATCTAGTTGTCGTTTGCTTGCCGCAATTGTGTCAGATCTGTGCCAACGCACAGTCCCGGATGTGCACCTGCTGCCTGGTATCGAAACTCCGGACACCATGGGGCGGGCATTCTGGGCGGGCATTCTGGGCGGGCACCCTGGGGCAATATGCGACAGGAAGGGAAGCGGCTCATTCGCCATCAGGCAAAGGAGCCGCGTTTTATGTGCTTACTGAATATCCTCACCGGCAGGGTCCATGGCACTCTCCTGACTGCTTCGCGCCCGCTCCAGGGCAAAGACAAAGGAGGTACATCCCTGGCTGTCCGGGCTCTCAGCCCAGATGCGGCCGTGATAGCGCTCCAGAATGTGGCGGCAGATGGACAGTCCGAGGCCTGTGGTGCCTGCCTGTCCTCTGTGGCGTTCCACGCTGTAGAAGCGCTCGAAAATACGCTCAAGGTCCTGGGGCGGGATGAGCGGCCCCTTGTTCTGCACCCTGATGAACACCTGCCCGTTGTCATAGCGGTGACTGATGCGCACCGTGCTGCCCTTGTCCGCATAGCGGGAGGCATTCTCTATGAGATTGCGGAAGACCTGGCTTAAGTAGATGGTATCCGCCATGACCTCGCAGTCATCGGGAATGGTGCATTCGACCTTGAGATCGCGCTCCTTCAGGGCAGCTGCGCAGATGTCCAGGGCCTCGGAGGCACTGTCAAGGACATAGACAGGCTCAAGCTTCTTGCTGCAGCCTTCCTTTTCCAGGGTGGAGAGGTCCAGCAAATCCTTGATCATGCGCTCAAGCCCATAGGCATTGCGCAGGATGACTTCGGCAAACTTGCGGCACTTGTCCTTGTCCTTCACGGTGAGAATGGTCTCGGCATAGCCGCAGATGGCTGTCAGCGGCGTGCGCAGCTCATGGCTCACATTGGCCACAAAGTCGCGGCGCACCTGCTCCAGGCGCATGATGTCGGTGACGTCATGGAAGACTGCCACCAGGCCGCAGCGGCGGTCCGGCTTTGCAGGTCTGGAAAGGAAGACCGAGAACACTCGGCCTGTGCTGAGGCCTAAGTGCAGGGACACGGACTGACTGGTGCCGCTCTTGATGCGATCGCCCTGGAGCAGCCCCTCAATGGCATTCTGCACCTGGGGCGCAGGCAGCACTTCCACCACCTGTCTGCCCACGGACTTCTCCATTTCCGGGAAGAAGCGCTCCATGGCTTTGTTGCAGCGGCGAATCTGCCCCTTGGGATCCAGCACCAGCACGCCGTCACTCATGCTGTTGAGCACAGTCTCAAGCTGGGCTGTCTTGTCCGCATAGGAGTGCACCTGTTCCTCAATACTGGTTGCCATGGAATTCACGGCTGCAGCCAGGGGCATGAACTCACGCCCAGGTATCTGCAGAATGCGGCGGTGCAGCTGTCCCTGGGCAATTTCCTTCACAATGGTGATCATGGACTGGAAGGACTTCTTCAAAGCCAGGGAGACCAGCACGGCAAAGATCAGCGAGATGAAAACAGTGATCAGGCCGACCTGGAGCAGGATTCCCGAGCGGGCCCACATGTCATGGCGCACACTTTCCATGGGCACGGCAAGACGCAAAATGCCGCCCTCATGCAGGGCCACTGCGGCATAGACATAGCGGGTGTCCAGGGAGCCGCTGTCACGCATGCTGTACCCGTAGCCTGACTTGATGGCCTGCTGTATTTCCGGCCTGTCCAGATGGTTGTCGAATTCTTCCATCTGAAGGCTGCGGGAACTGTCGTAGGTGACCATGCCTGTGCGATCGGTAATGGTCAGGCGCAGGGGAATGTCGTCAGTCACATTGCTGTGCCTGAGAAAGTTCAGAATTTCTTCCGCATTGCCGCCATTGCGGGCATAGAGCTCGCGTGCCAGCGAAGCCTCGCTCAGCATGCGGTTGCGCACATCAAGTTCCTGGCCTTCACTGATGGTGCGTATGCCAAAGTACACTGTGATGGCAACGGCAAGGAAGGCAGCAGCAAGAACGCTGACAAAGACTTTGAAGGTGAAGGATTTGAGCACTCTTTCTACTCCGGAAAATGAATTCGGATAGCGAACTCAGATGTATGAGTTCAGGTGCGAGCTGTTTCAGAGCTCAAAAAGACTGTGCGCGAAGTGTGTCGCACGCTGCCACTGGCTGCCCTGACTGACCACAGGCAGGGCCTGGCCCGGGTTCTGGCCGGGGTCTGGCCGGATTCTGGCTGATGCGCGACACAGTCGCATCAGGGCCGCCAACTTCCATAAAGGCAGTGTCCAGACAGTAGTGTGACACAGTCACTGGACGGCGGAAGGCTGGTGCATGACGTTCTCTCCGTCCACAGCGGCTGAGCTGCGCAAAAACTCCGGGCAAACACGCAGGGCAAAAGACCGGGCAATGGGCCGGACAAGATCAGAACAGGCTCAGCACAGGACCTGAGCCGGACGTGCCCGGGGCTGATCATGCGCTGATCGGGCGCTGATCGGGCCTTGATCAGACAGTGTCAGGCCCTGCTCAGGAACTGAAGCGGTAGCCAACGCCGCGCACTGTCTCCAGGAACTTCTGCTGATCGCCAAGCTTGGAGCGCAGTCTGCGCATATGCGTATCCACAGTGCGTGCATAGCCGTCAAAGCTGTAGCCCCAGACCTTGTCCAGGAGCTGCTCGCGGGTGCGCACAGAGCCTGCATGGCGCATAAGGTCCTCAAGCAGGCGGAATTCCGTTGCTGTGAGCACCACTTCCCTGCCACAGACCGTCACTCTGTGGGCCTGGGGGTCGAGACGGATGTCATGGGCTTCCACTGCCGCCGTGACCGGGCGGGTCCTGCGGCGCAGAATGGCGCGGATGCGCAGCATGAGTTCACGGACACTGAAGGGCTTGACCACATAGTCATCTGCACCCAGGGAGAGGCCCACCACGCGATCCATCTCCTCGCCCCTGGCTGTCAGGATAAGGATGGGGATGTCCTGGGTCTGGGGATTGGCAGCCAGTCTGCGGCACACTTCCAGGCCGTCCATGCCGGGCAGCATGAGATCCAGAAGGATACAGCAGGGCAGATGCTCTCTGGCAAGCGCCAGTCCGGTGACACCGTCTGCAGCCTCCAGGGGATGAAAGCCCTCTCCTGCCAGGTTGAAGTGCAGAAGTTCGCGTATATCCGCATCGTCTTCTATGACGAGTATTGTTCCTTCAGACATGGGTCCTCCATAGCGTTCCCAGTGGTCAGTACTGTCCTGTACGACCACCCCGGTCCGCTCTGATGTGGGTGACAATGCAACGCTGTATCAGTCACAAAAAAATGATGCACGCATGACAATTCTGTTACAAGCCCCTGGGCATACTATCTGTCACCGAAGTGTCAAAAACGAAATTTTTCCAGATAAACAAAGTAGTTGCAAAACTTTGCAGTGGTGACAGCTCTGTTTCACCAATTTTCCACACGGCTGTCATGGACATGTAACAGAAAGGCAGGACTTTCCCTGCCATGCAAAGTCCGGCTGCCGGAAAGCGCATATGCAGGCTGCCAAATCCTTTGCAGTATCTGTCAAAGCTGACAAATCATGGTCCTGAACACAAGCATCTGCCGGACAAGCCCGGCAAAATGAGCCAGGACCACTTTTTAAGGAGTATGTATGTCTCTTGGTAAAATTCTTGGCGCTGCCGTTCTCGGCGCTGCCCTCATTGCTCCCGTCTCCTCTGCTCAGGCTGCCGGCCAGGTCGTGATCAACGGCTCCACCACCGTGCTGCCCGTGGTGCAGAAGGCTTCCGAATCCTTCATGGCTGCCCATCCCAATATTGCCCTGTCCATCTCCGGCGGCGGCTCCGGTAACGGCATCAAGGCCCTCATCGAAGGACAGTGTGCCATTGCCATGAGCTCCCGCGACATGCACGAGAAGGAAAAGAAGGCTGCCAAGGCCAAGAACGTCAATCCTGTGCGTACCGCCATTGCCTTTGACGCCATTGTGCCTGTTGTGCATCCCAACAACCCTGTGAAGGCCATGACTTCCGCTCAGCTGCGTGACATCTACGCCGGCAAGATCAAGAACTGGAAGGAAGTTGGCGGCAAGGACGCCAAGATCGTTGTCATCAGCCGTGACACCTCCTCCGGCACCTTCGAATGCTGGAACGAGCTCATCATGAAGAAGACCCGCGTCATGCCCGGTGCCCTCATGCAGGCCTCCAACGGCGCAGTGGTGCAGGCCATTGCCAAGAACCCCAATGCCATCGGCTACATCGGCATGGGCTACCTGGACAAGACCGTGCACACCATGGTCATCGACGGTGTGGAAGCCACTGCTGAAAACGCTGTCAGCCGCACCTGGCCCATCTCCCGTGAGCTGCTCCTCTTCACCAACGGCGAGCCTGCCGGTGATGTGAAGATGTTCATGGACTACATGCTGGATCCCACCAAGGGCCAGAAGGACGTGGTTGCTGCCGGCTACGTTCCCATGCCTGTGAAGAAGTAAACAGATTCTCCTTTCCTGCCTGGCATCAGGGGGTCTGCCCCCCTGTTGCCAGGCATTGCTGATTTTCGGGAAACGTTATGTCCAATACACGGTTCAAGGAAAAGCTGGTCGAAAACGGCCTCTGTGTGACCGCCATGGTGTCACTGCTGGCCCTGGCAGGCATTGTCATCTTCCTCTTCATGGAAGGTATGCCGCTGTTTGCACACTACTCCTTCTCAGAATTTTTCTTCGGCGATCTCTGGTACCCTGCTGAAGAGCCCGGCGTCTTCGGTATCCTGCCCCTGGTGACAGGCTCCCTGGCCGTCACCCTGCTCTCCTCTGTGCTGGCCATTCCGCTCGGCGTGCTCACAGCCATCTACCTCAACGAAATCGCCCACTCCAACACCCGCCGTATCCTGAAACCCTTCATCGAGCTTCTGGCAGCTCTGCCCTCTGTTGTTCTCGGCTTCCTGGGCATGGTGGTGCTTGCTCCCTTCATCCAGGATGCCTTTGGCGCTGACACAGGCCTCAACCTCCTCAATGCAGCACTGGTGCTCACCGTCATGACCGTGCCCACCATCTGCTCCATCTCCGAGGACGCGTTGCACGCAGTGCCCAACTCCCTGCGCGAAGGCTCCCTGGCTCTTGGTGCCACCAAGTGGCAGACCATTGTGCGCGTGGTGGTGCCCGCTGCCGTGTCCGGTATCGGCACAGCCATCATGCTGGGTATGTCCAGAGCCATCGGTGAAACCATGGTCGTGCTCATGTGTGCAGGCGGCGCAGGCATCATTCCTGACTCCCTCTTCACACCCATCAGGCCCATGCCTGCCTCCATTGCCGCTGAAATGGCCGAGGCACCCTTTGGTTCCGACCATTACCACGCACTCTTTGCCATAGGCATTGTGCTCTTCATCTTCACCTTCATCTTCAACATCATTGCCTATCGAATTGCTGCAAAGCACAGACAGGTCGGCACATCCAGCCTCTAGGGAGCGAACATGTCACAAGCAATAGCAAACAGTTCCGCCTACGGACGCAAAATGCAGGAACAGGGCATGTTTGCCTTCCTGCGCATTTCGGCCTGGTTCAACGTGGCTGTGCTCGCAGCTGTGTGCGTGTACCTGTGCTGGAATGGTCTGCCTGCCATCTCTGTTGAATTTCTGACCCAGCCGCCCCGTGACATGATGACTGCCGGTGGCATCCTGCCCTGTATTGTGGGCACGGCTGTCCTGGCTCTCGGTGCCCTGCTCATCGCTTTCCCGCTCGGTGTTGCCTCTGCCATCTATCTCAACGAGTATGCTGGCAAGACCCGTGTTGCAGCCGTCATCCGTCTTGGCGTCAACAACCTGGCCGGTGTTCCCTCAGTTGTCTTCGGCCTCTTCGGCCTCTCCTTCTTCGTCACCTTCCTGGGCTTCGGTGTGAGCATTCTCTCCGGCGTCCTCACCCTGGCTGTGCTCACCCTGCCTGTCATCATCAGTACTGCAGAAGAAGCCCTGCGCAGCGTGCCTGACACCTACAGAGAAGCTTCTCTGGCCCTTGGTGCAGGCAAGGCACAGACCATTGCCCGTGTTGTGCTCCCCAGCGCCATGCCCGGCATGCTCACCGGTGCCATTCTCGGTGTTGCCCGTGCTGCCGGCGAGACCGCTGCCATCATGTTCACGGCAGCCGTGTTCTTCACGCCCAAGAACCCCTCGTCCATCTTCGACTCCGTCATGTGCCTGCCCTATCACATCTACGTGCTCTGCACGGCAGGTACGGAAATCGACAAGACCAGGCCCCTGCAGTTCGGCACAGCCATTGTGCTCATCGTGCTCGTGCTTGGCATGAACATGATTGCCCTGATAGTGCGCGACAGACTGCAGCAGAAGCACTAATCAGAACACATCAGACAGGGCTTCCCGGCTTTTGCCCGGACCGGCCTTCAAGGCCCGACACAGGACATCTTCCCGATCCATGGGGCACAGCGCAAGCTGTGCCCTTCTTTTTTGCCTGAGATACGGCAGCACTGACGCAGCAGCACGCCTGACTGCGCAGCAAAAGAGCTGCCAGACGAATCCGGACCTGGAGGAGCTTCAGAAGCCTGACGCGCTGGAAGAGCTTAATGCGCTGGATGCGCTGGAAGAGCTCCCGGGCTGTCATGCGGCACTGTGTCACACGCTGCAGCCCTGTCCCGGGACTGTGTCACTGTGGACAGGATGCGCTCTGCCAGGGCCCAGACTCAGACAGCGCATGCCATGCGGGCGGACCTGCAGGCAAACCTGTGAACGGTGGGCACCCAGGCACAGTCACTATTGCTGTCATGTGCAGGTGCACTGTGGGGACAGCCTGCCTGTGTCAGCAGGCAGCAGGGACTGCGTCAGGCTCCCGCAGTCCGGCGTGCGGCCTCTGCGGATGGGGGGCTATGCACGCAAGGATGGCGCACAAGCGCTGCACAAGAGCACTGATGCCTGCTGGCAGGACTGACAGTGTCTGCAGAGCGCTCCGGGTGGCCAGAGAACGTCAGAGAACGTCCGGGAACGTCAGGGAAAGCCCACGGCACTCCGGGACTGTTCCGCCATCCTGCACAGGGCTTGCCCTGCGTACCTCGTCCTGTGTCCCTGACCCGGCGTTTCAGACCCGGCATCACGGAAAAGCTGCTGCCATGCTGTCTGTGACCGTGTCAGCACGCACAGGGCAGTCCCGGAACACTCCCTGAAACCCTTCAGGCATGCGAAAAGCCCGCCTCTGCCACAGGGCAAAGACGGGCTTGAAAGTCAGATTCGGGAACCAGGTCCCGCTCTGTCAGGCTGTTTTGAGCAGGCTGCTTTTAGAAGGAGGGCAGCATCCAGCTGAGAGGACCAGACTGCAGGTAGGTGAGTACGCAGATGATAATGGTCATAGCGATGGAGTGCGGCAGAGCAAAGCGGAAGAGGTTGCCTTCCTGGCCGACCATACCGGTTGCAGCAGTTGCGACGCTGATGGACTGGGGAGAAATCATCTTACCAGTAACACCACCGGAGGAGTTGGAGGCCACAGCCAGGGTGGGATCCATGCCGACCACTTCAGCAGTGGAGCGCTGCATACCGCAGAACAGGGCGTTGGAGGAGGTGTCGGAACCAGTCAGGAACACGCCCAGCCAGCCAAGCAGAGGAGCAAAGAAGGGATAGGCCGAACCAGTCATGGTGAAGGCGATACCCAGGGTGGAGCTCATGCCGGAGTAGTTCATGAGGTAGGCCAGACCCAGAATGAGGGAGATGGTCAGAATGGGGAAACGCAGCACGTAGATGGTCTTGATGAGGCAGCCGAAGGCGCGGCCGAAGCTGTAGCCCTTCATGAAGGGCACTGCCAGGAAGCCACCGATGAGGATGGCAGTACCGCCGGCGGACAGCCAGTTCAGGGTGAACTTGGCGGCGTAGACACTGGGCTCGGGAACAATGGGAGCGGTGCGCATGACAAGACCGTCAACGCCAGGCCAGGCAAAGGTGATCACAGAACCGGGCACGGAGTTGAGCAGAGCCTTGAACTGGGGCAGGCCCCACAGGAAGACCATGACAGCGAGGATGATGAAGGGGCTCCAGGCGCGAATGACTTCGCCGGTGGTAGGAGCAGGACCGTCGTCGATCTTGGCGGCAGGTTCGCCTTCAAAGCGGAAGATGGCGCGGGGCTTCCACACGCGCAGGAGAACCATGAGGCCCACGATGGCGCACAGAGCTGACATGATGTCAGGCAGAGTCGGGCCATGGTAGGTGGAGAAGAAGAACTGGGAAGCAGCGAAGCAGCAGCCGGCAACGGCGATGGCGGGCAGCACTTCAAGGGCACGCTTGAAGCCGCACATGGCGCAGCACAGCCACATGGGCACAAAGATGGACAGCAGCGGCAGCTGATGGCCCACGTAGGCAGAGATGTGCAGGTCGGAGATACCGGAGACCTGACCGGCAACAATGACCGGAACACCAATGGCACCGAAGGCCACAGGAGCGGTGTTGGCGATGAGGCACATACCGGCTGCGTAGATGGGGGTGAAGCCGAGACCGGCCAGCATGGCTGCAGTAATGGCCACAGGAGTACCGAAGCCGGCGGTACCTTCAAGGAAGGAACCGAAGGCAAAGGCGATGAAGATGGCCTGCAGACGGCGGTCGTCAGTCAGCCTGGCGATGGAGGCTTTGATGTACTCGAAATCGCCGCTGTCAACGGTCATGTTGTAGACCCACACAGCGGTGATGACGATCCAGATGATGGGGAACAGACCAAAGGCTGCACCATACACAAAGGAGCTGGCGGCGATGCTCACGGGCATGCCCCAGGCAATGACGGCACACAGGAAGGCACAGATCACGGCCACAATGGCAGCATGATGGCCCTTGGATTTGCGGAAGGCCAGCATGTAGAACAGAGCAATAAGCGGGATACTGGCCACGAGGGCGGAAACAATGGTTCCACCCAGGGGTGCATACAATTGATGCCAAGCTTCCATTACTTCTCTCCAGTAAAATGAAAATGACAGACGTTTAGCTTTTGTCCTTGATATACGGGCGATCGTCAGCGTTATCGTGAACCCTGTCGATCGCAGGCAATCAAGGCAGAAAAATACGCGAAGCCCTCTTGTAGCATAGTCCCCATGTAATGTCAAAGAAATGTCGGAAATTTTACTCAATTTGACTCATTTGCATGCCCAGGACCTTGATTGAACAGTCAAACAGTCTTTAGCTTTTGCCAAAAATTGGCTATACCAATTCTGAAATACAGTTAAGGATGAATGAAGTTGCAGATAAAAAGTATGCTTATTGGGAATGATGCAGTGAAAATGAAAATTTTCCCAATGTACTTTTTTCATTGAGGCCTTTTTTCTCTGCAAAGTACAAGAGCAATCAGAGAGCTGCAGAGTGCAGCAGGAAAAAACAAAGGAAAGCAGTACGTCATCGCGCACGTCACAATGCAGGGAGTGCACAGTGAAGATGATGCAGCCTTGCCCTTCTCTGTGCGCTTTGTGCAGCACGCTCGGGAAAGACTTCTGCGCTGACTTCTGCGCTGACCTCAGTGCAGGCAGACACAGTCCTGCTGCTGCTTTTGGCGGATCCTGTCTGCCAGGCACAGGGAAAGTTCCGAGATCAAAAAAGGCCCCGGTCACAGCAACCAGGGCCCTGAAGGAGTCAAAGGTGACGATGTGTTGTGTTTACGGCAGCATGAAGCTGAGCGGACCAGCCTGCAGGTAGGACAGAACACTCAGGAAGAGGGTCATGCCAATGCTGTGGAACACGCAGAAGCGGAAGAGCTGGCCTTCCATACCTGCGGAGTTGGTAGCAGCGGTTGCCACGGCCAGGGACTGGGGAGACACCATCTTGGCGGTGACGC
Organism: uncultured Desulfovibrio sp.; assembly: GCA_949291675.1. Taxonomy (GTDB): domain Bacteria; phylum Desulfobacterota; class Desulfovibrionia; order Desulfovibrionales; family Desulfovibrionaceae; genus Desulfovibrio. The sequence goes on along the minus strand of CASEWR010000089.1, from coordinate 17,247 downwards.
CACCGGAGGCGTTGGAGGCAACTGCCAGTTCGGGGGACATACCCACTGCCAGGGCTGTATCCTTCTGCATGCCGCAGAACAGGGCGCAGGAGGAGGTGTCAGAACCGGTCAGGAACACACCGAGCCAGCCAAGGATGGGAGCAAAGAAGGGGAAGAAGGAGCCGGTATGGGTGAAGGCGATGCCGAGGGTGGAGCTCATGCCGGAGTAGTTCATGACATAGGCCAGACCGAGAATGGTGGACACAGTCAGGATGGGCAGCTTGAGCTGACGCAGCGTGCGGAAGAAGCAGGCAAAGCCCTTGCCGAAGGAGTAGTTGCCCATGAAGGGAATGGCAACCAGACCGGACAGGAAGATGGCGGTGCCGCCGGCGGAGAGCCAGTTGAAGGAGAACATGGCGCCGTACACAGTGCCGTCGGGGGCAATGGGCATGGTCTTCAGAACTTCACCATGCAGGCCGGGCCAGGGAATGTTGAACATGGCGCCGGGGATGGCGTTGAGCATGCTCTTCCAGGAACCGAGGCCCCAGAGGAACACGAAGACGGCAAGGATGAGGTAGGCAGCCCAGGCCTTGAGGATCTGGCCGCCGGTGTACTTGCTTGCTTCGACTTCAGCCACTTCCTCGCCTTCAAAGACAAAGACGTTCCTGGGCTTCCAGACCTTCAGCAGGGCCATGAGGGAGGCGATGCTGGCGATGGCGGAGGCAACGTCACACAGCGTGGGGCCGTGCAGGTTGGAGAGCAGGAGCTGGGCAGCAGCGAAGGAGACGCCGGACACGAGGATGGCGGGCAGCACTTCCAGGGAGCGCTTGAAGCCGCACATCACCACGCACACCCACAGGGGGACAATCAGGGCAAGGAGGGAGAGCTGGCGACCGGCAATGGAGCTGACGTGCAGCACGTCAAGGCCGGACACCTGGGCGGCCACGATGATCGGAACACCGATGGCGCCGAAGGCCACGGGAGCGGTGTTGGCAATCAGGGCGATGCCGCCTGCCCACAGAGGCTTGAAGCCGAGGCCCATGAGCATGGCTGCTGCAATGGCTGCAGGCGTGCCAAATCCGGCTGTACCTTCGATGAAGCAGGAGAAGGCAAAGGCGATGAAGAGCGCCTGCAGACGACGGTCATTGGTCACACTGGCCAGGGAGTATTTGATGATTTCAAACTCACCTGATTCCACGGTCATGTTGTAGATCCACACGGCCGTGATGATGATCCAGACGATGGGGAACAGACCAAAGGCTGCGCCGTTGAGCGTGGAGCTCACGGCAAGTCCGACAGGCATGCCCCAGAGAATGACGGCGACCAAAAGTGCACCGGCAAGACCGGCCAGGGCAGCGACATGTCCCTTGGCCTGTTTGAAGGCCAGCATGTAGAACAGAATGAAAAGCGGGATTGCAGCACACAGGGCAGAGAGGCCCACGCTGTCAGCGATAGGCGTGTAAACCTGAGTCCAGGCCATGAAATCATCCTCCTCGATAGGTGCTCGATAGGTGCGCAACAGATGCCACGACAGGCGTCTCAATACATGAGAAACCAACTCTTTTTGCTATGAAATACTTTTTCTGATGAGGCCCCTCAATCCGGACAGGCGGCACTGCCTGCCGGAACACCTCTCAGGTGAAAGCTAAGCAACAAAGATGTTGCACTTTTATACGAAACAATCCCGCATTGGATCAACCAAAATCTTCACCCGGATGGCAAAAAAGTGCAGCTTTGTCCTCGTATTTTCGCTGAAAGGGGCTTTACTGGCTGGTTTGCGGTGAAAAAAATTTTTGTCACGAAAAAAAGCCCCTTTTCCGAAGAAAAGAGGCTTTCAAATATGGAGCGGGAAACGGGATTCGAACCCGCGACTTCCAGCTTGGGAAGCTAGCATTCTACCGCTGAATTATTCCCGCTTGGAAGTAGTCTGTATTTGGAGCGGGAGACGGGATTTGAACCCGCGACTTCAACCTTGGCAAGGTTGCACTCTACCACTGAGTTACTCCCGCTTGATGGCAAGCGATGGGGAAATGTTGGAGGCGGAATCCAGATTCGAACTGGAGCATAGAGGTTTTGCAGACCTCTGCCTTACCACTTGGCTATTCCGCCTGACTGTCTGGAGCGGGAGACGGGATTTGAACCCGCGACTTCAACCTTGGCAAGGTTGCACTCTACCACTGAGTTACTCCCGCTCAGCGCGAAAATGGTTTCTACGCGAATGAGGTGTGCTCGTCAAGCAAAAAGTTTTCTTTCTTGAAAACTTTTTTGTTAAATTCTCGAAACACCTCTGAATCACCAGACTTTTTCCCTAGTCCCTGGCCTAGTCCCTGGGACGCTTGTCCACCACGCGGGTGGCCTTGCCGCCGGAACGCTCGATGGAATGGGGTTCCATGAGGCGGATGCGGGCGGTCACGCCGCAGTACTCCTTGATGTCCTTCTGGATGCGCTGCTCGAGGCCCTGCAGTTCCTTGATCTTGTCGGTGAAAAGCTGCTGGGCGACTTCCACCTGGACTTCCAGGGTATCGAGGGTGCCCTGACGATCCACAACAATGAGGTAGTTGGGCGAAATGCCGCGCACCTGCATGAGCAGGCTCTCGATGTGCTGCGGGAAGACGTTGACGCCGCGGATGATGAGCATGTCGTCCGTACGGCCGGTCAGGCGGTTGAGGCGCAGATGGGTGCGGCCGCAGCGGCAGGGAGCGGTCGTGATGGAAGTCAGGTCTCTGGTGCGGTAACGGATGACCGGGGTGCCTTCCTTGGTGATGGTGGTGATGACCAGTTCGCCGATTTCGCCTTCAGGCAGGTTCTCGCCGGTCTCGGGGTCAATGATTTCGGCAATGAAGTGGTCTTCCCACAGATGGATACCGTTGTGCTCCATGCAGTCGATGGCAACACCGGGGCCCATGATTTCCGTAAGGCCGTAGATGTTGTGTGCATCAATGCCCATCTTCTCTTCCATGCTGTGGCGCATGGTCTCGGACCAGGGCTCGCCGCCGAAGACACCTATCTTGAGGGGCAGATCTCTGAAGTCAATGCCCACTTCCATACCGGATTCCCACAGATGCAGGGCAAAGGAAGGCGTACAGGCAAGCACTGTGGCACCGAGGTCACGCAGCAGATGGGCCTGACGGCGGGTGGCGCCGCCGGAGGCAGGCACAACCATGGCGCCAAGCTTGCTGGCACCATCATGAGCACCAAGACCGCCGGTGAACAGGCCGTACCCGTAAGCCACATGGACAATGTCAGTGGGGGTCACACCACTGGCGCACATGCAGCGGGCGACCAGCTCGGCCCAGATATCAAGGTCGCGCTGGGTGTACCCTGCCACCACAGCCTGGCCGGTGGTACCGCTGGAGGCCTGGACACGGGCGATGTTGGCCCTCGGCACTGCAAACAGGCCGTAGGGATAGTTGTTGCGCAGATCCTGCTTGGTAGTGAAGGGCAGTCTGCGCAGATCGTCCAGAGAACGCACGTCTTCCGGCTTGACGCCAAGTTCGTCAAAGCGCTTCTTGTAGAAGGGAACGTTGGCATAGACACGACGACACACATCCTGCAGGCGCATCAGCTGCAGTTTGGCCAGTTCTTCACGGGGAAGGGTTTCATTTTTGATATCGAACAGCACGGCTTTACTCCTCATGGGACTTTCAGTACACTCGCAAGGGCCCAATGTATACAGTGGACTCACGAGAGCCCGGATTTGAAATTTTGCCTTGTTTTGCCAGAGTGATCAAGGACATTGTCCTGTTCGCGGCGCAAGACAGGTTTTTTATTCTTTAACCCTGTATTCAGACAGACACTCACGACGTTCTATGCCTAATACACTCAACTCCAAAACAAAGAAATACTCCGAACTGCCTGCCGCCGAAAAAGTTGCTGACGTGACTGCATGGCTCACAGAGCACAAGGCTGCCGATGTAGAGGTCATTGACCTCACAGGCCGCGGTTCCTTCACGGACATGATGGTCATTGCCACAGCCAATTCCGTGCGCCATGCCCAGAGCCTGGCCAGCGGTGTCAACCAGCTGTGCGGCGAGAAGAACTACGAATACCTGCGTATGGACGGCTACAACGTGGGGCAGTGGATCATTGTTGACTGCAATGACTTTGTGGTCAACATCTTCCTGAAGGAGACCCGCAGCCTCTACAAGCTCGAAGCGCTGTGGAGCGTGCCCCAGAGCCGTGAGGAACTGCAGGCCATGGCTGAGGCTGCTGAGGCCGGCAAAAGTGAGGGAGACTAATGAGCGTGACACCCACCCTGCTCCTCATCCTTGACGGATGGGGTATTGCCCCGGACGGGCCCGGCAATGCGGTTTCTCTTGCCGCAACACCGAACATGGATGCACTGTTTGCCACCTGCCCGCATTCTCAGCTCACGGCATCAGGCAGAGCCGTGGGACTTCCTGAAGGCTACATGGGCAATTCCGAGGTGGGTCATCTCAACATCGGTGCAGGCCGCATTGTCTACCAGGACATGACCCGCATCGACGTGGCCATTGAGGACGGCTCCTTTGCCGCCAACAAGACCATCTGTGACCTTGTGCGCACCACGAAGGAGCGCCAGGGAACCCTGCATCTTGTCGGTCTGCTCTCTGATGGCGGCGTGCACAGCCATATCAACCATCTTTTTGCCCTCTGCCGCCTGGCTGCCGAAGCCGGCGTGCCTGTGCTTGTGCACTGCCTGCTTGACGGCAGAGACACACCGCCGGACAGCGGCATGGGCTATGTCAGACAGCTTCAGCAGGAGCTGGCCCGGCATACGGACCAGGAGATTGCTGCCCTGTACGGACGCTTCTACGCCATGGACAGGGACAAGCGCTGGGAGCGTGTCTCTCAGGCCTTCAACCTGCTTGTGCACGGTCAGGGTCCGCGCATGGCAGGTGCCGAAAAGGCCCTGCAGGCTTCCTATGAAGAAGGCGTGCTCGATGAATTTGTGAAGCCTGTGTGGGTGAGTGCCAAGGAGCCAGGTCTCAGGCCCGGTGACAGTGTCTTCTTCTTCAACTTCCGCGCAGACAGAATGCGCGAGATTGTCTCTGCCCTGACCCTGGAGAACTTTGACGGCTTTGACAGAGGCAGTCTGCCTGCGCCCTGTGCCGTGGCCTCCATGACCAGCTATGACGCGCAGCTGACCATTCCTGTGGCCTTCCCGGACCAGGACATCCCCAATGTCCTCGGTCAGGTGGTGGCAGATGCCGGTCTCAGGCAGCTTCGTCTTGCAGAAACTGAAAAATACGCACATGTAACATACTTCTTCAACGGCGGTGTGGAAGAGCCCTGCGCCGGTGAGGATCGCATCCTTGTGCCCTCGCCCCGCTCTGTTGCCACCTATGACCTTGCACCGAAGATGAGTGCCGTCGAGGTGACAGACCGCTTTGTGGAGAACTGGAACAGCGGCAGGTATGACCTTGTTGTCTGCAACCTTGCCAATGGCGACATGGTCGGCCACACAGGCATCATCCCGGCTGCCATTGAGGCCTGCGAGACTGTGGATGCCTGCGTCGGACGCATGGCTGAGGCAGTGCGCGCCCGCCATGGCCGCATGCTCCTCATTGCAGACCATGGCAACTGCGAGAAGATGCTGGATGAGGACGGCAAGCCCCATACGGCACATACCACCAATCCCGTGCCCTGCATTCTGCTGGATACAGACACGCCGGCAAGGCAGCTTGCCTGCGGCAAGCTGGCTGATGTGGCTGTCACCATTCTCAGCCTGTGGGGCATCAGGATTCCTGCCGAAATGAACGGCACAAGCCTTGTACAGGGCTGAGGAGAGGCCATATGCAGCCTGTCTCAAACGAACTTGTCTATCCGGGCGGCATGGAAGTCATCTTCCATTACCGGTGCCCCCACTGTACCACCACTGTCCGGGTACCTCCCACAGACAAGTCCATCACCATCACCTGCCCGCACTGCCACGGGCGCTTCCCCATTGCACCTGTTGACGATGCAACGGTGAAGTTTGTCCAGGTCATCACGCTGAACGGGACTGCAGCAGTGCAGCAAAACTATCTCTAAGTGTGCGTACACAATGAGATTTTTCGGGTACTGACCACACTGGTTCGTACCCCTTTTTCTTGCTGCACACAGCCGCACACTGCAAAAGACAACATAACTGTGTTTTTGGGATTGCAGTTCTTCCTCAAATTCAGAAAAAAGTGCAGTATTCACATGTCTCAGAGCCCTTTGCTGCAGGGAATATCAGGCACCTGGCAAAAAGAACACAAAGGAAATTTTGCCTCGTCACACAAAAAGTTGCCAGGCATGCAACGTGCGAAAAAAAGCTTGCTAAGCATTCTTTGTGTCGTGTATGTGTTACAGATATTCTGTTTTTTCCTGACGAACTGCAGCTGTCGCACTCCTTTTGTTGCGACAATGGGATGCAGCCTGTCCCGCCCGGGGCAGCAGGGAAAACAAAAACCAAAGCCCGTACGGGCACATACCTATTGGGGGAAGCTTTTTTATGAAACGTCTTGTTACGCTCCTTCTGGCAGCTGGTCTTGTCTTCTCTGCAGCCAGCGGAGCTCAGGCCATTGAATTCAAGGCCTCTGGTCAGTGGTTGATGGGTTTCAGCGCCGGTAACGGTAATTTCCTCGACAAAACACGTGAACATGGCCAGGCCAGCCAGAAGGCTGACAATAACGATGTCTTCACTGCAGCCCAGCGTGTTCGCCTGCAGCTCGATGCCGTTGCCTCGGAAAACCTCTCCGGCACCGTGTACTTTGAAATCGGTGACACCACCTGGGGTCACAGTGGTTCCGGCGGTGCCCTCGGTGCTGACCAGACCATCGTGGAAATCAAGCGCGCCTACATTGACTGGGCTGTGCCCAACACTGAACTCAAGGTGCGCATGGGCCTCCAGGGTATGGCCATGCCCAATGCTGCCGGCGGCTCTGCCATCCTCGACGATGACGTGGCAGGTGTTGTGGCCAGCTACCGTGTCAACGACAATGTGGGTGTGACCCTTTCCTGGGCCCGCCCCTACAATGACAACTACACTGCCGTAAACGGTGATGTCTCTGACAACAACAAGAACAATTATCTTGACAACATGGACCTCATCTCCCTGGCAGTGCCGCTGACCTTTGAAGGCATTGAAGTGACTCCCTGGGCCATGATCGGCATTATCGGCCAGAATACCTTCCGCAACAATCCCAACAGCCGTGCCTGGTACACCATTAGTGGCTACGAACAATCCTATGACAGCGAAAATGAGCTCTATGTTGGCAACGGCCGCTGGAACACAACTGACAATTTCAAGCGCAGACATGCCAACAGCACAGCCTTCTGGGCAGGCCTGCCTGTGAAGCTGACCCTGTGGGATCCGCTGAACATCGAGTTCGACATTAACTACGGCTACCTGCAGAGCATGGGCCGCGGCGATATGATGGACAGCTATGGCAACACCAAACGCTACAGCACCGAACGCGAGGGCTGGCTGGCCAAGGCGCTGGTTGAGTACAAGATGGACTGGGGTACCCCCGGCATTTTCGGCTGGTATGCATCCGGTGATGACAGCAATCCTGGCAACGGCTCCGAGCGCATGCCCTCCGTCTCTCCCTGTGGCAACTTCACCTCCTTCATGGGTGACGGCAACTACGGCTGGTCTACGACCGGCAATCTCTATGACCGCAGCCTCTCCTATGCAGGTACCTGGGGTGTTGGTCTGCAGGTGCGCGACATGAGCTTCATCGAAGATCTGAAGCACACCTTCCGCGTGGCCTACTGGGGCGGTACCAACTCCCCCAACATGGCCAAGTACGCCAATAACAGCTGGGGCTGGGGTTCCAGCTATGAAGCAGACTACAGCGACGCCGAGATGTATCTGACCACCAATGACGGCCTGCTCGAATTCAACCTGGTCAATGCCTACCAGATGTACGAGAACTTCGAGGTCAACCTGGAACTGGGCTACATTGTCAACTTCATCGACCAGGACACCTGGGACAGATCTCAGGGTGGCAGACTGGGCGACTCCTACAAGAAGCAGGACGCCTGGAAGGCCCAGCTCATCTTCGCCTACTCCTTCTAAGCTGACCTGCTGAACTGACATCAGACAGCTCAGTCTGAATGACTGTGCCTGAAACGCTGACGGGCCTTCAGAATCCCATGATTCTGAAGGCCCGTTCTGTACATATGCAGGCTGGCTGATGCTCAGGCTGTCCTCTCCCGTTCTGCCAGCTTCTGCCAGAGATCTCGTCCCTTCGGGGTCAGACAGAGGAAGATAAGGTCTCTGTTCACGGCTGCAATGGACACCTCAACTATCTTGCCGGAAAACTTCTGCCGCGCCATGAGCCAGCAGGAAAAACAGAGCACAATGGCTGAAGTGAGGTTATAGAAGGTTGTGTCAGGGATGTCTTCGCGCATAAAGCCTGCTTTCTGCAGAATTTCAAAGCGTTGCAGATATATTTTGTAGCAGAGCTCATGGGATTTGCCGATATTGTCGCGCAGGGAAGGCAGGTCTTCAGCCAGCTGAAACAGACTTTTGAAATAGAAGGAGCGCTCGAGCATGCGCTCTTCTGCATCAGCTGCCAGGGAATGCAGCTCTTCCAGGATGGCTTCAGGCGTCTCGGGGATGTTGCCGACCCTGGCCAGGATCTCACCCTGGGTGGAGATCTGCATGGCAAGAAGCAGATCTTCCTTCTGCGGGTAGTGATAGGTCAGATTTCCCACGGTCGTTCCTGCATGCTCGGCAATGGCGCGCAGGCTCACCTTCTCGTAGCCCTTCTCGCGAAAGAGCTCCCAGGCACTCTCGAGTATTCTGTCCTTGAGTTTCGACATAGCCATCTCCTCCGGCAAAAAGCATACACATCTTTGTCACGCTCTGCAAAAGGAGAGCAGCCCCTCTTCGCACAGGCCGGTTGCACGCACGCAATGAAGAGTCTGTCATTGCTGATACTTACACATGACATCCCCATGGCACGCCAGGGGTCTGCGAGCAGACAGGGCAGGGAAAGCGTGACACAGTCCCGTCAGGCACGGCCCAGCCCGGGGAGCAGATGCCATGCCTTGCGCACTTTGTCTCTTGACTGAGTGCAGCCGTCGTCCTAAAACTATACCGATCGGTACGGTATAGCATTACCAGCATGCTCTGCTCATTGTTTTGTGGGTATGCCTCTCTCCCCCACCCGTACTGTTGTCTTTTCGGCTGCTAAACGATAAAGATTGCCATTAGTACAGTATGCCATGCTTTGAAGCTGCTCTCCTTGCTTCAGAGGCAGGGCATGTATATACTATCTTTTGTCTTTTTGATGCAGCTGTATCACTCAGCTGCACCAAACAGCAGCACAACACAGGACCAGTGTCCCTTTGCGTTGTTTTTTTGCGCATTGCTGCAGCAGGCACACCACACAAGGGCCACGGTTTTCCGGACAAAAGTCAACAAATAGCTGAAATATATACACCTTCGCCAGGACGCATGTCCTGACAACGGCCCCATCTGGCCGCAAAACGGAGCAAGGAGATATGCCCGACCCTCACTTTCTGGGGATTGACCTTGGTTCAATTACCGTCAAGGCTGTTCTGACTGATGACCAGGGCAATATCCTCTTTCAAAAATACCAGCGCCACGGGTCTGCCTCACGTCAGACCCTGACAGACATCCTGACCGAGCTGAACGAGCGCTTCCCGGGTATCGAGGTCAGGGGTGCAGTCACTGGTTCTGCAGCCCTCAATCTGGCCGAAATCGTCGGCCTGCCCTTCATCCAGGAAGTCATTGCCTCCTCACGCATCATTGCCAGGCTTGCCCCCCAGACAGATGTCGCCATTGAGCTTGGTGGTGAGGACGCCAAAATTCTCTATTTCGGCAGAAGTGTTGATCTGCGCATGAACGAGGCCTGTGCCGGCGGCACTGGTGCTTTCATCGATCAGATGGCCACTCTGCTGCATACAGACACGCCCGGCCTCAACGAGCTGGCCTCACGCGCCAAAACCATCCATCCCATTGCCTCGCGCTGCGGCGTTTTTGCCAAGACGGATATGGTTTCCCTGCTCAATGAGGGTGTCTCCCGTGAGGATCTGGCCATCTCCGTTCTGCAGGCCGTGGTGGAGCAGACCATCAGCGGTCTTGCCTGCGGCCAGCCCATACGCGGCAATGTGGCCTTCCTGGGCGGCCCCCTGCACTTTTTGCCGGAGCTTGTGAAGCGCTTTGTGGCCACGCTCAAACTCACGCCCGAGCAGACCCTGACCTTCCCTGAAGGCCAGTTCATGGTGGCCCGCGGTGCTGCCCTCACAGCACAGACAGAGGGCTCTGCATCCACGCCTGTCAGCACCCTGCTCACCCGTCTCCATGCCGCAAAGGATAAGACGGAAATCACCCAGGCGCTGCCGCCGCTCTTCCGCGATGAGACAGAGTATGCCGCCTTTCGTGCCCGCCATGCCAGGGACGCCATTCTTCAGGCTCCCCTGGAAACAGCCACAGGCGATCTCTTCCTGGGTGTGGACCTTGGTTCCACCACGGTCAAGAGCGTGCTCATTGACGAGCATGGTGCGGTGCTGGACCAGTCCTATAACCGCAATGACGGTGATCCGCTCAAGGCCCTCATTCCCTATCTGATCACCCTGCTTGAGCGCATTCCCGAGGGGGCCAGATTGCGTGGCATCGGCTCCACAGGCTATGGCGCCAATCTGGCCAAGGCGGCCCTCAATGCCCAGCTTTCGGAAGTGGAGACTGTGGCCCACCTCAAGGCTGCCTGCTTCATGGATCCTGAGTGCACCTATGTCATCGACATCGGCGGTCAGGACATGAAGTGTCTGGCAGTGCAGGACGGGGCTGTGGCCGATGTGCGCCTCAACGAAGCCTGTTCCTCAGGCTGCGGTGCCTTTTTGCAGACCTTTGCCACCAGCCTTGGCATGTCCATGCCGGCCTTTGTGCAGGCCGCCCTCTTTGCCAGAAACCCCGTGGATCTCGGGTCGCGCTGCACCGTGTTCATGAACTCCAAGGTCAAGCAGGCGCAGAAGGAAGGCGCCAGTGTGCCGGACATTGCTGCAGGCCTGTGCTACTCGGTGGTGCGCAATGCGCTCTACAAGGTGCTGCGCCTGCGCTCCCCGGAGGACCTGGGCAAACACGTGCTGGTGCAGGGCGGCTCCTTCCTCAATGATGCCCTGCTGCGCATCATGGAGACCATGCTGAAGCGCGAGGTTGTCCGCCCAAGTCTCGCAGGGCACATGGGTGCCTACGGCATTGCCCTCATGTGCCTGCGACAGAAGGAGTACCTGCCTGTGAGCACGCTCACGGCCAGTGACCTGCGCAACCTCTCCTTCACCACCAAGGCTGTGCTCTGCAAGCACTGCGGCAACCACTGCCATCTGACCATCAACACCTTTTCCAACGGACAGCGTCTGGTCTCGGGCAACCGCTGCGAGCGCGGCGGCGGGCTCAGGGACAAGTCAAAGCCTGTGCTGCCCTCCATCTATGCCTGGAAGGAAAAGCGTCTCTTCGACTACACGCCCCTTGCCATGAGCCAGGCACCGCGCGGACGTCTGGGCATCCCCAGGGTGCTCAATATGTACGAGCGCTATCCCTTCTGGTTCACGCTGTTCACAAATCTGGGCTACAGGGTGGAGCTCTCTCCTGTCTCAACCAAGGACATCTACTCCTTAGGCATCTCCTCCATGCCCTCGCAGACTGTGTGCTTTCCTGCCAAGCTTGCCCACGGCCATGTGAACTATCTCATTGCACAGAAGGTGCCGCATATCTTCTATCCCTGCATTCCCAGGGAGCGCATGGAAAACAAGGAAGCCTTTGACTGCTACAGCTGCCCTGTAGTCTGCGGCTATCCTGAAGTGGTGCGCCTCAATACAGAAGAGCTTTTGCATGGCGAAAGCATCCTGCATACGCCCTATCTCAATCCCGAGGATATTCCCTCCATGGCAAAGACCCTTGCCGAGGAGTTCAACATCCCCAGGGGTGAGGTGCGCAAGGCCCTGAAGAAGGCCATGGAAGCCCAGCTTGCCTACAGGCGCGATCTTAAGGAAGAAGCTGCCCGCATCCTGGCTGAAGTGCAGGAAAAGGACGGCATTGGCATTGTGCTGTGCGGCCGCCCCTACCATGTGGATCCGCTGATCCATCACGGCATTCCCAACCTCATCAGCTCCCTGGGTGCAGCCATCTTAAGCGAAGACAGCGTGGCCAGCCTCTTTGAGGACGTGGATGAGGAAACGCCCCTGCGCGTGGTGGACCAGTGGACCTTCCCCTCCAGGCTGTACAAGGCTGCACGGGTGGTGGCAGGCAAGGAGCATCTTGAGCTTGTGCAGCTCACCTCCTTTGGCTGCGGCATTGATGCCGTGACCTCGGATCAGGTCTCGGAAATCCTGCACAGGGCAGGCAAGATGCACACCCTGCTCAAGATTGACGAAGGACCGTCCCTTGGCGCTGCCCGCATCCGTATCCGCTCTCTTCTGGCCTCCATTGAGGAGCGCAGAAAGGAGCGCAGGCATGCAACAACGCAGGGCCCGGACCAGTATCTGCTGCACCCGCCTGTGTTCACCAGGGACATGAAGGGAACGCACACCATCATAGCACCCCAGATGTCTCCTGTGCACTTTGCCTTTGCAGAGAGCGTCTTCCGCGGTGCAGGCTACAAGTTTCATGTGCTGCCCACAGTTTCCAGCGCCGATATCGAGGCCGGCCTCAAGTACGTGAACAATGACGCCTGCTACCCTGCCCAAGTGGTCATAGGCCAGCTCATCAATGCCCTGCAGAGCGGTGAGGTGGACCCGCAGCACTCGGCACTTCTGCTTTCGCAGACCTGCGGCCCCTGCCGTGCCACCAACTATCCCGGCCTTCTCAAACGCGCTCTGAAGGAAGCAGGCTTTGAGAACGTGCCTGCCCTGACCCTGCGCAGCAAGACAGGCTCCTATCAGCCAGGCTTCACCTTCACCCGTGACCTGTTTAACAATACCTTCAAGGCCATTCTCTATGGTGACATGGTGCAGCGCCTTTCCCAGCACACCTATACCTATGAGATCCACAAGGGAGACACGGACACCCTCATCAGAAAGTGGGTGAACGCCATCTCCGCGGACTTTGTCGCTGGCAAGTCCCGTGACCTCAATGCGGACATGCAGGCCATGGCAAAGGAATTTGCCAGCATTCCCATGTATACGGACAAGAGGCCGCGCGTGGGCATTGTGGGAGAAATCCTGCTCTGCTATCACCCGGACGCCAACCGCCATGTTGCTGACCTGACCCGCCAGGAAGGCGGTGAGCCTGTGCTGGCAGACATGGTGGACTTCTTCCTCTACTGCTTCTCTGACCCCATCTATCAGTGGCAGCGTCTTGGCGGCAAGGCTCTGCCTGCCTTCCTTGGCTGGTACTTCATCCAGAAGTTTGACCACATGCGCAATGCCCTGCGCAGAGCCCTGGCAGGAAGTCCCTTCCCCCAGGTGGCAAAATTCAGGGATCTTATGGCCAGCGCAGGCAAGCTCATCTCTCCCGGCTATCAGGCCGGTGAGGGCTGGCTCCTCTCCGCTGAGCTCTTGAAGTTCATTTCCCAGGGAACAACCAACGCCCTGTGCCTGCAGCCCTTCGGCTGCCTGCCCAATCACGTGGTCGGGCGCGGTGTGTTCAAGGAAATCAAGCGTCTGTGCGCTGATGCCAATCTCATGGCCATGGACTACGAAGGCGGCAGTTCTGAAGCCAACCTTCTGAACCGTATCAAGCTCTTCATGTCCATGGCTCAGACACCCGGTCAGTCCGCACAGCGCTAACAAATCATACAGCAGAGCGTCTGAGCTGACTGTATTCTGTACAGGGGGCATGGCTGCAAGGCCATGCCCTTTCCTGTGCCCCGGGAAAGCAGGCACAGGAGCACACGGAAAAGGCCGCACTCTCAGCATGGAGAGTACGGCCACTCTTGTGTCACGTTGTCAGACGAAACGACAGACTAGCGGGGAGGTCTCGGACCAGGGCCGCCGGGTCTGGGTCCCGGTCTCGGGCCACCTGGCCTCGGGCCGGGTCTCGGGCCACCAGGTCTCGGGCCGGGTCTGGGACCACCTGGCCTTGGACCGGGTCTTGGTCCGGGCCTCGGACCAGGTCTCGGTCCGCCTGGCCTCGGGCCGGGACCGCCAGGTCTCGGACCCCTCGGATCAGCATTGGCATCGCCTGCAATAAGGCCACCAGCCATTGTTGCAAAAAGGCCCAAAAGCATACTGCGTCTGGAAATCATACATCCTCCAGGTAATCTTGCGACAGTAGTATGGGGTGTCTGTTGGCTGTGAAATTCCGCTGGTCAGGGAGTGTTTTAGTCAGGACGACGCCCCGGCTTACCCGGGTTGCCCCTGGGCTTTGCTGCAGGCCCTGGCTGCGGTTTTGGTGCCGGTTTCGGGGAATGTGCATTCGGGGATCTGTCCCTGGGTTCGGCTTTGCCCCGGGGGTGATCCTTTGCCGGGGAAACGGGTTTTTTCTCTGCATGTGCAGGTTTCTTTCCTGCAGGAGCAGGATGAATCGGTGCTGCAAAAGCACCACCTGCTGTGATACCTGTGCTGCCAGCCAAAAGCGCTGCAACAAACAGGCCACGGAGAAGTTCTCTGCGTGCAACCATGCCAATCTCCTTGTGTGGGGCACATTGCGCCCTGTCGAAAACGTCGGAAGAAAAGACTTGCTGCCTTGTTTGCAAAGGTATGTTGCTCCCTGAGCATCAGACTAGCTTGCACAGACAGGAGAAGTCAAATGATTCTGTCTCTTTTCTGAGCAGATTTGTGATGCAGTTGTTGCAGTTGTGCCGGGATTCAGAGAAAATGTGACTGATACAGCACAAGAGAACATGGCATTGTGCTTTGCTCTTGCGCAGAGCTGCCTTTTGCTCTACTCAAACCAATGCAAGTTCCGCTCCATTTTCAGCAAAAACCAGGTTAGACGTGTGGACATACAGGTACGACCCTATCAGCAGCAGGCTCTGGATACCCTCACAGCCCTTGCCCGCAAAAAGCAGTTTCTTCTCCTGCAGGCAGCCACAGGAGCAGGCAAGACAGTCATTGCCAGCTGCCTCATGCAGTACTACACCCGCAACTGGGGCTTTCGCTGCCTCTTTCTGGCTCACAAGGCCATCCTGGTCCGCCAGGCCCTTTCGCGCATGCAGGCAAGCTTTGCAGATGCAGACTTTGACGTGGACTGCCTGTGCGCCTCAGTCAGAAAGCCCGGGCAGGTGGACAGTCTCATTATTGTGGCCTCACCCCAGACCCTTGCCAGACGCCTTGATGACCTGCCGAAGATAGACCTGGTCATCATTGACGAATGCCACAGAGTGCCTCCCAAGGACCAGTCGTCTCTCTACAGTGACGTGATTCAGGCTGTCATCAGCAAACGCCCCAATGCACGCGTCATTGGCATCACAGCCACGCCCTGGCGACTTGGTCAGTCCTTTATCTACGGTCCTGAAGCCGGCGAAGGAAGTGATACGTGGTGGGATGCGCTTGATGTGCACATCTCCATTGCCTCCCTGCAGGAACAGGGCTGGCTTGCCCCGCTTCAGGCCCTTGTCTGTGAGCCTGATGAGGACCTGGTCAGCCTGCCGGTGGGCCTTTCGGGAGACTTTCGCGAGGATGCCCTGGAAGCTGCCCTGCTCAAGCCCCTGCACCTTGGCAGTGCCGTCAAGGCTGTGCAGACCCATGCAGCGGAGCGCAGGCACATTGCTGTCTTCTGTGTGACCATTGCCCATGCCAGAGCCCTTGCCAATCGTTTCAACGAGGCAGGCATCAGTGCCTGCGCCATAGACAGCAAGGCCGGTCAGCAGGCCAATCTGCAGACCCTGGCAGCCTTTGCCAGGGGCGAAGTCAGAGTGTTGTGCTCTGTAGGCATGCTCACGGAAGGCTGGGACTGTCCCCAGACAGACTGCCTGCTCATGTGCAGGCCCACGCTCTCTCCTGCCCTCTACGTGCAGATGGTGGGCAGAGGCCTCAGAATAGCCGAGGGCAAGAAGGACTGCCTGCTGCTGGACCTCTCCGGCAATATCCTGCGCCACGGCTCCCCCAATGCACCGCGCATACGCCTTGGCAGGAGTGAATTCGAGGATGCAGCTGCTCTCTACGCCGCAAAGGAAAAAGATGGCGAGAACGAGCGCTACTGCCCCTTTTGTGAGGCTGCCCTTCCCGAAGGAGCAGGTGTAGGCCTGCGCTGTCCCTTCTGCCAGGCCCCCTTCTATGAACTGCAGGAAAAGGGCAAGAGCTTTCGCAGCATCGATCTCGCCCAGCTGGAAAAATACACCCTGCAGGGGGAGGCTGTACGCAGAAAGCGGGAAGAGGCAGAGGCCAGAGAACGGGCAGAGGAAAAGGCCAGAAAGGAAGCACAGGCAAAGGCCAGAGCTGCCAAAAAGGCTGCACTGGTCAACAAGGGGCAGCCTGTGACAGCAGAAGTTGTCACCTGCAGCATGCCTGTGTCCTGGCAGGTGCGCAGCGGCCCTGCCCAGGGAGCCCAGGTGCTGAAGTTTGATCTGCTGTTGCAGATTGCCGGCTATGGCAGGCGCAATGTGCAGGTCATCCTGGACCCCGAGGGTGCCATGGGGCACAGATCCCGTACGACCTGGTGGGTACACACCGAGACAAAGGAGTTCTGGGATCGCTGCGGCCAGGGCGCCTTTCCCCTCACCAGAGCAGCCATGGTGGCCCGCTGGGCAAGTGTGACCATCCCCTCGCGGCTTCAGGTCAGACAGAGTATCAGCGGCTTTTTCAAGGTGCTCTGGGATGTTGATCCTGCATCACAGCGATCCGGCTCTGCAAAGTGACGGAACGTCCCCTGACGTCCCCTGACGTCCCCCGGCCCCTTCCATGCCAGGCAACACTGCAGGATGCAGCATTGAAACTGGCACGGCCAGTACTTTCAGCAAAACAGATGCTCCTTACCGCTCCTGTACCGGGCACGTGCAGGAAATTTTTCACAACTTCTTGAAAACAGGCGAAACATCCTGAGATCGCACGTACAATTCCCTGTTTCTGCTGCACTCCCCCTCTTGGCAGCTTCTGCTGCAGGCGCTAGAAAGCAGATATCTGGAACAACCCTGGATGGCAGCCAGACGGGCTGCCTGCATGACAGCCCGTCAGCCATCTGTTTCTGGAACTCCAGCTCTTCTTCTTTTGGGTACGAACAGTCAACTACCCCGCCCTGAAGGGCGAGGCTTGAACAAAGCCTGAGTTGACTAGCCTCAGCTTTCCGAAAGGGAAGCTACGTTGATTGGGAATGCTTCATTGGGAATGCAAATAGGCACCGCGCCGGATGTTACTTCCAGTCCCGCGCCCTGCGGTCTGTCGTTAAAAGCTCTGCGAGGTAGGAGCGGTGCG
>CASEWR010000088.1 GCA_949291675.1 uncultured Desulfovibrio sp. | reverse complement strand
TCCTTTCCTTTTGTCCGGTCAGGCACGGGCCTGACCGGACTTTCAGCCGGGCAACCGGCTTTTTCATTTTCTCCACACGAAAGACAGAGGGGCAGCTATGGGCAAAGGCCAGACGAAGGACACTGCGAGCGGAACACAGGGCGCTCGCACAGCCGTCAGAACCATTCTCAGGGCAGGGCGGGCCACACTGGCCAGACTTGCCTTTGAGGCCTTTGCGGCAGGCAGGACTGCTGTCCTGGTTGCCAGGGACAGGGCAGGCCTTGCAGAGCTTGCCGCATATGCCCGCCTCTTCTGTGCAGACCTGTCCACAGGCGATGCCGACCCTGCCTGTCCTGCCTGGGACCAGCCCCTGCTCACCATCCCCCAGGGTCTTCTGGTGCGCGAGGAGCAGATGGACTGGCCAAGGCGCCTGGCTGCCCTCTATGCCCTGACCTGTCCAGGCCCGCATCTTGTGGTGGCCAGTGTGGAAAGCCTTGTGCTGCGCCTGCCTCCCAGGGACTTTTTTGCCGGCACAACGCTGGAGCTGGCAGTCAATGCCACCATCCCCATGGAGGAGCTGGTGGCAGGTCTGGACGAGCTTGGCTATGTGCGCGTGCCCATGGTGACCAGGCCGGGCGAGCTTGCCAGACGCGGTGACATTGTGGATGTGTGGGCCTCGGGCTTTCGCCATCCCCTGCGCCTGGAGTTCTTTGACGATACCCTGGAAGAGGTGCGCCTCTTTGATGCCGAGACCCAGCGCTCGATCAAAAACCTCCCTGAAGCAGGCATTCTTCCCGCCTCCCCCTGGCTGCGCCGTCCCGAGAGACAGCAAGAGTTTGCAGACAGGCTGGCAGCGCTGGCAAAACAGAACAGCATCAGCTCTGACATTGCCTATGACTGCCACAAGGCCCTGGAGCAGGGCGGGCGCACTCTGCTGCCAGGCTCTGTGTATGCGCAGACATCAACCCTGGAAGACTGGCTGCCCGAAGACGTGCTCTGGCTGTGTGAAGGCGAGGAGAATACCCGCACGGCCTTTGCAGAGACCTGGGAGGACTTGTCCAGGCGTCTGCAGGGAACAAAGGCACAGGTTTTGCAGTCTCCGGCACTCACACTGCGCGAGCGCGGTGCTCTTCCCTGGGAAAAGGCAGGAAGAGCCGCCTCTCTTGTCCGAGCAGAGCCCTTGGTCGTGGGCGTTGCCGCAGCCGGGGAAACACTTGTTGAGCGGCCTGTGCGCGACTTTCAGGAGCTGTTCACAGCACCGGAAGCAAAGGACAGGCCCTGGCAGTATGTGAGTGAGCTCCTTCGCCGCTGGCTGAAGTCCGGGCGGCAGATTCTCTTGAGCTTCACCTCTGCCAGACAAAGGCAGCGCTTTGTGAAGCTGGCAGCCCAGGAGGGCATTGTGCCCCTGGAGCGCTATGCTCCGGGCCAGAAGGGCCTCTTTGCCCTGGTCTCGCCCCTGCAGGGTGGCGCAGAGCTGGAATGGGACAACACGGTCATTCTGGCTCAGAATGTCTTCCTGCCCAAGGCGGAAAAGAGCGCCAGGACCATGACAAAGGCCTTCCAGGGCCTGGACTCCTTTGATGATTTGCAGGACGGCGAGCTTTTAGTGCACCGCGACTACGGCATTGGCCGCTTTCGCGGGCTCAAGAGTGTTGCCGCAGACAATGGCGTCAACGACTTTCTGCTGATTGAATACCAGGGAGATGACAAGCTCTATCTGCCTGTGGACAGGCTGGACCTTGTGCAGCGCTACCGGGCAGGGGACGGCTTTGCCCCGGCCCTGAGCCGCCTTGGCTCCGTGTCCTGGGGGACAACCAGGGAGAAGGCCAGAAAGGCTGTGGAAAAGATTGCCGCAGACCTTATCGAGATGTACGCCTTCCGCAAGGTGGCCAAGGGCTTTCACTACGACCCGCCGGACGAGCTCTATGCGGAGTTCTGCGCCTCCTTCGGCTATGAGGAGACCCCGGACCAGGAGCGCGCCATCCAGGATGTGCTGCGCGACATGGCCCGCGATGTGCCCATGGACAGGCTGGTCTGCGGCGACGTGGGCTTTGGCAAGACCGAAGTGGCCATGCGGGCAGCCTTCCTTGCTGCCTCCAATTCCCGCCAGGTGGCGCTTTTGTGCCCCACCACCGTGCTTGCCGAGCAGCACTATCAGACCTTCAAGGCCCGCATGAAGGGCTTTCCCCTCTCCATAGGCCTGCTCTCGCGCTTTGTCCCCCACAAGCAGCAGCTGCGCACCTTAGAGCAGGCTGCCAGCGGCGAGCTGGACATTGTGGTGGGCACGCACCGCCTGCTCTCAAAGGATGTGAGCCTGCCGAGACTCGGCCTGCTCATCCTTGATGAAGAGCAGCGCTTCGGAGTGCGCCACAAGGAGCGCCTCAAGGAGATGAAGAAGAATGTGGATGTGCTGACCCTCACGGCCACACCCATTCCCAGGACCCTGCAGCTCTCCATGTCCGGCATCCGCGACCTCTCCCTCATCGAGACACCGCCCAGGGAGCGCAAGCCTGTGTCCACAGCCGTGCTTGAGCGCAATGATGAGCTTTTGCGCTCCGTGCTGGAGCGCGAGATTGCCCGTGAGGGCCAGATCTTCTGGGTCTACAACCGCGTCCAGGGTCTGGAGCGGGTCAAGGCCTATGTGGAAAAGCTGGTGCCCTCAGCCAGGGTTGCCATGGTGCACGGGCAGATGGCGGAAAAGGATGTGGACGAGGCCATGCGCAAGTTCTGGCACGGCCTGCTCGATGTTCTGGTCTGCACCTCCATCATCGAGTCCGGCCTGGACTTCCCCAGGGCCAACACCCTGATTGTGGACCAGGCCCAGAACTTCGGCCTCGGCCAGCTCTATCAGCTGCGCGGGCGCGTGGGCAGAAGTGACCGCCAGGCCTATGCCTACTTTGTGGTGCCGGACACAAGCCACATGACCCGCATTGCCGAGGAGCGCCTGAGCATTCTCCAGGACATGGACTTCCTGGGCGCTGGCTTCAAGGTGGCCATGGAGGATTTGCGCCTGCGCGGTGCCGGCAACATCCTTGGTGAGGCCCAGACAGGGCAGATGGCAAAGGTGGGCCTGGACCTCTACCTGGAAATGCTGGAGCAGGCAGTGGATCGTCTGCGCGGCACAGTGCACGAGCGCGAGGTGAGCACAGAGGTCAATATCGGCGTGCCTGCCCGTATTCCGGAAAGCTGGATTGCCGACGATGGCGAGCGCCTGAAGGCCTACCGTTCCCTTACCGGGGCTGCCACAGGTCAGGAGCGCGAAAGCCTGGCCCTTGCCTTACGCGATCGCTATGGCGCCTTCCCCGAGGAGTTCCAGACCTTCCTGGCCATCCTGGACTTCAAGCAGTTCTTGAGCTCATTGCAGGTGGAAAAGGCAGACCTGACCCTCACCAGGGTGCGGCTCTCCTGGGCAGACGGCCAGACAGCCGTGGACCCGGTCAGGGTCATGGACTTCCTCAATACAACAGAAGGCGCCCAGCTCATTCCCACCACAACCCTGGTGGTGCCCCTGGGGCGCTCGCGCTCGTTTCGGGAAAACCTCACCTGCCTGCGCCAGAGTCTGGAAGGCTTGCGGGTGCGGACTGAGCAGGTCCAGGAGACGGAAACGGACACCAGCGTGCGCCAGACAGGCCAGCCAGGCCAGACAGACGCCGGCAGGCAGAATAGTCAGGCAGACCAGGCTGTCCCCACGGTGCTGGACGGCACAGGCAGGGCCCCTGCAGCTGCTGTTCCTGCAGCAGGCAAGAACGTGGCCCAGAAGAAGCCTGGCAAGGCAGCCCGCAAGCGCTTGCTGCGCAGGCAGCAGCGCTCACAGTGACGTGCCAGTGACGAGTCCCGTGATGAGCCCCGGTGACGTGTCTGTGATGTGCCAGCGATGAGCCGGTGACGTGCCATGCAGGCCGCACTGAACTCCTCATGCACACCCTGTGCGGTCCAGCGTGAGGAGCTGTCCGCGGCCAGTTCTGCAAACACAGCTGATACGCTGCTGACGGGGCTTTGTGCCTCTTTTCTCACATTGCATTTTCCGCCTAAAATGAGTAGGAAAGCCTTGTTTTGCCTGTGTTCGCTGCGGGTCACAGTCCCGTGTCTGGCAAAACACAGTGCCGTGCACCATACAGCGCTTCATGTCGCCACATTGATGCCACAATCATGTCGCCACCGTGATGCCACAATGCCGTTCAGCATGCCTTTGCGCATGCGTGTCCGGCATGTCCGACAACGTGCGTTTGACATCTGTCTTCAGCCTGTCCGGCAGTGTCCGGCTTCCTGCGCACACGAATTTGAATCTTCTGAAGACTTTCTGGATATCTGAGGTCTGACTGTGTACAAACGTTTTGCCTGTTCTTCCCTCATTGCCAGGCTCATGCCCCTGTGTCTGGTGCTTGCCCTTCTTCTTTCCTGCGTCGTGGCCGCTCCTGCAGAGGCTGCCAGAGTCAACAAGATCTGCGCCGTGGTGAACGGCAAGGCCATCACCATGTTTGATCTGCAGCGCAATGCCCTGCCCGAGATTCAGCGTGCACGCCTCAATCCCGATTCGGCAAAGGACAAGGAGAAGGTGGACGCCATCCTGCGCAAGGTTCTGGACATGATGATCCTTGACATCCTCTACAAGCAGGAGGCCCAGCGTCTGAAGATCAACATTACTGATCGCGACGTGGACAAGGAAATCACCGACATGTACACCCAGCAGGGCATGACTAAGGAACAATTCGAGAAGACCCTGGCCAGAAACGGCATGACCCTTGCCGAGGTGCGTGAGAACAACCGTCTGCGCATGCTGCGTCAGCGCATCATGTCCATGGAAGTGGGCCGCCGTGTGGTGGTGACGCCTGAGGAAATCAGCGAGTACTACGAGAAGAACAAGAGCACCATGTACAACCGTCAGGGCCTGCACATGGCACTCATTGTCTACCATCCCCAGGCTCCTGCCGCCTCCATTGCCCGCAAGCTGCAGAGCGGCGAGATCAGCTGGATGGATGCTTCCAGGAGATACTCTGTGCTGCCCAACAGAAACCAGGGCGGTGACGGCGGCCCGGTCATGTGGGATCGTCTTAACAATGAATGGCGCGAACGCCTGACAAAGATGCAGCCCGGTGACGTCACCCCGCTCTTTAACTTCAATGCCCAGCTCAAAGCCCAGGTCAGACTCTTCCGTCCCAATGGCGATCAGTCGCCCCTGCGCATCATGACCCTGGAAGAAGCCACGCCCATGATTGACAATATCCTGCGCAGCCCCAAGGCCGCAGAGCGCCTGGAAGACTACAACAAGCAGCTGCGCGAAAAAGCCATTATTGATATACGCATGTAGAGATATCTGTATAGACGAATATACGTATATACGGATATCCGCATACAGGAGCAGGGCCTGCACATGCCAGGACAACGTCTCTGACCCCGGAAGAAGGGGAAACAAGGGAGGGAACAGCACGCCTGTTCCCTCTCGCAATTCAACAGGTCTGGAACAGGCAAATATGCACGTTGCCAGGCCGTCAGGAAGACAGCAGCGCGCCACACGCACACAGGACGCACAGCCAGCCGGGCGCCAGGCAATGTTTCAGGCAATGAGCCAGGACGTCCCGGGATGCCGAGGAATACCATGCAGAGTCAGAATTCGATGAGAACACAGCTCAGGGCCAGCCAGGACCAGGAAGCCGGCGCACAGGGGACAGAGCAGACTCAGGTCAGCGCCGGCATGGCAGCCCGGGCCGAAGCTGCGCAGCAGGCCCAGGGCACAGAGGAGGCCACTGCAGCCAGCGCCACTGATGCAGGCAGTGCCCCCCAAGCAGGCAGTGCTGCCGACGCACAGCAGGCTGAGACGAACCTGCCTCCTGTACAGCAGGAGCGCTTTGCAGGCATTCTTGATGCTGCCAGGCTTGGCGAACTTCTGCGCGAGACCCGCGAGGCCATGGGTGTGAGCCTTGCCGATGCCGCTTCTGCGCTCAAGCTTTCTGCCTCAGCCCTCACGGCCATGGAAGAGGGCAAATTCGACTCCTTCCCGCACAAGGCCTATGCCAAGGGCTTTCTGCGCTCCTATGCCCAGTATCTCAAAATTCCTCTGGAGCGCTGCCAGAATGTCTTTACCCTGCTCACTCCTGTGCACGAGTACCAGACCCCGGTCTACACCCCCAGCAGAGCTGCCAGGCCGCACAGAAACAGGCCCTGGATAGGGATGGTGGCAAGTCTTTTGATAGCCTGCCTCATTGCTTCTGCAGTGTGGTACTTTGACCTCATTGATCTTGTGGTGCGCGAAAGCTCTGACGAGCCGCGCACAGAAGCGCCCATGCCTTCCTCAGCCTCTCCTGCCAGGGACAGGCAGATGCGTGAGCGCGAAGAAGATGTGCGCCGCGCCCAGGCAGAGCGTCAGGCAGAACGCCAGTCTCAGGTGCAGGGCCAGATTCAGCCACCGGCCCAGGGCGGCAGCATTGTGCCCGGCATGAATCCCAATCTGCCTGCAGGCATGCAGACCCCTGCCCAGACCACACCCGGTATGCCCGCAGGTGCCGGCTCCTCCAGATCCGAAGGCAGCCCCACCCTGTCCCTGGTAGACCCTGGCGAGCGTGAGCCGCTGCCTGCCGTGGTCACCCCCGGCTCTCCCTGGTCCACCCTGCAGGGCAATGCCACCATTGCCGGCGAAGCAGGCCTTGCCGAGCCCGTCCCTGCCCCTGAGCAGACGACGGGTGTGAATACCGGTATCAATCCCAACCTGCCTCCCGGCCTCAACACCCCTGCTGCAGCCTCGACAGCCAACAGCGTCATCGTGGTGGCCGAGACCATGTGCTGGACATCGGTGACAGTGGATGACAACCGCTCTGTGCAGCGTACCCTGCAGGCCGGCGAGACCCTGACCCTGGGCTTTACAAAGAGTCTGCGTCTGCGCCTTGGCAATGCCGGTGGCGTGCGCGTCTTTTACAATGGCAGGGAAATCGAGCGCGGCCGTCCGGGACAGGTGCGCAACATGAAGTTCCCTCTCACGGAAGACGGGGCAGCAGGCTCCCTCTAGCCTGAGATACGTCGGGCTCAGGGGCCTTGCGTGCACAAGGCCTGGCGATGAGCTGACAGGACTCCCGGAACACAGGCATGGAATGGAGTGACAGGGGCCTTGTGCTCGCCAAAGGCGTCTTTCGCGAGTACGACGTCTGGCTGAGAATTTTGTTTCGCCAGCACGGGGTGCAGACAGTCTTTGCCTTTGGCGGCCTGCATTCCAGGCGCCGCTTTGTGGGCTGTCTGGATCTTCTCAATGTGCTGGAATGCCATGTGCAGGAAAAGGGCAGCTATCACTGCATGACTGAGGCTCTTTTGCTGCGCGGGCCGGGCTTTTTGCGCACCCGCCCGGGGCGCCAGGGTCTGGCCATGAACTTTGTCAGACTGGTGGACAGTGCTGCTGTGTCTGCAGAGCAGTCTCCGGCTGTGCTGCAGCTCATGGAGGAGAGCCTGGATCTTCTTGCCCGCGACCCTCTTCCCGAGGCCATGTCTGTCTTCTTTCGCCTGCGCCTCATGGCCGTGCTCGGCTATGCGCCGGACTTTCTCCACTGCTGCCTGTGCCGCAGGCCCCTGGCGGGAAAGTCCTTTTTTTGTGTGGAAGAGGGCGGGCCCATGTGCGATTCCTGTCGCACCCGCTTCGGGGGCAGACGACAGAACGGGGCCTGGCTGCTGTATCCGACCCTGCAGCTTCTGCATATGGTGCGAGAGCGTGACCCCTTAGCCTGGCCCATGCCCCGTATTGTCCGGGACACTGTCAGGGAACATGCCCGGGAACATGCCCTGGAGAACTCCCGACAGGGTCTTGTGCAGGACACTGTTCTGCCTGCAAGCCAGCCATCTGTGCAGCTCCCTGGCAAGCCGTCTCTTCAGGCTGCCCGCGGGGCAGGCTGGAACACAGCCTTTGACAGACAGGGGCAGACTGGGTCAGTCTCTTCCCCCGCAGCGTTTTGCGACCCTGCCGGGCCTGTCTGCTCTCCCGAAACTGCAGACACTGCCGGCGCAAGCCCTGGCGAGAGGCTGATTGGCACTGTGCCGGAAACAGGCCAGCTGCAGGCCCCGGGAGCTCACTGGGTCCTTGATGCCGCCCAGCGCAGGGCTGCAAGTCTTTGCATTGACGGCATGCTTGCCTATCATGTAGGCCTTGCCTGGGAGCGCGGGCGCTATGTCCGAACCTGACCTGGCAGATGTCTGATGCGCTCTGGCACGTGCCGGGGGGCCTGATGACTTCTCATGGCTCCCGATGACTCCCGATGACTTCCGGCGCGTTCTCACGAACGTCGTTTGCCAGCTTCTTTGCACACAAAATCTCGAACCAATACACTCTGGACGAGGAGAGGATAATGTACTTCCAAGATGTTATCATGACCCTGCAAAACTACTGGGGCCAGCAGGGCTGTGTTGTGGAGCAGCCCCTGGGTGTGGAATGCGGGGCAGGCACCTTCAATCCCCACACCTTTTTGCGGGTGCTCGGACCCGAGCCCTGGAAGGTGGCCTATGTGGAGCCCTGCAGGCGTCCGACAGACGGCCGCTATGGCGAGAACCCCAACAGACTGCAGCGCTACTTCCAGTTCCAGGTCATTCTGAAACCCAATCCGGCCAACTCCCAGGACCTCTACCTTGGCAGCCTGGCAGCACTGGGCATCGAGCCCCACAAGCATGACATCCGCTTTGTGGAAGATGACTGGGAATCCCCCACCCTGGGTGCCTGGGGCCTTGGCTGGGAAGTGTGGCTCAACGGCATGGAAGTGAGCCAGTTCACCTACTTCCAGCAGGTGGGCGGCATTGACCTCTCCCCTGTGAGCGTGGAGCTGACCTACGGCCTTGAGCGCCTGACCATGTATCTGCAGGGCGTGGAAAGCGTATATGATCTTTCCTGGAACAAGAATGTGACCTACGGCGACATCTATCATCAGAATGAAGTCGAGCAGTCAAAGTACAACTTTGACTGCTCCGATGCCGCCATGCTGCTCGGCCACTTTGATGACTATGAAAGGGAAGGAAAGGCCCTGATCGAACAGAGACTGCCCTGGCCTGCCTATGACTGCTGCATGAAGTGCTCGCACACCTTCAACCTGCTGGATGCCCGCGGCGCCATCTCCATCACCGAGCGCACAGCCTATATCGGCAGGGTGCGCAACCTGGCTTCCGCCATAGCACGACTCTATGTCGAGCAGCGCAAGGAAATGAACTATCCCATGCTGAAGGGGGCAAAGTAAATGGCAAGCTCTACATCTGCCTTTGTGCTCGAAATCGGCAGCGAGGAGCTGCCTTCCCGCTTCCTGCCGGGCGAGGAAGCCTTTTTGCAGGAAGCCTTTGCCAAAGCTCTGGACGAGGCCGGCCTTGCCCATGGCACCATCACCTGCCACTCCACACCGCGCAGGGCCGTGGTCTGCATTGCAGACGTGGCCACCCGCCAGGAGGAAAAGGAAGAGGTGATCATGGGCCCCCCTGCCAGGGTTGCCTATGTGGACGGCAAGCCCGGCAAGGCCCTGGAGGGCTTCTGCCGCACCAATGGCGTGGCCGTGAGCGATGCCTATGTGGTCAGCACGCCAAAGGGCGACTACGTGGCTGTGAAAAAGATGGTGGGCGGCGGTCTGGCCCTGGACATCCTGGCCGGCATCTGCCCGGACATCATTGCCCGCATCCCCTTTGCCAAGAGAATGCGCTGGGCTGATCATGACTTTGCCTATGCCCGTCCGCTGCAGTGGATTGTGGCCCTGCTGGATGATCAGGTGGTGCCCTTCACCGTTGGTCC
>CASEWR010000087.1 GCA_949291675.1 uncultured Desulfovibrio sp. | reverse complement strand
TACAGTACTGATTCAGGGAGGAGCAGGACATCTGCTTCTCCCTTTTTCGTGGCAGTCCCCGCAGCCCGGGGAGGCTGATATGTTTGTACCCACAGGCAAATACCTGGAGACAGTGAGTAACTATTTGAAATAGCTATACTTTATCATGTTTTTCGCCAAAATTTTTCCAAACGCTGCTTTCATAGCCTTGCTGAGGGCCTTTCTGGGGGCCTCACAGTAGCCTCACTGGCCTCTCAGGAGGTGTCTCATGATGTGTCTCATGACGCGTCTTACGATGCGTTTCAAATGCGTTTCATGATGCGTTTCACAGGCAGGCAGCGGGGCCTGGCAACGTGGACCGGAAAAGGCAGCATGTGCCTGAACGGGCCTGATTGTTCCAGGCAAAGCTGAAGGCGGCATCAGGGCTGAGGCATATGCCAGGCATCTCAGGCACCCCAGCCCTGCATATGGAACAACTGGCAGCCAGACGAGTGCAGGCTGGGGCCCGCAAACTGCCGGGGCAGGGGCGCAAAAAAAAGGAGAATGACCCGAAGGCCACTCTCCCGAAATGTTCTGCCCGAAGCGAAGCGTGCAGGCAGTGTGTTTTCCTGACTCCTGCTGAAGCTTTGCGGCTAAAGCTTTAGTCGAAGAGGTAGGAGAACTTGTCTATATAGCCCTGCACAAAGAGGACAAAGACCACTACAGGCAGCACATAGGTGAGGAAGGGACGTATCCAGTGCGGGAACTTCAGACCGTCACCCTTGTCTGCTTCGGCAATGAAATTGCTCCAGCCCCAGCCGTATCTGCTGGTGCAGAAGACAAGCATGATCAGCGAGCCTAAGGTGAGCACGTTGTTGCTCACAATAAAGTCTTCCACATCCATGATGGTGCTGCCCGGACCAAAGGGTGTGATGAAGCTCAGGACATTGAAGCCCAGGATGCAGGGCATCATGAGACTGGCAAGGCCGATGGCATGGATCCAGGTGGACTTTTTGCGGCTCCAGCCATGCACATCCATGGTGTAGGAGATAATGTTCTCCACCACGCCGATGACTGTGGTCACAGCAGCGCAGCTCATGAAGATAAAGAAGAGAGCTCCCCAGAAGCGCCCGCCTTCCATGGCATTGAAGATATTGGGCAGGGTAATGAAGATGAGGCTCGGACCGCTGTCAGGCTGCACGCCAAAGGCAAAGCAGGCAGGGAAGATGATAAGGCCAGCGGTGATGGCCACAAAGGTGTCCAGGAGAACAATGAGGATGGACTCATTGCCAAGGCTCTTTCTGTTGTCAAAGTAGCTGCCGAAGATCATCATGCCGCCCATGCCGATGGACAGGGTAAAGAAGGCCTGGTTCATGGCAGCAGAGATGGCATTCATGATGCCTGCTTCCTTCATGCGCGCAAAGTCAGGCGCAAGATAGAAGGACAGACCTGCAGAAGAGCCGTCCAGGGTAATGGCACGGATGGCAAGGCCGATAATGGCCAGGAGCAGCCCGCCCATCATGACCTTGACCACGGGCTCAAGGCCGCGGCGCACACCAAGGCCGCAGACAATGAAGCTGATGACAAGGACTGCAAGCGACCAGCCTGTCATGCTCACAGGCTCCTGCAGCATGGCGGCAAAGAACTGGCGCACTCCTTCCGGCTCAAGACCGCTCATGGCCCCTGATGCCATGTAATAGCAGTAGGACACAATCCAGCCTGAGACAGGAATGTAGAACATCATCAGGCAGTAGCCGCCCACAAGGGGGAACCAGCCAATGCTGTGCCAGTGTGTGCCCTTTGGCTCAAGATAGCGCAGTGCGCCGCCCATGTTGCGCCGTGAGGCCCTGCCAATGGAAAACTCCATGGTCAGAATGGGAATGCCCATGAAGAGCAGGAAGAAGATGTACACCAGCACAAAGAGTGCGCCGCCATATTCACCGGTGATGAAGGGAAAGCGCCACACATTGCCAAGGCCGATGGCACAGCCTGCCGAAAGAAAGATGAAGCCAAGGCGTGACGCCAGGCGTTCGCGAGCCATGATTCCTCCTTGGTGCCTGCAGGAAGCCCCTGCCAGAACACAGAAAATACCCTGCTCCGGATCGGGGGACGTGGAGCCTGGGCAGTCCCGTGACAAAAAGGCTCTCGTGCCGGGGACAGACAGGAGGCCGGATGTGTCTGCTGTTTCTACTGCTGCTCTGCCTTCTTCCAGTATCTGGCCCTGCCGTTGATGATGACGGCAGCCAGAGCCAGGGGCAGGAAGTGCACGGCATGGAAGAAGAGCGCCATGCCCAGAGCCTGGCTTGCCTCAACGCCGAACCAGGAAAGTGCCAGCACCACAGCGCCCTCGAAAAGCCCGATACCGCCGGGCAGCGAGGGAATGGCAGTGCCCAGGCAGGACACGGCAAAGGCCACCAGCATCTGCGGATAGCTCAGCTGGATGTCTGCCATGTACAGCGAGAAGACAAAGCTCAGGAAATAGGGGCCCCAGGTGCCGCAGGACCAGGCAAGGCCGCGGGCAAGCCAGGGAATGGAGACCTGGTCCACAATGCAGGAGTGCAGATGAGACAGGGGACTGGCTATCCTGGACGGCAGATACTTGGCATACAGAGCATGGAAGAAGCCCGACCAGTGGCGCAGGGTGAAGAAACCAAGCGCACCAGCGCTCAGCACAATGACGGGCATGACCATGTTCACACCAAGGTCTGCGGCATCAAAGTTGGCCAGGGCAAAGAGCAGCAGGCAGGCCAGGAAGATGACATCGCACAATCGCTCCCAGATGACCACAGAGCTGATGGTCACAAAGCTCTGCCCTGTCTCTCGTGTCAGATAGAGAATCTTCAGGGCATCACCGGCCTTGGCAGGCAGAAGACAGTTCATGCCCACGCACAAAAGGCAGCCGTTCATGCTGCTGGCAAAGCGTGTTCCGGCAGGCATGAGCGAGTGCAGACGCAGTCCCATGCACAGATAGTCCACAAAGGACAGAAGAAAGACAGGCATCATGGCTGCCAGCGTGTAGGAGTCCAGAGCAGTGAGCAGGGTGTCAATGTCCACCTCACTGAGAGCCCAGGCAAGAGCCCCCAGGCCAAGCCCCCACTGGGCCAGAGAAAATGCTGTCCTGTACAAACGCTTCATCGCAGCCCCAAAGCTCTGCAGTCCGTCTGATCTGGAGTCCATATGGCCGGAGCCCGTCTGGCCTGCAGACCTGATACCCTGCAGTTCTGTTCCCCTGCACTACTGATGCTTCTGCTGTCCGACCAGGTCAGAACAGCATCTCGCCCGGGGACAAGCCCGCGGCACCCGCAGGCTATAGCCTAAAGCATTGCTGCAAGGCAAGATTTTCGCCATGCGCCTTTTGCACCATATGCCGAAGCCGGACACATGCCTGCATATATGCCTGTGCAGGGCCGCTTTCAGCACTGCAGAACACCCTGTGCAGGCAGCCGGCCCCCTGTCTTTCCGCTGCATACTCCCCTCAGACTTTTCCAAAAGCTGCCGATAAGCAGGTCATACGGAACAGTATGGAAGAAGTCAGGCTCTTCTTTCCGTGCTATCCAGGCACAAGACAAACATCTGACAGCCATCAGGCAGGCATCAGTGAGGGGGAGAACATGTTTTTCGGACCGAAACACACGCAGTGGGAAAGGAAGTCAGGCCTTACCGCTCTTTGTGCGGTCCTTGTTCTCTGCCTTGGCCTGTGTGCCGGCTTTTCTTCCCCTGTGCAGGCAGCCTCCGTCAGTGCAAAGCTTGCTGCAAACTACAAACTGCTTGCCATCCGGGAAAACCCGGAAACCTTTGCCAGCCTGCGCCTGTTTGCTCGCGGCACAGATTTGCGTGCACGCTACGATGCAAACAAGGCCGGCATGGACGAGCTGCGTGCCAATGCCATCCGCTCCTGCTGGCGTCAGCCCTGGGAAGAGCTGCGCGACGCCTTTTTGAGCATTGCCGTCACCACTCCGCGCACCAGCCTCGCTGCCATCTCCCTCTACAGGGCAGCCGAGTGCCAGGAGGAGCTTGCCCGCTGCGCGAACACAAAAAAGGACGGCGCCCTTGCGCTGGAGCTCTATGAAGCCGTGGCCCGCGCCTACCCCGCCAATGTGCGCGCCGACGATGCCCTGCTGGCTGCTGCCATCTACAGTTCGGAAAAACAAAAGCGCCATGAAAAGGCTGCTGCCTACCTGCGCGACATCACACAGCGCTTTCCGGCCTCTGACTCCGCTCCCCAGGCAAGGGAACTGCTGGACAGACTGGAAAAGGGCCGCACCCTTGCCAGAAAGGCTCCCGAACGGGCTGTGACAGCTGTCGCCGTGCGGAGCGGCAAAAAAGAGCTCAGGCAGACAAAGGCTGCCAGGTCCGGCAAGACACAGCGCACCAGGGCTGCACTCTATGCCAAAAGCCCCATCAAGGTGGTCACCATTGACGCAGGCCATGGCGGCATTGACCCGGGCACCATCAACAATGGCGTCATTGAGCGCACCATCACCCTGGACGTGGCCAGACGTGTGGGGCGCATCCTGGAAGAAGAGGGCACACTGCGTGTGGTCTACACCCGCAGGAGCAACAGGACAGTCAGACTGGAGCGGCGCACGGAAATTGCCAATGCCAGCGGCTCGGACCTCTTTGTCTCCATCCATGTGAACGCCAATGCCAGCAGGCATATCAACGGCCTTGAAGTCTACTATCTGGACCCTGCAGACAGCCTTGAGACGCTGAATGCCCAGCACAGACGCAAACGCTCTGCCCGCGCCAGGGCCGGCATCCAGGCAAAGAAGGTCGCCCTGAACACCCGCGTGCTTGCCTCGCGCAAACTGGCCCTGGATGTGCTGCGTCAGATGCGCAGCCATATCCGCAAAAACGGCTACGTCATGGCATCCAAGGGCATCAAATCCAATTCCTTCCACGTGCTCGCCGGCACAGCCATGCCCGCAGTGCTTGCTGAAATCGGCTACTGCACCAACGCAAAAGACGCAAAACTGCTCAAGGACCC
This sequence comes from uncultured Desulfovibrio sp., assembly GCA_949291675.1. Classification (GTDB taxonomy): domain Bacteria; phylum Desulfobacterota; class Desulfovibrionia; order Desulfovibrionales; family Desulfovibrionaceae; genus Desulfovibrio. The sequence goes on along the minus strand of CASEWR010000087.1, from coordinate 18,465 downwards.
GGCCTACAGACAGGCTGTGGCAGAAGGCATAGCCTCGGGCATCCTGGCCTACCGCGATCGCGCAGCCGGCCTGCTCACTGCCGAAAAGAGCGGCAATACGCTGCAGTAACCCTTCCTTCCTGAAAAAGACCCTGTCCCGGACAAAGATGTGGTCCGGGAACAGGGTCGTACAGTGTACGGGATTCTTGAGAAAAACACAGGTTTCAGCCCGACATGACAGGGAATTTCGGGACAATGCGAGCAGCAGAGGCTTGACTTTTCCTGCAAGCTCTGTAAGAGAGTCAACAGAAATTTGCAGGTGCAGCCGTATTTGACTCTAGCCAGATTGAGGCTGGCACCATTTCCCGGACAGCCAGGGGAAGGAGACGGATATAGATGCGTAAGTTTTTGGTGCTCACCTTCGTGGCTCTGTTTGCCATGGTCAGCGTTGTTGCTGCAGCCGACACTGCCAGCACCGGCCTGAAGATCGGTGTTGTGGACATGCAGACACTGGCCCAGGACAGTGATCCTGCCAAGGCCGGCAGAGCAGAGCTGGAAAAGAAATACGGCAAAGAACGCAAGGAACTTGAGGACGAAGGCGAGAAGCTCCGCAAGAGAGCCGAGAAGCTGAAGGACCCCAAGGCTTCCGAAGAAAGCAAGCTTGCCTTCCTGCGCGCCAAGCAGGACCTCGACCAGAAGACCCGCAACTTCATGCGCAAGGTCGAGCAGGACGAAGTGAAGATGCGTCAGGACATGATCGTCCTGGTGTTCAATGCAACCTACAACGTTGCCCAGAGCAAGAAGTTCAACTTCGTGGTGGACGTGACTGCAGGCGGCGTGCTCTATGCCGAGCAGAGCATGGACCTCACCAGGGACGTGCTTGCTGAAGTGAACAGAATGTTCAAGGAACAGGGCAACAAGGCCGCTGCTCCCAAGCAGCCTGCCAAGAAGTAGTCTGCAGCAGAACAGCTGAATCAGGACGCCTGCATCAGGACGTTCTGACCAGACACAGGAATTTTTCAGGACCCCCTCCGGCAGGAAGGGGTCTTTTTTTTGTGCTGAAAGCGGCCGCTGCCTGTCTGAAGCAATGGACGCAGCACAACGAAGCGTGTAGATTCACGGGGCTTGTACAGCACACAGGCAGACTGTCCCATCCTGTACCATGCGTTGTGCAGGGCAGTTGCCTGCAACCTCAAGACTCTGGAGGAGACCTATGTCGGAAAATACAGTGCAGACCATGGATATTGCACGCATCATGTCCCTTCTGCCGCACAGATACCCCTTCCTGCTCGTGGACAGGGTGATCGAGTGCGTGCCCGGGGATCACATCATTGCCTACAAGAATGTGTCCATCAATGAACCCTTCTTCCAGGGCCACTTCCCCGGCGCTCCGGTCATGCCCGGCGTGCTCATCCTGGAGGCTCTTGCCCAGACCGGCGGCCTGCTCGCCCTGTCTGACAGCAAGGAAGACTATTCCAACAAGCTCTTCCTCTTCACCGGCCTTGAGGGCGTCAAGTTCCGCAGGCAGGTGGTGCCCGGTGACAGACTCGAACTGCACTGCTCCAACATCCGCCGCAGAATGCAGCTGTGCAAGATGGACGCAAAGGCCCTTGTGGACGGCAAGCTTGCCGCAGAGGCCCAGATCTCCGCAGCCATTGCCGACAGACCGTAAGGATGCCGCAGGCAATACCGGAAGAAATGCCCGAAGGATGTGCACACAGCGTGCACAGCTGGAACAGAGAGGGCTGGTCTGGCAGTTGTCCTGACATCCTGCTGTCCCCGCTGATCGCTTTGAACCTTTGAACACGCCTTCTTGCGCAGATCCCTCTCTTCAGGTAATGTCAATTCTTCCTGAAAACGATTCCCCCAGCTTATCCGCTGACCTTGAAGATATTCAACCCGGGAGTGTTTTAATGAAAAAACTTCTTGTTCTTGCCCTGTTCTGCCTTCTTGCCTTTGCAACCCAGGCTCAGGCCCAGAAAACCTACATCAATGGCATAGACCCCAACTATCCTCCCTTTGCCTACATTGATGAAAAGACAGGCAAGCCCGCCGGTTTTGACGTGGATTCCATGGACTGGATTGCAAAGAAGATGGGCTTTAAAGTCGAGCACAAGGCCATGGCATGGGACGGCATCATTCCTTCTCTGCTCGCCAAACAGATCGATATGATTGCCTCCGGCATGAGCATCACCGACAAGCGTCGCGCTCAGGTGGACTTCTCCAATCCCTACTGGCAGGTGTACCGTGTGTTCCTGGCCCGCAAGGACTCCACCATCACTCCCCAGGACATCCTCTCCAAGCCCGTGAAGCTGGGCGTGCAGCGTGGCACTTCCGAAGCTGAAGCCATCAGAACGGAAAAGAAGGAAAAGGGCTACACCTTTGAACTGCGTGCCTATGACAGCGCTCCTCTCGCAGTGGAAGACATCCTCAACGGCCGCATTGATGCTGCTCTCATGGACAGCCTGCCCGCCAACGACGCCATTGCCAAGGGCCGCGATGTGAAGATCGTGGGCACCCATGGCGAACAGGACAACTTCGGCGTGGCCATCCGTAAGGGCGACACCGAGCTGATGAAGCTGGTCAACGAAGGCTACAAGCTTCTCATGGCCGATCCCTACTGGCAGGAACTGCAGAAGAAGTACCTTGCCAAGTAGGCAGCCTCTGATTCCTTCATAGACTTCAACAGGGTACGGAAAAGGCAGCCTTTTCCGTACTCCTGTCTTTTGTGCCGGTTCGGGGCACAAGCGGCAGTTTTGTGTGCACATGGATAGTCTGTCAGTCATCATCAATGCCCTGCCCTTCATTCTGGGCGGAACCCTCGTCACGGTCGGTGCCGTCGGCGCAGCCCTTGCCATGGGCCTTTGCCTTGGCGTGCCCTTTGCAGTCATGCAGGTCTACGGCAACCCGCTCATGCGCTCCTTTGTCTCGCTGTATGTCTGGTTCTTCCGCGGCATTCCCATCCTGGTCCTGCTCTTCCTCTTTTACGGCTTCTTTTTAAGCCTCGGGCTCCCGGTCAATCCCTTCCTCATTTCCTGTCTGGTCATGGGCTGCACTTCAACGGCCTATCAGTCCCAGATCTTCCGCGGAGCCATACAGTCTCTGCCCAGCGGGCAGATGAAGGCAGGACGCGCCCTTGGCATGCGCGATAGCCAGACCATCAGGTGCATCATCCTGCCCCAGGCTCTGCGCCTTTCCATACCAGGCTGGGCCAACGAATTTTCCATTCTCTTAAAGGACAGCGCAGTCTGCTACGTGCTCGGCACCCAGGAAATCATGGCCCGCACGGCAGCCATTGCGGCACGAACCCATGAACACCTGGCCCTCTATGCCACAGCCGGTGTCATCTACTTCGTTCTCACGCTCGTTGTTCTGAAACTTTTACGCCGCCTTGAAGACAAGGTGCGTGTCCCGGGCTACGGCACGCAAGGCAGTGCGGCTTTCAAGGGGGCCTAAGATGGCAGCTCAGGAAATAGTTCTGGAAGTTAAAAACGTCAGCAAGAGCCTTGGCGGCAAGGATATCCTCAAGGACTGCAGCCTGAACGTTGCCCGCGGTGAGCTCAAGGTGCTCATCGGTCCTTCCGGTGCAGGCAAAAGCACGCTCCTGCAGTGCATCAACTGCCTCATTCCCCCGAACAAGGGGCAGATCATTCTTGAGGGGCACACCTTGAATCCCCAGGATACAAAGGACTTGTGCGCCTTCAGAGCAAAGGTGGGCATGATCTTCCAGGATTTCAACCTCTTTGACCACCTGACTGCCCATGACAATGTTGCCATTGCCCTGCGCAAAGTGCGCGGCATGAGCAAGAAGGAGGCCTCGGAGCGGGCCATGGACGAGCTTGCCCGCGTGGGCCTGGCCAACCGCTATCTGCTCTACCCGGCCCAGCTTTCGGGCGGCCAGAAGCAGCGCGTGGCCATTGCCCGTGCCCTGGCCATGGACCCCACTGTCATTTTGCTTGACGAACCCACCTCGGCGCTGGACCCGGAACTTGTGGGCGAAGTGCTCTCCGTTATCCGTGATCTTGCCCAGAACGGCATGACCATGGTCATGGCCACCCATCAGATGGACTTTGCCAGGGCCCTGGCCAACGAGATTCTCTTCATGCAGAACGGCGTCATCATTGAGCAGGGCACACCTGACGAGCTGCTTGCAGAAGGCTCCACCACCAGGACCAGAGACTTCTTCACCAAGCTGTCCACAGAACTGGAGTAGCGGACCATGTTCGACAGTGCCTTTCTTTTCGGAGAACTGCTGCCTGCCCTCAACAGGGGCCTTGTTGTCTCCATTGCCCTCATTGTGCCGGCCTCGATCTTAGGCTTTGCCGGCGGCCTTGCCTTAGGCTGTCTGCGCGGCTTCGGCACTCCCTGGATGCGCAGGCTTGGCGACTGGTACACAGCCATTGTGCGCGGTGTGCCCCTGGCTGTACAGCTGATGATGATCTATTTTGCCCTGCCCAAGCTTGGCATCTATTTCGAGCCCTATGGCGCAGCCCTCTTAAGCTTCATCATCTGCTCTGCTGCCTATCACTCGGAATATGTGCGCGGCGCCCTGCTCTCCATCAGCCAGGGTCAGATCAAGGCTGCCAGGGCTCTGGGCTTCACCACCCTGCAGACAGTGGTCTGGATCGTGGCTCCCCAGGCTGCCAGACGCGCCCTGCCAGGCTGTGGCAATGAAATCATCTATCTTATCAAGTACTCTTCCCTTGCCTACCTGGTTACCTGCATGGAGCTCATGGGCGAAGGCAAGGTGGTGGCCTCGGATACCTTCCGCTTCACCGAGGTCTTCATTGCCGTGGGCGCCTACTATCTTGCCATGGTGACCCTGGCCACCTGGATCCTGCACAAGCTGGAACACAAGTTCCGCATTCCGGGCTTTGGCGCTGCCTGATCACTGCTTAAGACAGCGCCCCCGGGCTCCAGGGTCCGGGGCTTCCCTCTTTTCCCTGCAGCCTGCTGGTGCAGACTGATTCACCGGACGCCACTCTGGCGTTGGAGGTTGCATGAAACAACGCGTTGATCTCCACACCCATACCAGTGCCTCGGACGGCACAGACAGTCCTGCCGAACTTGTGGACAATGCCCGCAAGGCTGGCCTTGCAGCTGTTGCCATTACGGATCACGACACCTTAAGCGGCCTTGCCGAAGCCAGTGCCAGAGCAAGGGAATGCGGGGATATTGAGTTTGTACGCGGGGTGGAGGTCTCAACAGGCACGGATCAGGGAGAGATGCACATTGTGGGCCTGTGGGTGCCTGAAGACTGCGAACCTCTGGAAAAGGCCCTGGCTGCCATGCGCGCCAAACGTGGTGAGCGCAATGAACGCATTCTGGCCAAACTGGACACCCTGGGCATACACCTTACCATGGACGATGTGCTGCGTGAGGCAGGTGGCGAAAGCGTGGGACGCCCCCACATTGCCAGAGCACTTGTGAGCGCAGGCCATGTCAGGACCATTACCGAGGCCTTTGATCTCTATCTGGGCTCCACTGGCAAGGCCTATCTGGCCAAGGATGTCATGGATCCCGAGGAGGCCGTGTCCATCATGGCAAAGATTGGCTGCTCGGTCTTCATTGCCCATCCCATGCTCAAGCCCTATCCCCCGGGCTGGATTGAGGAGTTCGTCAAGCGCCTGCAGCCCTTTGGTCTGTGCGGCATTGAAGCCTGGCACAGCGAGCACACTGAGGCAGACTCCCGTGCTGTCATCGGCATTGCCAGACGCCATCACCTCTGCGTGTCCGGCGGCAGTGACTACCATGGCCGCAACAAACCCCGCATCAGCCTGGGCACAGGCTATGGCAGCCTGCTGGTGAGCACGGACGCCTTTGGCCGTCTCAAGCAGTGGCGCGAAGAGCAGGGGCTGCCCTGCTGACAAAAACAGCGCAGTCAGTACGACAGTATCACGCCCGCATATCCCCTTTCCCCGGGGTATGCGGGCTTTGTGCATATCAGGCAGCAGACTGCGGACAAAGTATCTCTCGCACCTGCACAATGCTTCTCCTGCATGTGAGGCGCATTTTCTGTACCTGTACTGTGCGGACAACTGCACAAAGGACAAGGTGAGGCACCAGCCTGATTGTTCCCTCGGTCACAGCAGCAAGAAAGGTTTCATCTTCCACCCTGGCAGAAAACGCACAGCTGCCATCACTAAAGCGCCAGTCTTCTGCTTTCTCCTTCAGTGGCGCAGCCAGGACTTCAAGAACAAGCACGTGCTCATTGTCTGTGAGAACCAGGCCATCTTCATGACGAAAGAAACATCGCTCCTGTAAGCCAATGCACACTGTATGGGCAGCACCATCCGTCATGACAATGCGCTCGGCCCCTTCCCTGTCCAGGGTATGTGTGAATCTGGAGAGCAGGCTCTGTGTTCTTGCCTCAGTGTACACAGCCACTGCAGTCCTGTTCCAGGAGCAGACATCGCCATGGCAGTTTTCCACAAGGACATGGCTGGCAGCTTCCCTGCGAAGAACGCTGACTCTTTTGCCCTGCGCCCATGTGCCAAGCTGCAGGAGGCTGTTCAGCCCTGCCACAGTGCCGGCTGCAGGGCTGCGCAGACTGAAGGTAAAAGAACGAGGTCTGGCACTGCCTGCCACATCCAGCTCGCACTCATGTCCGCCTGCATGTCCGTTTACTTGTCCGCCTGCGATGCGGGCGCAACGGCGGACAAGGCCGTCAAGGGCACACAGGGACTGCCCCACAGCAAATGGCGATATACTCATACTGGCAAAGGCGGGGCCCTCAAAGTGAACAGCAAAGCTTTCTTCCATGGCAGCTGGCGCCTTAATGGTGCTCTTTGATGATGCTCTTTGACGATGCTCTTTGATGCTGGTGTCCGGAACGCAGCATCACGTCCTGCAGACAGCAACAGGCTTTCAGCAGAGTACAGGTCGCCATCATCGGTGAAGACAAAAGCCCGAATGACAAAACGGCAGGAAACTTCCTGCCGTTTTGTACGCCCTGAGTGCCGGGCTGCAATGTTCAAGATGCGTGCTTCAGGCTACTTGCCGCGGCCGCAGCACTTCTTGTACTTCTTGCCGCTGCCGCAGGGGCAGGGGTCATTGCGGCCAATGGTCTTGGCTGCATTGCGGGCAGGCTGCTGCTTTGTCTCTTCACTCGTGCTGCTGCCGGAAGAGAGCACAGCACTCTCAAGGTTGTCCGAGTGTCTGAGCTCTGCGGGATCCATCACTTCCCGGGGCTCTTCGGCCACGGGCTCCTGAGAGATCTGCACTCTGAGGTGCACCCTGGTGAGGGTGCGCATGATGTTCTGCCTGATGACCGTGAGCAGGTTCTCGAACATGAGGAAGCCTTCACGCTTGTACTCAAGCTTGGGATCACGCTGTCCGTAGCCGCGCAGGCCGATGCCATCGCGCAGCGCATCCATGCTGCGCAGATGCTCCTTCCAGCATCTGTCCAGTTCTTCAAGGACAACATAGCGCAGGATGTCATCTCTGGAGCGCTCGCCGTACTGATTCACGTACTCCTGGTAGTCCACACCGGCTTCTCTGGCTGCAGCCTGAGCCTTGTCGGGATCATGCATCACCTCGAAGGACATGACGAGTTCATCCTTGAGCTGCTCGAGAATGACCAGGAAGAGCCGCTGAGCTTCCTCCATGTCCGGCAGGGGCGCATCGTCAGCCAGCACGCGGCTGATCTGGAAGTATTCCTCCAGCTGGGCGCGGGCGGTCTTGCGGGCCTCCTCCAGGCTCTCGCCGGAGGCCTCATCCAGCTCATGGTAGATGTCCCTGAGCAGATCGTCACGGAACTCGCACACAAGGGAGGTGAGGTTCTCGGCCTGCATGGCATCGCGGCGCAGGGCATAGATGACCTCACGCTGCTGATTCATGACGTTATCGTAATCAAGCAGGGTCTTGCGGATTTCAAAGTGATGGGCTTCGACCTTCTTCTGGGCGTTTTCCACGGCTCTGGAGACCATGGCATTCTCAATGGCTTCGCCGTCTCGCAAACCCAGCTTGCCCATGAGGCCCTTGATGCGGTCTGAGCCGAAGAGGCGCATGAGGCTGTCCTCAAGGGAGAGGTAGAAGCGCGAGGAGCCCGGGTCGCCCTGACGGCCGGCGCGGCCGCGCAGCTGATTGTCGATACGGCGGGATTCATGGCGCTCAGTACCGAGGATATGCAGGCCTCCGAGTTCGCGCACGCCTTCGCCGAGCACAATATCCGTACCACGGCCTGCCATGTTGGTGGCAATGGTGACATGGCCCTTTTCACCTGCCCTGGCAATGATTTCAGCTTCCTGGGCATGGTGCTTGGCATTGAGCACGCTGTGGGGAATGCCAATCTTCTTGAGGCGCTGGGAGAGCATTTCCGAGGTCTCGATGGAAATGGTGCCCACCAGCACAGGCTGGCCGCTCTGATGAAGCTCGCGAATGGCTTCGATGATGGCGTCGAACTTCTCCCTGCGGGTCTGGTAGATCAGGTCAGGGTAGTCCTTGCGCACCATGGGTCTGTTGGTGGGAATGGTCATGACCTCGAGATTGTAAATCTCGTGGAATTCCACTGCTTCGGTATCAGCTGTACCGGTCATGCCGGCCAGTTTGTCATACATTCTGAAGTAGTTCTGGAAGGTGATGGAGGCCAGGGTCTGGTTCTCGGCCTGGATGCGCACATGCTCCTTGGCTTCCAGGGCCTGGTGCAGGCCGTCGGAGTAGCGGCGACCGGGCATGATGCGGCCTGTGAACTCATCAACGATGATGACTTCATCGTTCTGGACAATGTAGTCCACATCCTTCTTGAAGTTGCAGTGGGCCTTGAGGGACTGCAGGATGTGGTGCTGGGCCAGCATGTTCCTGGGATCAAAGAGGTTGTCGAGATGGGTCAGCTCTTCGCAGTGCGCAACACCCTTTTCGGTGAGGGTTGCTGTCTTGGCCTTCTCGTCTATGCTGTAGTCGTCAGGCTCCAGCTGACAGACTACTGCGTCCATGGCCTGATAGAGGTCCACGTCCTCGTCAGAGGCACCGGAGATGATGAGCGGGGTTCTGGCTTCGTCGATGAGGATGGAGTCCACTTCGTCCACGATGGCGAAGTTATGGCCGTGCTGCACAAGGTCCGTGGCATAGAACTTCATGTTGTCGCGCAGGTAGTCGAAGCCGAACTCGTTGTTGGTACCGTAGGTGATGTCTGCGGCGTAGGCAGCTCTGCGCTGATCATCATCAAGGTCATGAACAATGACGCCTGTGCTTAAGCCCAGAAAGGAGTAGACCTTGCCCATCCAGGCTGCGTCGCGCTGGGCCAGGTAGTCGTTCACCGTGACCACATGCACGCCCTTGCCGGACAGGGCATTGAGGGAGACTGCAAGGGTGGCGACCAGGGTCTTGCCTTCACCAGTCTTCATTTCTGCAATGCGGCCCTTGTGCAGCACAATACCGCCAATGAGCTGCACGTCGAAGTGGCGCATGCCAAGGGTACGCTTTGCCGCTTCACGCACCAGGGCAAAGACCTCGGGCAGAATGTTGTCCAGGGTTCTGGACCCTTCCTGCACAGCCTGTCTGTATTCTGCCATGCGCTGCGGGAATTCCTCATCCGCAAGCTTTTCGATTTCAGGTTCAAGGGCATTTATCTTTTGCACCAGAGGGCGCAGTTTTTTCAAATATCTGTCGTTCTTACTGCCGAATATTTTCTGAAAAAAGGACATGGGGACTCCTGATCTGGAAAGATGCCTTGCGCCGGCCTGTCCCATGGACAGGATTTTGTTCCCGGGGGCAAAGGCAAAATAAGACATGCCTGCCACCTTGACAAGGCCGCAGGCCGATCTCTGAAGAACTGATGCCGGGTTTCACACGTCTCTGCCCATCATCAGAAAGCGAGGTCAGGAGACTGGCCCCCATGAAAACGCCAAAGGGGAGCGCTCATCGCATCTTGCGAGAAGCACTCCCCTCATCACTTTCAGCTCAGCCAGGGTGCGCAGACACCCTGCCTGAGCATGTTCTGTACGGCTTAGTAGCTGCCCTGGGCAATCATGGCGTCAGCCACTTCGCAGAAGGCAGAGATGTTGGCGCCCATGAGCAGGTTGTTGGGATCGCCGTATTCTGCAGCTGTGGTGGCAGCACGGGTGTAAATGTTCTTCATGATGTCCTTGAGCTTGTTGTCCACTTCCTCAAAGGTCCAGTGCACCATGTTGGCGTTCTGGGCCATTTCCAGCTGGCTCACGGACACACCGCCGGCGTTGGCTGCCTTGGCAGGGCCGTAGCAGATGCCGGCCTTGAGGTAGGCGGCAATGGCTTCGGGAGTGGAGGGCATGTTGGCGCCTTCGCTCACGCACTGGCAGCCATTGGCAAGCAGGGCCTCAGCGTCAGCACCGTTGACTTCGTTCTGGGTGGCGCAGGGGAAGGCTGCGAAGCAGGGCACATCCCACACGGCATGGCGGCCGGCCGGGTAGTCGGCAACTGCGGTGTACTTTGCGCTGGGACGCAGTTCTGCGTAGCGGGTGAGGCGGGCATGCTCCACTTCCTTCACCTGCTTGAGGAGGGCAACGTCAATGCCCTCGGGGTCATAGATCATGCCGGTGGAGTCGGTCACGGTCACGGGTTTGGCACCGATCTGCCACAGCTTCTCGCAGCAGTAGATGGCCACGTTGCCGGCACCGGAGACTGTGCAGACCTTGCCCTTGAAGTCAAGGCCGCGGGCGGCAAGCATATTCTCGGCAAAGTAGACGCAGCCGTAGCCGGTAGCTTCGGTACGGGCCAGGGAGCCGCCGAAGAGCAGGTTCTTGCCGGTGAGCACGCCTTCGTAGCGGCTGCACAGGGCCTTGTAGGCACCGAAGAGGTAGCCCACTTCGCGGCCGCCCACACCGATGTCGCCAGCGGGCACGTCGGTGCGCATGCCGATGAAGGGATAGAGCTTGGCCATGAAGGCCTGGCAGAAACGCATGATTTCACCGTCGGAACGTCCCTTGGGATCAAAGTCGCTGCCGCCCTTGGCGCCGCCGATGGACAGGCCGGAAAGAGCATTCTTGAAGATCTGCTCAAAGCCGAGGAACTTCAGGATGCTGAGGTTCACGCTGGGATGGAAGCGCAGACCGCCCTTGTAGGGGCCGAGGGCGGAGTTGTACTGCACGCGGTAGCCGCGGTTGACCATGAGTTCGCCCTTGTCGGAGAACCAGGTCACACGGAACATGACAGTGCGTTCGGGCTCGACAATACGCTCGAGAATACGGTTTTCTTCGTATCTGGGATTCTTGTCGAGAGCAGTCTGAAGGGTTTCCAGCACTTCCTTGCAGGCCTGGATGAATTCGGACTGGCCTGCAAACTTTTTCTCAACGTCGGCGATAATGCGGGAAGAATAGTCCATTGCTTACCTCGTGGCGTTGCGAGACAACTCGCAAAAATGATGCCCTGCGCACGGCCTGAGAGCCGGCGCACAGCAGGAATGCGGGAACTGATGAGGTGTCAGCGAGGAGGGGGGGGAACTCATTACCCGTCAAGAGTAGCCCTGGGACTTCCGCAAGAGAAAACAGGGGACATTCCGGGGGATGTCTGCCTGGTTCAGGTGAAATTGGGGGAGTGTGTTCTGGGAGTTCAGGGAACCTGGATGAGCAAGGCCAAGGGGCTTTTCCCGACTTCTGAACGGCCTTCGGGGGACGGACAAAAGGGAGAAAGCACGTCAGAACGCATGCCTTGCGCCTTTGCCGAAAGACCTCTGTCAGTTTGTCAATCCCGTCACAGGAGGGGGCCTGCACAGGATGTCGCGGGAACATACGCATTCTTGCCCCTTTCTTCAATATCCGGGAAAAATTCCCGGCTGTGCCGCTGACAAAGGACAGGGAAACTCACGGTAAGATCTTGACATTTTTGTAAAAACACCCTCTGAAGCTTCACTTCTCCCCGGATGCCGGGTTGGAGAGGATACAAGAAAAAAAAGCATTTGTTTCAATATGTTGAAACTTCTCGCTGTTTCCTGCTGCCTGACAGGCAGCACAGGCAAAAAAAATTTCAAAGTCGTCTTTTTCCCTGTGTTTTTTCCTGTTCTTTTCGCGTGCCCAGGCTCCGGCGTGAACCGCAGGCGGGCGGCTGGAAGGCTGCAGGAGGGCTTGTGAAAGACAGGATATTCTGCCCTTTCCTGCCAAAAGGGTGAGCGGGTTTCCACGCTTGCCCTTGCATTCTTTTGGATTTACAAGGGCTTGTACAAGGGCGCAGCTGTGCCCTTGTACCAGGAAGCCTTGTACATGTCTCCAAAGGGCATACCATGACAACTGAAATACTTACCCAGGTTCTGATCATCTTTTTACTGGCCGTTGTGGTCAACATTGTCTGCTCCCGCTTCAAGGTCCCGGTCACTGTGGGCTTTCTGCTCACCGGTGTTCTTGCAGGTCCCACCATGCTCGGCCTGGTCCAGGATACGGAGTTCATTGCCCAGGCTGCGGATCTTGGCGTTGCCATGCTCATGTTCACCATTGGCATGGAACTCTCCGGTGAGGTGCTGGACCGCCTGCGCCGCCCTGTCTTTCTCGGTGGCAGTCTGCAGATAGGCCTGATCATCGCAGCTGCAGGACTGACGGGCTTTTTCGCCGGCAAGCTTACCCACGGCATCTTCTGGGGCTGCCTTATCTGCCTCTCGTCGTCCGCCATTGTCCTGCACATCTTCCAGCAAAAAGGCATCACTGCCACCCCCGTAGGGCGCCTGTCCCTGGCAATTCTGGTCTTTCAGGACATCCTGGTAGCCCCCATGATGCTGCTGGTGCCTCTGCTTGCAGGCACCATTCATCTCACGTTCCTGTCCGCAGGCATGGCCCTGGTGAAGGTCGTTGCCTTTGGTGCTGCCCTCTATGCCTTTGCCCGCTGGGTCCTGGACAGGCTCATGACTGCCGTGGTGCGCACACGCTCCAGTGAACTTCTGCTGCTGACAGTGCTCTGCCTGTGCCTGGGATTTGCCACCATCACCTCTGCCCTGGGCATGTCCTTCTCCCTGGGCGCCTTCCTGGCAGGCCTCATGCTGGCCAGATCGCGCTATGCCATGAGTGCTGTGGCAGACATCCTGCCCTACCGTGACGTTTTCTTAAGCATCTTCTTCATCTCAGTGGGCATGATGCTTGATGTGCGCTTTACCTCCGGCCACATTCTCCTCATCCTGGCCTTTGTACCGATCTATATTCTCGGCAAGACCCTGCTCACCATGCCGGCAGTGCTCATCCAGGGCTATCCGCTGCAGACAGCCATCCGCACCTCCTTAAGCCTTGCCCAGACCGGCGAGTTCAGCTTTGTGCTGGCAGGTGCAGGCGTCAGCTGCGGCCTGATGAGCGCGGAATCCCATCAGTTCTTCCTCTCCTTAAGCATCCTCACCATGATGCTCACCCCTGCCATCATATCCATTGCCCCGGCAACAGCCACGGCCATCTGCGCTGTTGTGCGCAAACGGCATCAGGAAGTGACAGAAGCTGTGACTGCACCCAAGCAGGGGTTGAGTAATCACTGTATCATCATCGGCTTCGGCTTCACAGGCCAGCAGCTGGTGAAGGCTGCAAAGCAGTACAACCTTCCCTATACCATCCTGGAGATGAACCCGGAGACAGTGAAGCGCTTCAGTGACAGGGAGCCCATTTCCTATGGTGATGCTGTCCAGCCGACCATTCTGGAGAACCTCGGCATAGCCAGAGCTCGCGTCATTGCCATTGCCATTTCTGATACCATGGCAGTACGCGGCATCATTGCCAATGCCCGCAAGCTCAATCCTGACCTGACCATCATTGCCAGAACCCGCTTTGTGGGAGAAATCCGCCGTCTCTACGCTCTGGGAGCCAACAAGATCATTGCCGAGGAGTTCGAGGCCGGAGTGGAAATGTTCTGCCAGGTGCTCAGCACCTATCTTCTGCCTGCCCAGGAGATTGATGATATGGCAGCCAGGCTGCGCCAGGCAGAAAGCCTGAACATGCGTCATGCCAGTACCGGCTCAGGGATACATTCCCTGGCAGCCGGGATGCCTGACCTTGGTGTGTGCGCAGTGCGCCTGGAAAAGAGCTCTCCCTATGCAGGCCTCACCCTGCAGGAAGGCAATATCCGCCGCAGCCTCGGCCTCACAGTCGTGGCCGTAGGCCGCAATACGGAGATCATTCAGGATCCGGATGCGTCCTTCCGGCTGCTTGAAAACGACATTGTCTACATCATCACTACCAGGGACAAGACCTATACTGCACGTCAGCTGCTCAACGAAAGAAGTACTGAGCATCCTGCTGACCTTTCTGAAAAGAACCATAGAGAACAGGTTGTGACTCAGACTGAGATTCAGGCCGGGAACAGCAGGACTGCCAGCTGAAGGCCCCATGGCCTGACGAACAGGTAGCAGGCGAGCTGCTCATGATCCTGCGGCTGTACTGCCGAACTGTCAGGGAACTGATTGAGTTCCTCATGGTACGACTGGCTCTCCTCCACTCATCTCTCAAAAGTGAAATGGGACGACGTGTGCACAAGAGCTCAAGAGCACGCCGTACGTAACAGGAGTTCACATGTGCGGTTCAACCAAACGGACCGGCATGTGGGACAGTGTCATCCGCACCTGCTCCCCGAAGCCCATGTGGAAGACTTCATTGCCGTGGGACTTCTGACGAAAATTGAGTAGAAAAAAGCCCGGTCAAATGATCGGGCTTTTTTTTACTCAAATTTTGTTATAATAACTTAATGGAACAAAGTAAAAAGCTTCAAACTCTCCGTTTACCCCTCTTTTACTGATGTTATTTAAGGCAATTTCAAACATATTTTCGGGAAGAGATAGAAACATTTGCAATCTTTTTTCTCTCTCTAATTTTAACCAATTATCATTTAAACCAAAAATTTCAATTGTTTCTAATGCTTTTTGTTGATCATCTGATGACTTTTGTGTATTTGGTACTATTGTTCCATCAGCATTAAATGAAAAGAAAGATAAGCAATCAGTCTGTAAAGGGGAAATTGGTATGCACTTGTCACCCTGCCTGTAATCACAATGATATTCTTTATTATTATATACTCTTGTATTGCATGATGCACAAATATTATTATAGTCTAATGTTTTTTCTTTGTCTACGGATTGAGGAGTGATATGTGCATTACTTATATTATGGATTTCACCCTTATGTATATGTTTTTGTATAACTTTACGAAGAACTAAATTAATTACACCAATTGCCTTTCCGCAAAAACAACAAACAAATCCCTGTTCTTGTAAAAGAGCATTACGCAGAGCTAATAATGGCTCACCCGATAAACATTTATATGTAGCGCTTGGATTTTCTTTTTTCCATTCTTTTAAAGCTTCTGGTTCTGGGCCTTTGTGAATATAAATCATAGTCCCATCATCCTCATTTTAAATTCAAACTGAGAGATAATAGGCAGTTTCCCGTACTGCTTTTTTAATAACTGAATTGCATCATTTGCAGAATTTTTATCTCTTTTTCTAATCATTTCATCAATCTCATTAATAATATCATGTACGCCTTCATCATACCGATCAGTATCAAAAAACTGAGCAATAATTGATTCTACACTGCCACCCTTTGCAAACTCAACTTCTCTTTTTACAACCATTCCATTTTCATCTCTGTCAAGCCATATAACTTCATCCCTGTTTAGTCCTGCCCAAATAAATGGCGAATGACTTGTTAGTATAAATTGCACATCGGGAAATGCATTTCTCAATACGCGACAGATTTTCATTTGCCATTGAGGATGCAAACTTGTATCTACCTCATCAATAAGTACAACATTCCCTTCTTCTCTTTCAGCAATGTAAAGTGCTATTTGCGCAATTAATACTACAATACTTGCTTCACCAGAAGATAACTGATCCTCAATATTAATATATTGACCATACTTTGTCACACATAAAGGATTTCCTTCCTGCTCTCTATCTATTGTCAATCCACTTAAATTTTCGGCAATCATAGGGATTGTATTTCTTATTTTTTCTAAAACAGGATCTCTATAGTCTTTATTTTTAACTCTTTTTTGATTTTCAAGATTTTCAAGCTTCTCAAATTTCATTTTAAAATTATTATAATCAACACCTCGTACATACGCTACTTTTGGTTGATTTGTTACATGAAAATCTATTTTTCCCCCAACTTCTACAGCTTCTATTTTTAAACCAGTACTTATTTTTGGCAAAAAGCTTGAAAAATGTATGTCTGCACAGTTATATGAAATTTTTGTACCGTCTGGAAGACCGCTGTAACTGCGCCAATCATACAGTATACTGTTATTTACACTTACTATTTCTTTAGGATCTAAAGTTGCTTTTGCTTCAGCTTGACCACCAACAAATTTTACATGAAGTTCAGCATTCTTATCTCTATCAATTATTCTCCACTTTGAAAACAAATGATAGTCAGAAGGAATGCCATTTGTAGAAGCCAAAAGATTTAAAAAATCATGTAATGCGTACAAAACACTACTTTTTCCAACACCATTTACGCCGTAAATGACATTCAAATGAGGACTAAAATCAATGCTAATATCTTCTAATGCCCTGTAGTTCTTTATCGTAACACTGGAAAGTTTCATCAGCACTCCTTGAATCTTAACTCATAGAAACGTCATTCCTTTAACTCATACGCTAAAAGAACAGGTTTGCGCAGCCTTCATCCACAACTCATGACACCTTACCCTGTTTTTGGCAAGTTTGTTCCTGCGAAGCTGCCAGCTGTTTCCAAATTTCAGGCAGTGAGGCTGTCCTGTGCCATGACTTCTCTGCCGAGTTTCAGGAAGGGCTGGCTTTTTTTGTCACTTTCGAGCCGTTGTGCCAAAGTCCCGAAAAGAATCTGCTGTGGGTTCAACTGTTCCATGCGCCAGCGCCTCTCCTGGATGTTCAAGCCATCAAGGCAGGCAAACTCATTGTCCAGAGCAGGTAAGAAGGAGAGCACGCCGCAGACAATGGCCTGAAGGTGGGACACATATACTTCATACAGAATGAGTCATACTTGATTTCAAACAATACTCCTTTTAACGACTGAGACATATCACAGCGTTATGCGAACAGCAAAGACATAAGTATTTCTTCAACAATAAAGCATCGTAACGAATTAAAAATGCTGTCAGTTCTTGTTCGGAGATTAAACCTTGAAGAGGAGTCTTAAATGATATTTGATGAAATACTTATAGAAATAGAAAAAATTTTTATAGAATATGACAGTGTTCTCAACCTGAGTAAATACAAAACAAAATTTTTTGTTAATAGAAGTCTGCCTGGCAGAATTGCACTTGTCTGGGATGAACAAGCTTTTGCTGAACTTAATGAAAGCAAGCACAAAGAAGTGGATGCATTTTGTGCAACACTCTCTGACTCTATCGGCAAACATGCATTACCAGTTGAACGGTTAGTACTCAATGGAGAAGCCCAGTTTACGGCAGAACTGCAGGGCGCAGTCGTCTTCAGCTATGGGAAAAATTTTCTTTTTACAGTCGCAGACAGAGTTCGCACAGAAGGCTGCTGGGTCAGACCTGGAGAACCTGATGCAGTCTCCCGGAAGATGGTCGTGTTCTACTCCGTGAAGGGAGGGACCGGGCATTCAGCGGCACTGGCAGCTGCAGCATACTTTCTTGCCCGCAAAGGCAAAAAGATCCTTGTTGTGGACATGGATCTCGGGTCTCCCGCTCTTTCAAGCTTTCTGCTTCCTGAAGAGCGCCACCCTGATTTCGGGCTGATTGACTGGCTGACAGAAGATGCCGTTAACAACGGCGACGCAGTCCTTGCGTCGCTCTCTGCTGTCATCCCTCTGACAGAGAACAGTCCTTGTGGCGGGCAAATCGTTGTAGTCCCTGCCCATGGGAAGAACTGCAAAGAGTACATAGCAAAGCTCGGAAGGCTATGGGTGCCGCGTTTTGATCAGTGCACCCGCATTTCCTGGGCGCAGCGCCTGCGGGAACTTCTGCAAAAGCTCGACAACATGTACGCCCCGGATTGTCTTCTGATTGATGCACGATCTGGTCTGGATGAAGTGTCCTCTGTTTGTGTTCTTGATTTTTCGCCACACGTAGTGCTGCTCTTTGCCAGGGAAGACAGACCCACGTGGACAGGATACTCTATACTGTTCCAGCACTGGAAGAAACTTGGCCTGGCCAGGACAGTCTATGACTCACTGCAGGTTGTGGCAGCAATGGTACCAGCGTCAGAGGCAAAGGCGTATGTGCAACAGTTGCGTGACAAAGCCTTTCACTGTTTCAGCACCAGCCTGTTTAACGCAGAGGAAGACGGCTATGCCTTTGCTCTTTCCGAGGAAAATGCCCCGCACTCTCCATGGATAGTCTACCGAAATGCAGACCTTCACGCATGCGCTGACCTTGCAGATCCAGCCCTGGAAGCGACCTTTCCCTTTGTGCACAAGCTGGCTGCAGTGCTGCCGCAAAAGGCTGCTGAGTACCAGCACAGATACGACTAATCATTGACATCCTCCCCTGCCTAAAGGCAGGGGATTCCTGACTTTAGACGGTGAGGTTCCTGCTGCGGAAAGAGCGAAAGACACAAGTCGCTAAGACGTGCGTTCCCGCTTCTCCCCCTTTGTCTCCGGCACA
>CASEWR010000086.1 GCA_949291675.1 uncultured Desulfovibrio sp. | reverse complement strand
CTTCTGCTGCTCGGCAAGGCCTTTTTCTTTGATTCCTGGTCCGTCTTCCTGCAGGTCTGCCTGTGCATGGTCCTGGGTCTCATCGCTCTGCTCGTTTCCTCGGATGAGATTGCCAGCATCAACAAGCTGGACCACTACTGTCCAAAATGCGGCAGGCGCGCCTGGCGCATACGACTCTGAGCGTCGTCACCAGTGTTCACTCCCTGCCTGTTGCAGGGCTCAACGTCCATGCAGCCATAAGCTTGCGTGGACGTTGTCTTGTACCGGGCGTCACGTCTGCGTGCAGGAGCGCAGGACACGGCAAAAACTGCGATCAAAACTGCGATCAAGACTGCGATCACAACGAAGGCCGGCAGTACATACTGCCGGCCTTGCCTGTTCGTACAAACACTTTTTGGGGGAAGCGTTGCACTACTTGAGATATGTTCTGAAGAAGTGTTCCATCCTGTCCCAGGGGATGATGTCCAGCTGATCATAGAGGTCAGTATGCGAGGCGCCGGGGACGATGAGCAGTTCCTTGTTGTCGCCCTTGAGCATGGCAAAGGCAGTCTCCGAGAAGTAGCGGGAGTGGGCCTTCTCGCCATGGATGACGAGCACTGCGTTCCTGATTTCCCCTGCATAGGCCAGCAGCGGCATGGTCATGAAGGACAAGGCTGAGGTGGTATTCCAGCCGTCGCCGCCATTGAGGCTGCGGGGATGATAGCCGCGCTCCGGGTTCTTGTAGTAGTTGAAGTAATCCTTCACAAACTGCGGCTCATCGCCCCTGAGGGTGTCAGGCAGGCCGCCTGCTCTGGCAATGGTGCCGGTCCGGGCATCCTTTGTGCGCTGGGCATTGAGCTGCTCGCGCAGGGCATAGCGGGCGTCTGCATCCATGGCATCAAAGTAGCCGTTGGCAGTGACGCGGGTCATGTCATACATGGTGGAGGTTACTGTGGCCTTGATGCGGGTATCCATGGCTGCAGCATTGAGGCCCATGCCGCCAAAGCCGCAGATACCGATGATGCCGATGCGCTCGGGGTCTACGTCAGGCCTGGTGGTCAGGTAGTCCACGGCTGCGCAGAAGTCTTCGGTATTGATGTCCGGAGAGGCCACATTGCGGATCTCGCCGCCGCTCTCGCCAGTGAAGGAGGGGTCAAAGGCCAGGGTCACAAAGCCGCGCTCTGCCATGGTCTGGGCATAGAGGCCTGAAGCCTGCTCCTTCACGGCACCAAAGGGGCCGCTGACGGCAATGGCAGCCAGCCTGCCGCTGGCGTTTTTGGGAATGTAGAGGTCAGCGGCAAGGGTGATGCCATAGCGGTTACGGAAGGTGACTTTGCTGTGGTCCACCTTGTCGCTCTTCGGGAAGGTCTTGTCCCATGTCTGCTCAAGTTCCATAGTCTTCACTCCCTGTGCGCCCCCGGGGCTGGTTGTTGTCTCTGCTGCTGTGACTGCGCTGCCAAGGGCAAGTGTGCCTGCAAGCAGGGCTGCAAGTGCGAGCATGCCTGTGCGTCTCATGGAGTCTCCTCCGGCCCATAGGCCTGCATATCCTGTTGAAGTGTCTTTGTGGAAGCAGTCTGTGCGCTCTGCTTCAGGTGACAGGAACAGTGCT
>CASEWR010000085.1 GCA_949291675.1 uncultured Desulfovibrio sp. | reverse complement strand
AGCCTGCGTGCACCAGGGTGAGCAGATCCCTGTTGGCAGCTGCAATGATGCGCACGTCCACAGGAATGACCTTGTCGTCACCAATACGGGTGATTTCACGCTCCTGACAGACACGCAGAAGCCTGGCCTGCAGCGAAGGGGCCATCTCGCTGATTTCGTCCAGGAAGAGGGTGCCCCCCTGGGCCATTTCAAAGAGCCCTGTCTTGCCGCCGGTGCGCGCGCCGGTGAAGGCGCCGTGCACGTAGCCGAAGAGCTCGCTCTCAAGCAGGCTTTCCGGCAAAGCCCCGCAGTTGACGGCAACAAAGGGGCCGTCTGCCCTGGGTGAGGCATTGTGGATGGACTGGGCAAAGAGCTCCTTGCCAGTGCCGCTCTTGCCATAGATGAGCACTGTGCTGTCCGTGGCTGCATAGACAAGCGCACGTTCTCTGGCATGGGCTATGGCAGCAGAGGAGCCCACAATATCACTGAACTGATGCCTGGCCACATGCCCGGAGGCAAGAATCTTCCTGCGCACGGAAAGTTCCCTGTGCAGCCGGCTCAGTTCCTGCAGGGAGAGCATGGCGCCCACGACGCGGCCGTTTTCAGTGTTGACCGGCACGCAGGTGGCCGAATACTGCATCTGCCCCATGCGCACGAGCATACCCGTGAACTCGCTTCCCTCGCGCAGGGTCTCCGCAAGAAAGGGTGCGTCTATCAGGTCTGTGAGGATACGGCCTTCAGCATCGTGTCTGGTCAGTCCAAGAAAGCCAAGACCTGTCTGGTTGACTGCTGTGACTCTGCCCTCACCGTCACAGCCGATGATACCTTCGCTGATGGCATCAAAGAGCGCGTTGGTCGTGGCAAGACGCACGTCCTGCTCCTTCATGAGCAGCACAAGGCGCTTTGCCTCCTCCAGGGTGTCGGCAATGATTTCCTTCTCCATACCGATGTGCACGCCCCTGGCCCCGCGGGCGCGGGCCAGCTGCACGGCAAAGCTGCCCCCGACGATGGTGTCATAGCCCTCGGCAAGCAGGTGATCTACCGTGGCGTGCAGGTCTTCAATGCCGTTCACAGCCTCCAGACGGATGTCCTCAGGGAAGATGGAGCGTATGCGCATGGCTGTGTTGACGAAGTTCGCAAAGCCTACCAGCGCCACTTTGTGATGGGCCGGATCTGCAGCCTGCAGGGCATCTATCATATCTTCGCCCCGGTAGCGCATGATCAGCACGTGAGCGTTCACGGCCTCCCGCAGCATGTCACCGGTTCCGCCTGTGGCAATGACTATCCTGGTCCCGTTCTTTTCGATGCAGGATTTGGCAATACGTACGGCATCGGCCAGTACACCCTCGTAGACAAGATACTCTTCTCCGAGAGAGGCAAAGACTTCACGCACACTGTGCAGGATGGGCTTGCTTGGCGAAAGAAAGAGAATGTCTTCGCGACGTATTTTCATAATCTGCCTCCCTGCACCCCTGGTTTCGGGGGCAACGTTCCCGGAGCGGAAGAACGAAAGCGTTACAAAAAAGAACGTTCAAAAACACAACTATTCGTTACATAGTGAAACACATTTTTCCCGCAATGCCAAGGGGCAGCGCTGGCCGCGATGCCGCACGCCATGGTGTCGGGAAAGAAAAACAGGTGTCATTTCAAAGAAAAACGTCACTGAACAGGGCAGTCTGGAAACAATGGCACGCCTTTTGCTGTTACCGGGACAGAACACGGCGACTGCAGCGCCACAGACAGCAACATCCGCCAGGAGCCAGGGATGCTTCCACACAGCATCCGCGTTCCCAGGCTCCGGGCATAGCAGGAAGAGGAGACTGGAGAGAGACGAACTTCCCGCAGTCCCTGTCCTGGAACGTGTCCCTGAATGTCCCAAGGAGAGGAATCATGAAAATCGTAGTGAGCGAGCCGATACATGCCACTGCCATGGAAATGCTCAAGGCCGCAGCCGACGTGGTGCAGTGCAAAAACCCGGCAGACATGGACTTAAGCGATGCGGACGCAGTCATTGTGCGAGCCGCAAAGGTGACACGCAGGCAGATTGAAAACGCCCCCAGGCTCAAGGTCATCGGCAAGCACGGCGTAGGCGTCAATGCCATCAACGTTGCCTGCGCCCGCGAGCGCGGCATCCCGGTCGTCTTTACACCCACCTCCAACAGTAATGCCGTCGCCGAACTTGCCATCAGCCTCATGCTTGCTGCCGCAAGGAAGCTCAAGGGGAATGATCGCATGCTCATGCGCGGTGCCGAGCGTATCGTGCCGCCGTCCCTAAGCGGCCTCGAACTCACTGGCAAGACCCTGGGCCTGGTGGGCTATGGCCACATAGGCTCCTGCGTGGCACGCATTGCAAGGGAAGGTTTTGCCATGCGCGTGCACGTCTATGACCCCTACCTGTCTGACGAAGCTCTGGCTGCAGCCGGGCTTGCAAGGGCTGACAGCGTGGCAGAGCTGTGCTCTGTGGCAGACTTTGTGAGCGTGCACGTGCCGCTCACCGAGGAGACCAGGGGACTGATAGGTGCTGCCGAGCTTGCCGCCTGCAGAAAGAACGCTATCCTCGTCAACACTGCCCGCGGTGGCGTTGTGGATGAAGCTGCCCTCTATACAGCACTTGTGGAGGGGAAGCTCTTTGCCGCAGCCTCGGACGTCTTTGTGGACGAACCTGCTCAGCCTGACAATCCGCTGCTTTCCCTGGAGAATTTTATCGGCACCCTGCACATGGGTGCGAGCACAGAAGAAGCACTGCTGCGCGTAGGACGCGACGTTGCTGAAGATGTGATTGCCGTTTTGCAGGGCAGAGAGCCCAGATACCTCTACAAAGGACCTGCACCTGCAGACTTTTAAGCACACAACACCAGCAATTTTGCGATACATGGAGGTCTGCCGGAGGGCCGGCTCTGCCTGATACAGAGCAGAGACAGGCGTTTTCCGGCAGACACAGACACGAGGTTCCCCAATGAGCGATACCCACGAAAGCCATGAAGCCCATGCCAGGCGATCCACTGCGGCAGCCATCTTCGGCACCTTCCTGGAATACTACGATTTTTCCGTCTACGGCTACTGTGCCGCCCGCATCTCCACGGAATTCTTCCCCTCTGACAACGAGACCGTCTCTCTGCTCTCCACACTGGCGGTCTTCGGCCTTGCCTTCATCGTGCGTCCCCTGGGCGGCCTGTTCTTTGGCCGCATAGGAGACAAGTACGGCCGCAAGGTTTCTCTGCTCGCCACAGTCATCCTCATCGGTGTGGCCTGTACGGCCATCGGCTGCCTGCCCACCTACGATCAGGTCGGCATCCTGGCTCCTATACTGCTCATCTTCTGCCGTATCCTGCAGGGCTTCTCCGCAGGCGGTGAAATCGGCAGTGCTGCCTCCTACATCCGTGAATGGGCCCCTGCAAACAGGCGCTCCCTCTATCTCTCCCTTGTTCCCGGC
This sequence comes from uncultured Desulfovibrio sp., assembly GCA_949291675.1. Taxonomy (GTDB): domain Bacteria; phylum Desulfobacterota; class Desulfovibrionia; order Desulfovibrionales; family Desulfovibrionaceae; genus Desulfovibrio. The sequence goes on along the minus strand of CASEWR010000085.1, from coordinate 7,294 downwards.
TTTGCCAACATCGGCAAGGCCTGCGCAGCCGGTATGGCTGGCTTTGCAGCCTGGATGTTCATTGGCGACGATGGCAGCACCTCCTCCTGGGCCTGGCGCGTGCCCTTCCTCATGGGCCTGCCCCTCATGCTGGGCTGCCTCTACATGCGACTGCGCATCAAGGATACCCCCGAATTTGACAACATGAAGAAGGCAGGCGGCCTTTCTGAAGCTCCGGTTCGCGAACTCATCACCTCCTACCCGACCTCTCTGTTCAAGCTCTTCATGTACTCCCTGGTCCAGAATGTCGGCACCTACTGCGGCACCGTCTATGTGGCCATCTACATGCGCACAGTTCTCCACATGCCTGCTGCTGATGTCGGCTTCATCGTCCTCATCGCAGTTACCTGCGCAGCCTTCCTCATCCCTGTCTTCGGTGTCATGAGCGACCGCATTGGCCCTGTGAAGACCCTGGTGGCCTGCTACAGCGGCTATATCGTCCTGAGCTACCCCTGCTACGCGCTGATGGGCCACTCCTTTGCCATGTCCATCGTGGGTCTCATCATCAGCATCATTCCCTACGCTCTGTGCCAGGCCGGTTCCTACTCCATGTATCCTGAGCTTCTCCCGCCCAAGGTGCGCAGCACAGGCGTCTCCTTCGGCCACAGTGCGGGCGCCGTGCTCGGCGGTGCAACCACACCCATCCTGGCCACCTGGCTCATCGACAAGTTCGACAACATCATGATTCCGGCCTTCATTCTCATGTTTACCGGTGCCCTGGGCCTTGTGAACCTCTGCTGCCTGAAGAAGGCAGATCCTTCCGAGGGACGCCTCTTCAGATAGTAGCCTGACGGGACAGCCGGGCACGGATCAGAGCACTTCCTGCCTTGCCCGGCCAGTCCCGGCCAACCCGGGCCAGTCGTACAAATCTGAACTCGTAAAGACGCCTTAAAGCCTTACAACAAGCAACTCGCCATACTCCGGCACATTGCATACAGGAGAACACCATGCAACTTTTTGACTGCACACTGCGCGACGGCGGCAACGTTCTTGGACAAGGATTCCCTGCCGACCTTACAACACTGATGATTGAAGGCCTTCTTGAAAACGGCATCGACTATATCGAATACGGCAATGCCAATGGTCTTGGCGCTTACGAAGATCTGAAGAAGATTGCCCCTCTGACCGATGCAGAATACCTGAAAACAGCAGCGTCCTACGTGGACAAGGGAAAGATTGGCATGTTCATGCTGGCAGCCTGTGCCACGGATGAGAGAATCGCCATGGCTAAGGACGGTGGCCTGCACTTCCTGCGTGTGGGCGCTAATGCCGGCGACGGCGCAAAGGCAACCAAAGCTGTCAAAATGGTGAAGGATCACGGACTCTTCTGCTGCTACTCGCTCATGAAGGCCTATGTATTGAGTGCCGATGCCCTGGCCGACGAAGCGTACCTTCTGCAGGAAGCTGGTGTGGACATGATTACCATCATGGACTCAGCAGGCACCATGATGCCCGACGAAGTGGCCCTCTACACACGCCGCATGGTGGACAGGCTCTCCATTCCCGTGGCCTTCCATGGCCACAATAACCTGGGCCTCTCCGTGCAGAATGCCCTGGCTGCCTACAGAAACGGCGCCAGCGTCACAGACTGCGGCCTCATGGGTATGGCCCGCAGCGCAGGCAACCTGGCTACGGAAATCGCCATGGTGGTCTATGACCGTCTGGGCATCAAGACCGGCGACGTCTACGGTATGCTCCACTTCATCGACAAGAAACTTGCTCCTGCCATGAAGGAACATGGCTATGCTCCTGCCGTGAGCCCGCTGGATCTCGTCTTCGGCTACGCTGGCTGCCATTCCTCGCTCACAGCCAGCCTGAAGGAAGCTGCGGCCAGTGAGGGCGCAGACCTCTTCAAGCTCGTGGTGGCAGTTTCCAGCAAGGACCGCAAGGCCCCCTCAAGGGATCTCATCTTCCAGACTGCCAGGGAACTGGCCGGCTAACTGTTTCCGGCTTCCTCCTCTCCAGGCCGAGCACCCCCGTACGGTACATCTTCCGTCCGGGGGCTCCTTGTATGATTTCGGGCACAGACCGTTCAGAAGGCCAGCCGAACCTGTGCCCCAGGTGTCATGACAGGTAGCCGCTTGGCGTGGCGTCTGCGTCTGTTGTCACGGGTACATGTGTCTGAGCCAGGCAGAGTACAGCCCCGAGCCACGAAGACCCAAAAAGAAAAAGCCCGGCTAACTGAAAATAGTTGCCAGCCTTGCAAGAACTTCATCCACAATGGCGGGCGGTACTTGCTCCAGCCGTCTTCCGGATCTTGCCCGCAAGTCCAGCGCCCTGGGCTGGTCACAACGAATTACTCCTGTAGTGCGCGTGCCGCATCCGCTGAGCGACACGGCGAATCCTGCGGTACGGGCAAAATTCCCCCCGCTGGTAATCGGCAACACTACGGGAACCTGCGTCACTCTGTTGAACTCGTCGGGAGAAATCACCAACACCGGTCGCGTTCCCTGCTGCTCATGCCCTTCTGTAGGGTCAAGCGTCACCAAATAAATATCACCACGCCGCATCAGATCAGCTCCCCGCCCGTGGCTCCCGACCCGGTCCACATACCATCCTCAGAGGAAAGCGGCGCGGAAGTATCACACTGAGCCAACAGTTCCTGCAGGCTGTACTTCTTCCTGACGTTCGGTTCAATAATCAGACGCCCGGATTCCACGGCCATACTTACCGACGACCCCGATTCCATTCGCAGCATTTCCAAAATGGCGGGAGGAACGGCCAGCATCACTGAACCGCCGACTTTTCTCAAATTACCTGTGTACATCGTCATCCTCCATGAGTTATATTTTTATATAACTCGTAATCGCCAATATGGCAAGTTCCCTTCGACAATACAGCACCGGAGAACAGTCATGACGCGACTCGTACAATTCGTGACTCGTGTCCATTCAGTCGCCATCCATGTGTCAGTGAAGTCAGCAACCACCGGTAAAACCGGTGGTTTGGCAAAATGCAGGGGGAGTGTGCCCTGTCTGTTGATTCCACTGATGTCCCCACCTCCATATGGGGGGAATGCACGGGCGATCAACAGAAACGGAACATTCCATTATTTGATTTTATAGGAATTCTGCCCAGCTGAGTAGATACTAGGCAACTTCCTGAAAACACCACAAAAAAAGCCCCTGGCGACCATGACGGTCAACCAGGGGCCTTGGCAAATTTTGAACTGGCGGAGAGGGTGGGATTCGAACCCACGTGCCCTGTCTCCAGGACAACTCGATTTCGAGTCGAGCTCGTTACGGCCAGCTTCGATACCTCTCCGACCGTCGGACACTATGGTCAAGTGCTCCTTAAAAATATGCGCCGAAGTCCCGAGGGATTCGGCGCATGGAAATTTCTGGCGTCTCCAAGCGGATTTGAACCGCTCTTAGCGACGTGAGAGGCCGCTGTCCTAACCGGATAGACGATGGAGACGTGACGCAGGGATGTATCTATAGTAATCGACCAGGTCTGTCAACAAAAAATTTCGTTTTTGCAAAATTTTCTGTCACAAACGGGAATGGCCGGGTCGTTGGACTCACTGCCTGGCCAGGAACTAGGCCTTGGGACGGATGGTGAGAACCGGAACAGGGGAGTTCTTCACAACCTTTTCTGCCACGGAACCGAAGAGGATGCGGTCGATGCCCTTGCGGCCATGGGTACCCATGATGATGAGGTCCACGCCATCCCTTCTGGCCTTGGCGAGGATTTCATCGGATGCATAGCCAACCAGAACTTCACCGGAGGCCTTGATGCCTTCGAAGTGCTGGTTCACGAAGCCGTTCATGCTGGCCTGAGCGCCGCTGACGATCTCACCCACAAAGGCGTGAATGTCACTCTGGGGGATCTTGAAACCAGTGTACTGACTCAGAGTCGGAGCGACATAGACCACCTCAACTTCTGCGCCGCACTTGCTTGCAAAATAGGCCGCATACTGTGCAACTTCTGCGCTGTGATCAGAAAGATCCACTGCACAAAGAATCTTTGAAATGCTGGCTGCCATGATATTCTCCAGTTTCTTAGAGGGTGAAAACGCATCCATCTTATGTCCACGGGTCCCCTTGCGACAGAAGATGGTGTGGCCTCAGACTTGATCTAAATATAGGTCCTTGAAAACATTTTGGCAAGAGAAACTTGTTCTTAATTGCACAAGTTGCTGGATTAAGGAAGAATTTTCCCTGCAATGCTTGCAAAAACCTTGTGAAAAACGAGCAAAAGTCCCGTCTTTCAGCTCCAGAGCCTGCGGATCTCCTCTCTGCGCTCCTCCAGAGCTTTAGAGACACCGGCAGGCACCAGGTAGTCCGTACATCGCCCTGCCATCCAGCGCTCACGGATGAGCGAGGCGCTGACTTCAAGCCAGGGCAGGGGCTGGAAGATGATCCTGTGCGTTGCGCAGGCCATGGTCAGGCCGTCCTTTGTGAGGGGAGGCAGGGGCGTGGCATCAGGCCACATCTTCAGGGTGTCCTGCACAAAGTTCTCAGCGCTGTAGAAGCCCCTGGGGGCAACCAGAATGGAGCAGCGCTCAGGCAGCTCCGGGCCGTGAAACCAGCCCGGTATCTGCACATAGTCCATGCTGCCCAGCACAAAGACAATCTCCTTGCCCTGTTCCTTCTCTGCATAGATGCCCAGGGTCTCCCAGGTATAGGAAGGCTCGTTACGCTCTCCTTCCATGGGATTGCAGAACAGCCAGGGATAGGGGGCCACAGCCTCACGGATGAGATGGACACGCACCTCAAAGGGCAGGATATGTGATTCCGCCTTGTGCGGCGGATGGGCAGCCGGAAGGATGTCTACCCTTTCAAGCTGGTCCCCCAGAGTCTCGTGGACCTCTATGGCAAGGCGCAGATGTCCCACATGCAGGGGATTGAAGCTGCCGCCAAGTACAGCAATGGCACCCATAGCCTGCTTATTCGCGCACCTGGCCTGCGCCTGTGACCACAAACTTGGTGGTGGTGAGCTCGGTGACGCCCATGGGACCGTAGGAATGCAGCTTGGATGTGGAGATGCCTATCTCTGCACCAAGGCCGAGCTGGCCGCCGTCATTGAAGCGGGTGGATACGTTGACACCCACCATGGAGGCGTCTGCCTCGCGCACAAAGCGGCAGGCATTGGCATAGTCATTGGTAACAATGACGTCGGTATGATTGGAGTTGTACTTTGCAATGTGAGCCAGGGCTGCATCGAGATTGTCCACAATGCAGACAGCAAGGATGAGGTCATGGAACTCCATGCCGAGGTCGTTCTCTGTCATGGCCTTTGCGTGCTCGCCGAGCAGCGGCAGGCTTGCAGCGTCAGCACGGAACTCCACACCGGCTGCACCGAGCTTTGCAGCCATCATGGGCAGGAAGCTCTCGGCCACGTCCCTGTGCATCAGCACGCATTCCAGAGCATTGCACACGCCAGGACGCTGCACCTTGCCGTTGTAGACAATGTTCAGGGCCATGGAAAGGTCTGCAGAGGCATCCACAAAGGCATGGCACACGCCCTTGTAGTGCTTGAGCACAGGCATGGTGGCTGTCTCGGTCACAGTGCGCACCAGGCCTTCGCCGCCGCGGGGGATGATGACGTCAATGTACTCGTCCAGTTTGCACAGCTGCGAGACCATGCTGTGGTCCGTGGACTGCACCAGCTGCACGGCATCTTCGGGCAGGCCTGCAGAGACAAGGGCCTCGCGCAGCAGGGCTGCCAGGGCCTTGTTGGAGTTTAAAGCCTCACTGCCGCCGCGCAGGATCACGGCATTGCCGGCCTTGAGGCAGAGGATGGCTGCGTCCACTGTGACATTGGGACGGGCCTCGTAGATCATGCAGATGACGCCCAGGGGCACACGCATTTTGCCCACCAGGATACCGTTGGGCTGCTGCCACTGTGTTTCCATGGCGCCGATGGGGTCAGGCATCTCCGCCACATGCAGGCAGGCCTTGTGCATGTCCTGAATGATGGCGTTGGTAAGCGTAAGCCTGTCGAGGCGGGGTGTGTCCATGCCGATGTTCTCGGCTTCCTCAATATCCTTTTTGTTGGCTGCCAGAATGTCCTTCTTGCGGTCATTGAGCAGGCGGGCCATGTTCTGCAGGAAAACGTATTTTGCTTTCGGGCTGGCGCTGGCAAGCCTGCGGGAGGCTTCCTTTGCACGAATGCCCATATCCTTTGCTGTATTCATAAACTAGTTCGACGCATGTTCTCCCTGCTTAGACACGGAAAAACAGGCGCAGCCTCCCTGATGTTCTGAATGTTCTGAAAAGAAGGTAGTGCAGATGCCCGGGGTGCGTGCATTCGGCCATGCTGTCTGGACAGACAGGGGTGTCAGGTCCGGGCAGGCCTTGCACAGGCCTTGTGCAGGCCCGGTACGTGCCGGCAGCCGGGCGTAAAGCCCTTGCCTGCACTCTGTGGCAGGTTGCCTTTTTCCGCATGCTTTGTCCAGAGCGCGCACAGGCTGAACCCGAAGGCTGCCAGTCAAAAAGACTCTGCCATTTCAGCCTGTTGGGCGCGGACTTTGGCCAGAGCTGGAAAAAGAGGGCAAGGGGGACTATACTCCGGGGGTGTCCGCGTTTCCTTCGGGAAATGCCTTACCCATACAGCAAAGCAGGGGCAGCATGCTGCGCCCAGGGAACACCAACGTGCTCAAATACCTGGCTTCCATTCTCATCCATCTCATTCAGCCTGAACAGTCGCAGAATCACAGAAGTGTCTGTCTGCGCTTCATGCTTGTTCTGGTTGTGGAAATTGTTGTTTTTTCCCTGCTTTTCCACTGGATTATGCTCTATGAGGGTCGGGAATACTCCTTTGTGACCGGCTTTTACTGGACCTTTACCGTCATGTCCACGCTGGGCTTCGGTGATATCACCTTCACCTCGGACCTGGGCAGGATCTTTTCGGTCATTGTTCTCGTCTCGGGCATCATCTTCTTCCTTATCCTTCTGCCCTTCACCTTTTTGCAGCACTTCTACATCCCCTGGATGGAGCGTCAGAAGAAGGAAATGGTGCCACGCGAGCTTCCCGCAAACACCTCAGGACATGTACTCATTGCCGGCACCAATCCCATAGCCCTGAACCTGGCCGAGTCTCTGGCCCGCTATGACATGGAGGCCTATCTGCTTGGTGATGACATGCAGACAGCCCTGCAGCTCATCAGCAGGGGCTTCAAGCCGGTACTTGGCGAATATGACGACAAGGAGACCTACCGCAGGCTGCAGGCTGACAAGGCCGCTGCCCTTGTGGTCATGGACTCGGACATACGCAGTGCCAACATTGCCTTCTCTGCCCATGAAGCCACCCC
>CASEWR010000084.1 GCA_949291675.1 uncultured Desulfovibrio sp. | reverse complement strand
CGCCTTTCCCTCAAGTTCCCCCTGGTACGCGAGTACATGGTGGAGGCAGCTGCTCTGGCACGCATGGAAAAGGCGAAGATGGTCACTGGTGCCATTCTGGAAAAGGCCTATGCTGCCCGCACCTACCGCGTGAATCTTGTGGAAGATGTGTACATGGAAGAGTACGATCGCAACATGATTCGCGTGGAGACCAGTGGCAGGGCCATAGGCCAGGTCAATGGTCTGGCAGTCACCACGTATGGCAACTTTGAATTTGGTCTGCCCCATCGCATCTCCTGCACTGTTGGTGTGGGCCACGACGGCATCACGGACCTGGAGCGCGAGGCAGAGCTTGGCGGACCCATTCACACCAAGGCCATGATGATTCTCATCAGCTACCTGACCGGTGTCTTTGCCAGCAAAAAGCCTCTTGCCCTGTCTGCATCTCTCTTCTTTGAACAGAGCTACGCAGGCATTGAAGGCGACTCTGCCTCAGGTGCCGAGCTTGCTGCCCTGCTCTCTGCCCTTGCTGAAGTACCCATCCGTCTTGACCTTGCCTTTACAGGCGCAGTGAGCCACTCCGGCCAGATCATGGCTGTGGGCGGCGTCACCCAGAAGGTAGAGGGCTTCTTCAAGGTCTGCTCCAGACAAAAGCTCACTGGAACCCAGGGCGTCATCCTGCCCTACGACAATGTGGATCACCTCATGCTGGCTCCCAGTGTCCTCAATGCTGTGGATGAAGGCAAGTTCGCAGTCTATCCAGTCAAAAGTATTGAAGAGGCCATCTTCCTGCTCACAGGTATGCCTGCAGGGCGCAGACGCAAGGATGGCACTTTCACAAAGGGTTCTCTCTACGAAAAGGTGGACCGCAGGCTCACCCGCCTTGGCGAATACGGTCAGAACGCCTTCAGGCGCAGCAGCAGAAGCTGAGTTTCACAGAGAACCATGGCACAAGTTCCGGACAGGGCCCCCATATGGGGCCCTGTCTGTTTTCAGGCCTCCACGCGGCTGCAGAACAGGCAATGTTGCGCAATGACTGGAAACATTTTTACGATATTACAAGCTCTTGAGTGCTGTTCCCGTGCTCAGTCTGCCCAGTACCACAGGACATTGACTGGTTGACTAAACGATACTGTTTGATTATGCAGTTCATACAGCAAAATCGTCTGTTGTTCGTCATTTTGGACTGTACAGCAGAGAGTGAGTGCAGGAGCGCGTTATGGCAGTCAGCAAAAAGGAAGCCCTTCTTCAGGCAGCCAAGGATCTCTTTGGCGAATGCGGATATAACGAAACAACCTTCAAGAAAATTGCCGAGAGGGCTGATGTGGCCATGGGTCTCATGACCCATCACTTTGGCAATAAGGAGAAGCTCTTCCTGGCCTGTGGTCTTGATGTGCTGGAGAACTTCCATCGGAAGCTGAGCGAGGCAACCTCCTGTGCCCCGGACGGGCGTACTGCCATCTACAATTACTGCAAGGCCTACCTGGACTTCTCCATTGACCCGAGCACCAACTGGCTGGTGCTGGTACGCTGTTCCCCTTATTCGGACATGAAGACCTCTGCAGACAGGGACATCATGATTGAAAAGTTCATGCAGATCCATGCAGTTCTGATTGATGCCATCAAGCGCGGCCTTGAAGATAACAGCATTGCCAAGGTCGATCCCGTACAGACCGCCATTATTATTGTCTCATTGATGGTGGGTGTGAACAGAACTCGTGTCCTGACTCCCTATGCTCCGGAACATTTCTATGAAGAAGCTCTGGATTTTGTAATCCGGGCTGTGACGCCCGGGAACGCATAAGCCGTCACGCTCTCTCAAGACAGATTCCAGCCTGCAGACAGAGACATCCCTGTCTGCAGGCTTTTTCATGCCCAAAACATGCTCTCCGACAGAAAATGGACAGGCCGCACACCAGAAAAATCGCCCCCTTGGAAAGGCTTTGGAAAACAGCTATACTCAGTTCAGCTCAGATTCCCCGGGGAAATTTTTCAAGATATAGCAAAGACATGGCATCTGCAGGCAGGCCAAAGGCACTGTAAAATCAGCAGGAGATACCCGGGAAACACGATTTTGTCCTGGCAGCTCGGTCGTTGAGGAGGGCATGGACAATGCAGGCAACAATCAGGCTTGACGGAGGGCATGGCAGGGATCATGGCGTCATCATGGTGCAGGATGCCCCTGCCGTTTCCGGGCCTCTCTTCTTCACCCTGCAGCGCTTTCCGGACGGGAAATTCCTCTCAGCAAGCTCGTTGTGGCGCACAGCCAGAGACCGCTTCCGCAGTGAGGACTACAGGCAGAAGCCTGGCCTGCTGTTCATTCCTGTGGGACCGGACATTCTCTATGAGCTCGACAGCAGCGTCACCTATCGCATGTCCATCAATGATGGCTCTTCCTTTGCCCTGACCATTGACAGAAAGGTCTTCACTGCCCTGCAGGGCAAGGCAGCCCTTGAGGCTTACCAGAAGCTGCACACTGAACGCAGGGCCGAGGATGAGCACAGGGCACATGCCGTGCACAAGGCACACATGTTCTTCCGCCCTGTCATCCTTGTCCCCTTGCTGGCCGTGGTAGTCTGCCTCGGCCTTGCAGCCCAGCACCTCTCCCGCAGTGAGTTTCTGCCCCTGCAGGCTGGGCCTGCCACATTGTCCTCAGCACAATACTCTGCTGCTTCGCAGGTGCAGGCAGAACAGACAGGGCAGACAACTGTGGGCACTGTGACCAGCAGGGAAAACTTTGCCAGAATCTGGGATCGCTCCGTCAACGCCAGGACAGACAGCGCTGGCCAAACCACAGCCTCTCCCTTTGCTGCAAACGGCACGGTATGGGAGGGAGCCTCCAGTCTGGCCGATACACCAGTCGATACACCAGACGACGCAGAGACAACCTTCACACGTACTGTCCATGACTACCTGCAGAGTGACTTTGTCTCTCCAGAGCTCAATGTCATGCTGGCCAGACAGGTGCGGGTGCCAGGAGCTGATGACAAGGGCACGGACACAGCCTTTCAGTTGTTGCTTGATGCAGCCAATGAGGGCAATACTGAGGCCATGTTCATGCTGGCCCAGTACTATGATCCCCTCTCACCTCTGCCCCACGGCAGTGTGGAAGAAGATCCAATCCTTGCCAGAGAATGGTATACGCGGGCCAGTGACGGTGGTCTTGCCCAGGCAGCCCAGGCCTGTGCTGAGCTGCGCACCTGGCTTGAGACACTTGCTGCCAGGGGCGATAAACAGGCTCAGAATGCCCTGCGTTACTGGTAGGCAGGACATTGCCTCGCCAGACGCTGGATCTGGCACCCAAACACAGTAGAGATAAGCAAAAGACACTGTGCATCCCTGAACAGGGCTGCATCTTGCATCAGAGACTCAGAGACCAGTCAGCCGGAGATTTCCATGGCAGAACAGGAACACAAACCCATACAACAACCCGGAGCACAGCCTGAACAACAGGCAGCACAGGGTTCCCAGGCTGAGACCGGCGCAGGTCCGACTGCTTCAAGTCCTTCCGGGCAGGCCGCAAGTCAGGGACAGCCAGAGACTTCCCAGGCCGCTGCAGATCAGCAGGGTCAGGAGACCACGGACACGCAGGGAGCAGCTGACGCCGCAACTGCCGGTGCAGCAGCCGGAACTGCTGCAGCTGCAGCTGCACCCTGGTATGCCAGGGCACCCATCTGGCTGGCCATTGTTCTGCTGCTGGCCCTTCTGGCAGCTCTGGCATGGCTTCTCTATCAGAAATACACGGCTGAAGAACGCCTGACTGCAGAGCAGTATCAGACACTTGGCGAGCTCAAGGCCTACAATGACGCTCAGGAAGCGTATCTGCGCTCTCTGCGGGCACTGCTTCAGGAAGACCCCTGCGACATTCCTGCCCTGCTGGCACAGATTGATCCTCCGGCAGGAAGCGGCCTGCCGGCTCTTGACGGCAGGGATGGAGTCACGCCAGCTGAGCAGGGCTCCGGTATGTCCGGACGCTCGGGAGAACCTCTGCAGATTCCTGAAGATGCCGCTCAGCAGCCTGAAAGCACCCCCGACAGCAGTGGCCAGGGCATGCGCGGTGCTCCTGCGGAAACCACTCCTGCTGTGCCCGACAAGGCAGAGCCTGCCATTCCTGTGGCTCCTGCCACAGCCGAGGCAGCCCAGAGTGCCCAGAAGCGCGCTGCCACTGAGGCTCAGCCAAACCTGAAGGCCAGGGAACCAGCCAGTGTGGCAGAACTGCTTGAGCAGAATACTGTGCTTATCATAGCACTCATGGGCAGGGGCATTTCCATGGGCACAGGCTTTTTCATTGCTCCTGACACCATCATGACCAATGCCCATGTCGTGGGCCAGGCAGATGAAGTTGTCTACATCAACAAGTTTGTCGGCACACTGCGTTCTGCCGCTGTCCTCATGCGCACTCAGGAGCAGGGGCTGGATTTTGCCGTGCTCAAGACCAGAGAACGTATTCCCGTCAAGCCTCTGAAGCTGTGCACAGACCTTGTCACGCGCATGGAAAAGGTCAGCGCCTGGGGCTTCCCCAGTGCCGTAGTCTCTGATGATCCCAAGTTCATCGGCCTTCTGCGCGGCAACCAGCAGGCAGCTCCTGAAGTGGTCTACACCGAAGGCTCCGTCAACGTGGTCCTTGAGCGCAAGCCTCCCCTGGTTGTGCACTCGGCAACAGTCTCCCAGGGCAACAGCGGCGGTCCTCTGGTCAATGCCGCAGGGGATGTGGTGGGCATCAATACTATGATCAAGATTGACGATCGCTCCTACAGGCAGTCATCCCTTGCCATTCCCGCAACAGTCATTGCTGCCTTCCTTGAGGCCAACAAGGTGCCTTTCGCTCCTGCCGGCAAGACCGAGGGAGGTGCCAGATGAGCATTCTCTTTGCCACCAGTCAGCGCAATGACATGCGTCCCCTGGCCTTCCAGGGTATCTTTGCCACCAACTGTTACGATCAGCTGCGCTCCTTTTTGCAGCAGCACGAGGATTTCCTGGCAGCCCGCGGCATGCCCAATGCCGCAGACTTCCTGGCCGAGCCCATGCACGATGCCAGCGGCACCATTGACTGGTATGTAAATGGAAATACCCAGCCTGTGCCCTTCTCCTCCCTGGGACCGGTAGAGCAGGAGATGGTGCAGAACACCCTTGTCACCTATGCCAGAGCTCTGCAGGCACTTCTGGACAGCTCCCAGAGCACCGGCATGGCCCAGGGTCTGCTGCATGAAGCGCTGCAGCACCCCAGCGAGGGCGACATCTATGTCGTAAACGGCGCACCTGTGCTCATCAACTGGGGCTTTGCTCCTGGTGTGCAGGGTGCTGTGCCTCAGGACATCATGCGTCTTGGTGCCCCTGTGGCAGCAGCTGCCCCAGTTGCCGCAGCAGCCCCTGCAGCAGCCGTGACTCCGGCAGCGACTGCTGCACCAGTGGCAGCTGCACCCACAGCTGCTGCTCCGGCACTCTTCCCTGGCTGCCTGTCCTGGCTGTTACCGCTTCTTTTGCTGCTGCTTCTGCTCTGGCTCCTGCTTGCTGCTCTCGGGCATCTGCCTTCACCTCTTCCGGCAGGCTGCTTCAGACAGGACGTAAACATGGACAGTGAGCTGTTGCGCAAACAGAGCCTTGAGGATGAGCTTGCCAGGATACTGCGGCAACTTGAAGAACGGGCAGCGCTGTGCAAACCCAAAGTACCGCCCAGAGAAGAACTGCATGCAGAACGCGAACCAGTCCTCCCGGATTTCTCAGCTCCTGAACCGGAAGTTCCGGTACAGCCTGAACCTGTTGCTCCCGAGGATCTGCCTTCC
>CASEWR010000083.1 GCA_949291675.1 uncultured Desulfovibrio sp. | reverse complement strand
GCTGCTGCATGCCGCGTGCAGTCATGGCAGCATTGATGGCTGCCGTGCGCATGAGACAGGACAGTGCAACTCGTATGGGCAGAATGCAACTCATAGAACGCCCCGTGCACACCGTACACTGCAGCCTGATGTCAGACGGACAGGGTGTTGTGCGCACTCAGAAGAAAAGGGACAAGGGACAAAAACGAAAACTGCAGGGAACAGGTAAATGACAAAAATGTTGTTTTTACGTGAAGTTCCAGCGCTCTTGTACACATTTGAGCAGGCAAAATCAAGTGCGCAGACAGCGGGGATACATGCGCCAGCAACGTGAAATTGCAGGAGAATTTCCGGCTCTGACGGTCCCATGCCGGTTCCATGTGAAAGCATGTGAAAGCCTGCACAAGTCTTCCCCTGCATGACCATGGACGCACAGACCTTGTCCCTGTGCCGGGAGCGCACGCAGCAAAAGTCAGGGCCAAATGCATCCGCGCCCAAAGCGTCGGGACAAATAGCGCCAGGGAAAACCAGGATGCAGCGCAAGCAGGAAACCAGATGCCGGCAGCAAGGCAGGACTGCAAGGCAAAACCGCACTGGACAACACATCAGCTTCCTGCGTCACCACCATGCAAGGGGCACGCGCCCCCTGGCTGACAGCACAGCAGCCGTGCATTGACAATCTGTGCGCAGGTCCTATGTCAGTTGCATGGCCCCTGCCCGCCTGCTCCAGATCTTCTGGTCCAGATCTTCTGGCCCTGCTTTTCCTGCCATCTGCTCGCCTGCCCCTGCTTTCCCTGCCATCTGCTCTTCTGGCGCAGCCTGCCTTGCAAGGTCAGACCCGGCGTCAGGGCCAGACCAGAGCCGGCCCTGATTCGGACCAGCTCTGGAGCACTCAGGGGCATGCATCACAACGCCAGCCTGCACAACCGCACCTGCATACGGAGGACTTTCATGGACTATTCAACCCTCATTCGCGACCGCTACTCTGTCCGCAAGTTCTCATCCGAGCCTGTCACACGGGAACAGATCGAACAGCTGCTTGCCGAGACTCAGAACGCGCCGACTGCTGTGAACCACCAGCCACAGCGCTATCTTGTCATTGCCAGCCCCGAAGGCATGGAAAAACTGGCAACATGCACAAAATACACCTTCAATGCGCCCTGCGCCATCATGGTCTGCTGCAACAGGGACGAGGCCTGGAGCAATCCCTACGACAAGAAGAACAAGTTCGAGATTGATGCCGCCATTGTGGCCACCCATCTCATGCTGGCAGTGCATAACATGGGCCTTGGCTCCTGCTGGGTGGGCTGCTTTGATCCGCAGAAGTTTGCAGAGGCATTCAACCTGCCTGCCACTATTGAGCCTGTGGCCCTCTTCCCCATCGGCCACATTGCCGAAGACTGCACGCCTGCCAAAAAGCACAGTGAGCGCAAGGCTGCTGCAGAGCTCACGGTCTGGGAAACCTTCTAACCAGGACGAAACTGCTTCATCTCAATGGCCTGCGGCACACACTGCAGGCCCTTTCCTTACGCATCCACAGGCTCAGCCAGGGCATAGTTTGTGCTTCTTCCTCCTGGCATCTGCTGGAGAATACCGTACTCTACCAGGCTTCGAATATCCCGCAAGGCAGTATCCGGGGAGCATTTTGCAAGCTTGTGCGGGGACGTCTGGGCCGGTATCTTTTCGCTCAACTCACAATCTCAGGAGCGCCTCAGCTATCCCACCCAGAAGCCCATGGCACTGCTTGAGCGCATTATCCGAGCCAGCAGCAATCCTGGGGATGTGGTGCTGGATCCTTTCTGTAGCTGTGGGACTGCTGTCCATGCTGCCGAGAAACTCGGCCGCAGCTGGGTAGGCATAGACATCACCTACCTGGCCATTGTGCTGATCTCACAGCGGATGCACAGCGCCTTCCCGGACTGTGCGTTCACAGTGACACCGCAGGATGTGGCCTCAGCACGCTTCCTGGCAGAGAACAATGGGCTCAGGGAGCGCTATCAGTTCCTGTTCCGGGCTCTTTGCCTGGTAGGCGCCATCCCTGACAACCAGAAGAAGATGGGGACTGATGGTGGAATTGATGGTGCTGTCTACGCCTGTGGCACGCCGACGGCAAAGAAGCCCTTCCGTATCATCACGAGCGTGAAGAGCGGCAAGATCCCGGCAAACCACATCAGGGAGCTGAGGGGACTGATTGAGAAGCGCAGGGGCAGAGACAACACACAGATGGCCTTTTTGCTGACACTTGAGAAACCGAGCAAGAGGATGCTGACGGATGCCATCGCTGCGGGCAAGTACGTCTACCCAGGAGGGCAGAAGGAGTTCCAGCGGATTCAGGTTCTCACTATAGAGGAGCTTCTAGATGGCAGGAAGCCTGACTACCTGGACTACCAGGATCGCAGGAGCAGGAACAAGCAGGCCAAGAAAAAGAATCGGCCGGTGGCGGTGCAGAGGTCTTTGCTGGATTTGTGAAAAAAGGGGCCTCATTTTGAGACCCCTTTCTGGCAAAAACTCGAAATTTTGGCTCTTCGTGTTCTACAAAAGCAGCTTGATAAGGTCAGTGAATTTCCAGACAGCAGGAGCCCTGCCTCTACTAGGTTCAACTTTTTCTATCACCCCAGCCTGCTCAAGCTTGTTCAGGGCCTTTGTCATGGCCTGCCGACTGGATGTGCAGCCAGCGTTCTGCAGTAAGTCAGGCAGGGTAAACAGTGGTTTGCCGAACATGTAGTCAAGCATATGAACAGCATCAGCAGATCCGGTTAATGCAGAAAAGGTTCTCTTTGACTGCTCGTAGAGGTCACACATGGCAGTGAGCAGCTTCTTGTTGTCATTGCTGCGAACGATCACAGCGTTGAGGAAGAACTCTATCCATCCTCGCCAGTTATCATTCTTTGTCACGTCTCTCAGGGCAGCATAATATTCTGTGCGGTGCTTCTGCAGGTAGGCGCTCATATAGAAGCCCGGCTTGGAAAGGACCTTCTTCTCTGCCAGGAGCAGAGTAATAAGCAGCCGGCCCATCCTGCCATTCCCATCACAGAACGGATGGATAATCTCAAATTGAGCATGCATGATGGCGGCCTGTATCAGGGGATTCAGGTCATCACGACGGAGAAAGGCCTCCCAGTTCTCCAGTAGATCAGGGACAAGGACAGGGCCCGGGGGGATGTAGGAGGCATCTTCAATTGTGGAACCGGGACGCCCAATGTGGACTTGAATACTGCGCCATTGGCCAGGGTTCTTGTTTTCTCCACGTGCACCGTGGAGGAGATATGAGTGCAAAGACTTGATCAGAGACAGGGAGAGCTCTCTGCCATCGGCTATTGCCTGGAGACCTGCCTCTGTGGCGTCTTTGTAGTTGAGGACCTCACGTACATCATCCTGACGCTCCACCGGGACAACAATGCCGACATTTTCTCCCAAGATTTCGTCAATGGTCGTGACTGTTCCCTCTATGACATTTGAACTTTGTGCCTCCTTCATAAGCCATGTAAACCAGAACAGGTCTGTCTTTGCCGAGGCCAGCATCATTCCATTCAGCTCGGCAAGAGAGGACACAGCATCAAATTCAAGCCTGCCGAAGTTTCCCCAAAAATCTTTATCAGGGGTCAGGGGAAGATAGGGAGGAAGATATGGTGTCATGGGGACAAATCTCCTTCTGGGTTTGTGACAACTGAACGGACAACAAAAGGATATTTTTGAGTTTGACGCAACCAAATCCCGTATCTGGTTGCAACAAAATTGAGGAAGAAAGGAGATTTTGTCAACAGGTCAGCCCCCCGGTCATGTGTCTTCATGCCTGGCATTGTGCCCTTTCTGAGCGAGCTCGTGCAGCAAGCTGAGCTCTCCTTCCAGAATGTTCACAGCCGCAGTCACCCCAATACCTTGTTGCGAGCTTAGGTACTCAGTCTCTGTCGCCTTGAAGAAGGTATGGCATACCATGGTGCGTGTGAGGGCCAGCAGAAGCTCGTTGGTAAATTCAAGCTCATGAAAAATCTGGTGATCAATCTGTCGTGCCACAGGCAAGCTCCTCTGCAATGTCCGTCAGCTCAGACCAGGTATGCACCTGGACAAAGTGGCCTCTGCTCTCAACCCGGCCAAGCCAGGGTATGACATTCAGCCCGCCCCTGTCTCTTCCAGGATAGCATATAGTCAGCCTACTCACGCAGAAGCTGCGCCACACATCCTGCCTGAGCGCAGACCCATGCCGCGATCCCCATCCAGTTTGGAACCAGTCAGGGCACCCGCAGCAAGGATACGGCCCTGTCCGCAAGT
>CASEWR010000082.1 GCA_949291675.1 uncultured Desulfovibrio sp. | reverse complement strand
CTGAGGCTAGTCAACTCAGGCTTTGTTCAAGCCTCGCCCTTCAGGGCGGGGTAGCTGACTTGTTCACGCTCCTGTCGGTTTTTGCCTGCCCAGCAACGTTTGCAAGCTCCAGGACACAGTCCGCAGCAAAACAGTATCCTGGCAGATTTTCTGCCCTGATAGCGAAATACCCTCCTGCTGTCCAGCTGCATACCTGGCTTGGGCTCAGCCGCAAACGAGGCATTGCGCAGGGTGGCAACTGCCCGTCCCCCAGCCAGGCTCATCCCGCTGAAGCCGGGAAAGACAAAGCCTTATCTGGCCATTGCTTGTCCAGGCTGGCAGAGCGCCTTGAAAAGACCATGCTGAGGCGAAGGAGTTCGGCCAGGTCGTGCTGCGCAACTATGCCTTACGCCTCCCGGATGCCGATATGCCAGCCATTGTTGACGAGGTGTTGCAAGATCTGGTCCACAAGTATTGTGTCTGCCAACTCATGTCCGCAGGCTCTGTGCTTGCCAGCAATGAAGCAGACCAGAGCGAAGCCAGATTCCCTGTTCTTCAGAGACTTGCTTTCCGAACCTGTCGGATTTTCCGACAGGTTGACGCCGCACCCGGCACCGCGGCCATGGCAGCAGCATCTGAGGCAGTCGTTGATGTTCCCTGCCCATCCTGGCCAGCCTGTGGGGCACAAAGCCAGCTTTCCCTTTCCCTTGCTTTGCGCTACCAGTATACGCCAGCACATCACCCACATGAGGAAGAACATGGCATACATCAAGTTCAGGAATATACGCAGGGACGAAGACGGCCGCATTGTGCGGGGCACAGCAGAACTTGCGGAAAGCCGCTACGACAAGGAGAAGAAGCGCCTCTCACAGGTACGCCTGGAGAACCTGGGCAAGGTTCTCTGGCTGTCCGAGGACAAGAAGACAGGCATCTTCAACTCCCGTCTCAGGGGCCTTGTAGAATACTGTGTCACCACCAATACCTTCACTGCCCTGACAGCTGACGACCCGCGCATCCCCCCTGCAGGCAGGGAGGCCACAGCTGCTGCAAAGACCCCTGACACCACAGCCAGCAAGGCCGCAGCAGCCTGCACGAGCCGATCAGCCCTTGTCTTTGGGGATGTGCACTGGCTGATCAGCTTTCTGCAGCGCACAGGCATACAGAAGGTCCTGCAGAGCATATGTTCCGATGAGGATCCCGAGCTGCTGGCAAGGCTGTACCTTCACCTCTTCCATACGGTGCTGCGCGACGGCTCCCGCATTTCCTGCGAGCACTTCATCGAAAAGTCCGTGGCCGCCAGGCTCTTCCCTGACATTGCACCCGCAAGTTTAAACGAAGACACCTTCTTCTTTGAGTTCCTGGGAGACCATGCCACGCGCAGCGACTTTTCTAAGGCCATGATACAGGCCATGCGCAAAAAGGACCTGGGCAGTAACCGCTCCTTTGGCAAGTCCTGCACCCTTGCCCTGCTGCCTTTGCCCAGGTACTCGTCCACCACACACTCTCCCCTCACTGTCCTTTCTGAGTACGAGCTGGCCAGTCTGCCGGACTACACCCATGCAGCTCTCGTGTACGATACTGCCTCCGGTCATATTCTCTGGTACGCGCCGCAATACTACGAAGGCTCTGTCATCAGCATGCTCATGGGCGCTCTCAACAACCTGCCCTGGGAAACAGGTGCGAACATCAGGGACCTTATTCTTGAGTACAGCTGGCTGGA
>CASEWR010000081.1 GCA_949291675.1 uncultured Desulfovibrio sp. | reverse complement strand
TCCAAGCTATTTTGCCGGAAGCTGTGGAGGAGCGCCTCTCTCTGCCGTACGAAAATATATTGAATCACAGAGGACTCCCCGGTAGGGTACGCCTTATATCCTCTCCCTGAAGGGAGAGGTTTTACGGCGTCTTTGATAAGGCCATGGGCAGTGCAAACACAAGGCCGGCACGTCATGTTCATGCGAGCAGGCGAACAACTCTTCTTCGCACACTGCTTTGCGCCTGCCCCTTGCAACGCCCCTTCACTGGCTGCATATACACACGCTATTTTACGTGATACTTGAAATATCCACGACAACCTGAAGTTTCATCCTCAACACAGCCTGGTTTCCTCAGCATGTTCCTGCACGATGCGCGCAAGCACACGCGCAGGCACGCTCACAGACGCATACCAGGGCGCGTGTCAGGGCACACGTCTGACTGTCAGCTGTTCAGCTTCTCCCACAGGGCCGTGATTCTGGCCACACAGGCATCAATGTCGTGTTCAATGTCCCAGGTCCAGATGCGCAGGGTCTCCCAGCCAAGCTCACGCAATTCCTCATCGCGCCAGTGATCGTCACTGCGCCTGCTGCCATCGTCGTCAAGATGCACAGCGCCGTCCACCTCAATGTCCAGGCGGGCTGTGTCAGAGATGAGGGCAAGGTCCAGACGTCTGCAGCGCACAGGGTACTGGATCAGGGGCACAAGTGCAGTCTTCTCGCAGAGCCTGCGGTAGAGCAGCTGCTCATAGAGGGACTCATGGGGAGCCCAGGGCAGTGCCTGTCCTTCTTCGGCTGCCTCTTCCTGGGCCCTGGCAAGAGCTGCAATGTGCTCGATACCGCACAGCTTCGCCCAGGCATAGTTGCCCACCACCAGCAGGAGCGCTCTGGCTCTGCTGGCTGCCACATTGAAGAGATTGCCGCCGGCACGCAAAAAGCTCAGCGCACCAGGGCTCATGTCCGGGCCTGCACACAGGCTTAAGAGGATCACATCCCGCTCATCGCCCTGGAAGGCGTGTACTGTGCCCACATGCAGCCGGTATTTGTTGCGTACTTCCACATCCAGACCAAGCTCCAGGGCAAGGTGTTCCTGAATGCGCTGGGCCTGGGCCCGGAAGGGGGTGATGACGCCAATGCTGCCCGTAAAGGACTGGTCCTGTATCATGTCCAGCACCAGTTTTCCCACAGCCTCGGCTTCCTGCAGGCAGACACAGCTGCCTGAAGATGGCCGCTCCACGATGCCTTCCACATTGTGCCAGGAAATGCCCGGCTTGTAGGCTGCAGGGCACTTCAGGGTGCCAGCATCTGCTGCCTGCAAAAGCTGGCCGCTGTAGAACATGGTGCAGTAGCGCAAAATGGCATCTGCACTGCGAAAGGAGAGGTTGAGCAGAAAGCTTTGTGCACAGGCTGCACCCGCGGCCAGGTTGTAGAGGGAGTTGTCCAGGTAGGCAAAGCGGGCACAGGCGATGGGGTCAATCCTGGCCTGCTGGAGCAGATTGGCATGGTCCTGCTGACTGAGCCTGCTGATGGGGGCAAGCTGGTTGGGGTCGCCCATGATGGCTGCCCTTCTGGCGCGAAAGAGCACTGGCAGGGCAGACGGGATGCTGCACTGGGCAGCTTCATCAATGATGGCCAGGTCAAAGAGCCCGGGACTCAAGGGCAGAAAGCGCCCTGTCGAGAGACTGGTGACAGCCCAGCAGGGGGTGTGAAAGAGGGCCTTTCTGGCAGCATCACGTAGGGCAAGACCTGTGCGCAATGTGGTGCGCGAGCTTTTGAGCATCTGCTGCAGCTGGGCAAGCCTGGCGCGCTCCTGCTGGGGTACGCCCTGGCGTCGCAGCACGTCCTGGTTCACAAGCCAGGGCAGAAGCTGGCGAACGGTTGCGTTGCTGGCAGCAAAGGCAGCCTGCCAGTCACCTGCAAGTGCTTCCTCCCTGGCAAGCGCTGCTGCGGCAGCCTGTTGCTGTGCGCGGGCAGCGAACAGGGCGCACATGGCTTCCAGGGCACGCACAAGGTCCGCAAGTTCAGCAGTACCGTAGATGCGGCTGCGCGAAAGCTGGAAGCAGGCTGCAGGGGCATGCTGTTGCAAGACGCCATTGATGTGAGCGTTGGAGTGTGCGTTAATGTGTGCATTGATGCGTGCGAGACTGCGCTGCAGGCTGCGTGCTGCCAGAGGATGGCGTACCTCCTGCCACACAAGCCTGCAGGGCTTCTCGTTAAAACAGGCCAGAAAGCGCAGGGCTTCCCTGGCATCTGTGAGGGCCTGCTCGTCCGGGAAAGCGTCTGCAGCAAGCCAGGGTGCAGCACTGGCTGCCCTGTGCAGGGCGTCTTCTGCCCTGGCAAGCTCTGCGCGCATATCTTCCAGGCGCTCTGCGGTCTCGCAGGCGCTGCGCCGCCTGGCAAGGGCGGTCAAAAGGGTTGTGCGCTGTTCCACAAAGCTTGTCTGCCTGCGCATATCCAGACTTGAGGCAAGGCTGGTGGCTATGGCATCCGAGAGTCTGCAGCAGCTGTTCGGGTCCCGTGAGTCTCTGGAGTTTGCGCGCTGCACAAGCATGACGTGTTCTTCAGTGCGCAGCTTGTCCATGACTGCATCAATGGCCTTGTGGTTCTGGCTGGCTATGAGCACTGTGCTGTCGCGCAGGCGGGCGTTGACTGTGGCAGTGGCTGCCACCTGGCTCTTGCCAGTGCCCGGAGGCCCCTGGATGACTGTGAGCTCCGAGCATACAAGTGAGGCCACCACCTTGCGCTGGTCCTCATTGAGGGGCAGGAATTCGCAGACTTCGGCGGCACTGACAGGGCTGCCAGCCCCCTTTGCCTGTGCGTCTGCCTTCTCCTTCTCTGTGAAGAGCGTGCGCAGGGCTGTGGCGTCCAGCACGGCATCGCTGGCAGCAAGGATTTCCTTCAGCTCGTCTATGAGGCGGCGGGTGTAGGTGGTCACCTTGTGGCCTGCCACAAGGACTGCTCTGTTGAAGATGCCGCCGGGCAGGCCTTCGCCTGCAGGGATGGGCTCAGCGGACAGTGCTTCCGGGTTCAGGGGCTCCCGGACTGCCTGGCCGAACACATTGCCGAGAATGGCAGCCAGCTCATGCAGGCCTGGTATTGCTTCGCCCTCGCGCTCCAGCGTGCTGGCCAGGCCGCAGTTGACAAGGAAGCGATGTCTGGCAGGCCCGCTGCCCCTGACAGTGGCAGGAAAGACTTTGTTCAGCCAGGCGTCGTTGACAAAGGGAACTTCCTGCTCTGCCTGGATGCGTATGCCCGCGGGCCCTGTGGAAAAACGCAGGGGAAAGCAGAAGACGGGCAAGAGCTCCATGTCGTACAAAGTGCCTTTTCTGCAGGGGAAGGCATGCACAGGATAGCCTAACAAAAGCTCGCGATTGCCCTCGCGCCAGAGACTGCAGATGGTCTCCTTCTCTCTGGCAGCAATGACATGGTTCCAGACTGTACCGGGTTTTGGAAACCACAGTCCCTGCTCGCGAAGATAGATGTAGTCCTCGCGCACAGCAGACTGCCTGCAGGCGGACGTGCAGCCGTTTTCGGCCTGCAGGCAGCGTATGTAGTAGCGCACCAGGGTGCGGAAGAGCTCCCAGTTCGGGCGCACAGCTGTCCCTGCTTCAGCCTCTGCAGCCAGGGCCTGGTCAGGACACTGATCAGGAGCCTGATCAGGACCCTCTTCAAAACTCTGGCAGGAGGGGGAAGCATGCATTGTAGCTGTCCCGGAACAGCGCTGTGTGCAGGACGTGTGTGCCATGCCCTTGTTCTACCTGCCTTTGCGCGTTTTGTGCAAGGAAAAAGCAGGGGCTGCAAAACAGGAAGGGGGCTTGTGCAGAACGTAAGACCCGTACAGAAAGCCCGGGCCTTCAGTGCTCGCAAAAGATGGCAGTGTCAGCCTGGTTCGACAGGGTACACCTGCCTTCAGGCTGGCAGTACTGAGGCCATACGGGAGAGGGATAGACAGATTTTGGAGACCTGTGCGCAATGTCTTGACATGACACCATGCTATGGCACTACAAAACAGGAACAGCAAACACCCCCAAAACGCTTTCTCCCATTCACAGACCCCGTACGCGGGGGTCTCCCCTGGGCTGACATTGAAAAGCTGCTCGAAGCATGTGGAGCGCGAAAATCTGAAGGCCGTGGCTCACGAGTCCGTTTTTCTCTCAACGGTGTCCTTGCCTCCTTCCAACGTCCCCACCCGGAACCAGCAACAGACACGAGAGCAGTGAAGACCGTCCGTTTTCTCGAAAGTGCAGGAACAAGACCATGAATACAATGACATACAAAGGGTATACCGGAAAATTTGACTATGATTCCGAGGTGGATACTTTCCATGGAGAAGTGCTGCATCTCTCAGATGTCATCACGTTTCAGGGGCGTTCCATTGATGAATTGAAGCAGTCCCTTGCCGATTCTGTGGAAGATTACCTTGAGTTCTGTGCCGAAGAAGGCAGGCAGCCCCGGAAACCTTTTTCCGGACGCTTCAACAGCCGCATTTCTCCCTAGCTTCATCAGAGGCTTGCTGCAGTGGCCGCCATGTCTGGAAAGAGTCTGAACGCATGGCCTGGCGAGACCCTTGTACATCTGGTGAAAACACGCGAAAGAACTCAGTCCGAAGAGTTCTGATCTCCCCCCTGAACGGATACCAGAAGGCTGCGAAGACTGCTTTTTGCATGTGCTCTGCATCTCTTCTCGCAAAAACTGACTGCACAAGCTGTTTTCAGAAGAAGACTCTTCAAGTGATACTCGAACTATATTCACGTATAACTTGAATTTTCAAGCAAAGTACTGCCAGTTTTTCCTGTAGCTTGCAAGCTGCGTTGTTCTCAGCCCTTACGAACATGGGAACATGGCGCCCAGGCTGTCAGTCTGGCTGATTCTTCTGACTGCATTTGCTGCTGACAGGGCCGGCCCCTGGACTGTTGACGTGCGACTACTGGACGAAGAAGGTCACCAGTGTCATCCAGATGGGCACTGATATCATGCCCACAATGGTGGTCACGCAGACAAAGACACTGCCGAATTCCTTGTCAGCGCCATAGTAGGCCGAGATCAGGGCAATGTTGGTCATGCAGGGCAGACCTGCCTGCACCACATAGACCTGGGTGGTGATGGGCGGGATTTCCAGGGGCATGAGCAGGATGACAAAGATGGTGATGACAGGGGTGAGCAGGATTCTGCCCAGCAGGCTGAGTACTATGTCCTTGCCAAGGTGGGCAGACTTCCAGTCTATCCGGTAGAGAATCACGCCCACCAGGATGAGGGCCAGAGGGGAGCTGATGCCACCCATCATCTCGCAGGCGGAGATGAGAAACCGGGGCAGGGGAATGCCCAGCATGAGGATGGCGCAGCCAATCATGGTGCCAATGAGGGGCGGCGAGAAGATGTGGGAGACAATCTCCCGTGTGCTGAGCCTGCGTCCGTCATGGGTGCCCTCTCTGGCTATGGCATAGTTGCCAAAGGTCCAGAAGAAGACGGTATTGGCCAGAAAGTAGAGCAACAGGGACGTGAGTCCCATGGGGCCGAACAGGGCATTGTTGACGGGAATGCCGATGAAGATGGTGTTGGAGGTGGCAGCACCTGTGGCAGCAAGGCCGAGATGCTTTCTGTCTATGCCAAGCAGGCGGCCCAGGAAGAGGAAGAGAAAGAAGGAGACAACCAGGCTGACAAAGGGGATGGCAGACTCGGTGATGAGCTGTACAAAATCGTCATGGTTGAAGTGCTGCACCACCGAGGCCATGAGATAGGGCGGGACAGTGATCTGAATGACGAACTTTGGGATGAACATCTCCACATCCCTGGAGATCCAGCCCCTCCAGGCCAGCACGTAGCCCACCAGACTGAGCAGCGTGATGCTGACCATACTTTCCAGCGCATTGAGGAAAACCATCGCAATACCCCCTGGCACAAAGCGGCTCTGCCTGACAAACCCGGGTCTGCCAGGGACTGCTCGAAGCAGCCCGCAACTGCCATTCCTGAAAGAAAATCTCTCTGCAGACTTTGTCAAGCAGTTTGCCTTGAATCCTCTGCCTGTTCTGCCTGTTCTGGCTGCCCAGAGCCGTTTTCAGCCTGCCTGAACCTGTCCTGCTGCTGTCCTGAACCAGCCCCGGGCCTGCCCTGAACCTGACTGAACCTGCGCTGCGGCCCCTGAAGCGCGCGAAAAAACCCGTGCCGGGAAACGCTTCCCACGGCACGGGCTAAAAGGCTGGTGCGCTCGCTGCAGACTCTGACAAAGTCCGCGCGCACGCCTGCGTGTTCAGGGCTATGCCTGCACAGGCGTGCGCTCAGCTATCAGGGCATTGAGCAGGATCTCATCCAGGGTGGGATGGGCGAACATGATCTCGTGCACATTGGCTGCTGTGCGTCCCTCGCGGATGAGCATCTGGGCCTGGGTGACCAGGTGGGAGACATCGTGGCCAATGGCAGCCATGCCTGCCAGGGTGTCACCATCCCACACAGCCTTCACAAAGCCCTGGGACAGGGCATGGGACTGGGCAATGGCATTGAGGGTGAGGGGGGCCTTTGAGACAGAGACCGTCTTTCCCTGAGCCAGCAGCTGGGCAGCGCTGGCGCCGGCACGCATGATTTCCAGGCCGTAGTAGCAGGAGGGCACAGGGCCGGAAGCATAGGGGGCGTCACTATGGCCTGTGAGCAGGCCGCAGACATAGTGGGCCTGATGCTCGGCAGCATGGGCCAGCAGCACCAGACCATTGATGTCGCCAATGGCATAGACATGGGGCGCTGCCTGCAGATGGTCGTTCACCTCGATGTAGCCGCGCCTGTTGAGGCTGCAGCCGGCCTTTTCGCAGTTGAGGTCGTCGGTATTGGGCTTTCTGCCCACGGCAACCAGGGCTTTGGCAGCCGTGAAGACGCGACCGTCCGCCATGGTGAGCTCAGCCTGGCCGTCCTTTGTGACCAGCGTTTTGGCAAAGACACCTTCCACGCAGGTAATGCCACGCTTCTTCAGGCTCTTGCGCAGCTCGTCGGCAATGTCGGCATCCTCAAGGGGCGCAATGTGGGCAGCTGCCTCCACGATGGTCACCTTACTGCCCATGGTGGCAAAGAAGTGGCCGAGCTCAAGGCCGATGGCGCCTGCGCCAATGACCAGCAGGCTCTCGGGGATTTCGCTGATCTGCAGAAGCTGGGTGGAGTCGAGCACACAGTCGCCGTCAGGCTCCATGCCAGGGAAGGCGGCATTGCGGGAGCCGCAGCAGAGGATAAGGTCCTCGGCCTCAACCTTTTTGTCGCCGTCCTCGCAGGCAACCGCAAGCAGGCCAGGGCCTTCCACAGTGCCTGTGCCGCGGATGAGGTCCACGCCGCAGGCAGCCAGGTTCTTTTCCACAGCCTGGGAACTGCCCTTCACAAAGCGCTCCATGCGGGTGCGCAGCGCCTTGAAGTCCACGGCAATCTCGCCAGTCACCACCTTTTGTTTCTTCAAAGCCTGGGCAAGCTCCAGAGGGGCAATGCCGCCAAGCAGCATCTTGGTGGGAATGCACCCGCGGTTGAGGCAGGTGCCGCCTGCCTGCAGATTCTCCACAAGGGCGACCTTTTTGCCGCTTCTGGCAAGGCTGAAGGCGGCAGCGACACCGGCAGGGCCGGCCCCGAGAATGGCAACATCGTATTTCATGGCAGTGTACCTCGAAAAGTCTGTGAAGGGCATGACAGCGGGAAAGCGCTGGGAATGGGCGTGGTGAAAAAGCGTGTGAAACGTGCGTGACGTTCTGCAGGGTGGCGTGTCAGGGTGCGTGTCAGGGATGTCCGCACCAGGGCATTGCAAAAAGCATGTGTTCCCGGGTGGCTAGCGCTGACAAACACAGTCTGTACAGGCTGAGTGCATTGCCTGCTATAGCGTGTCCGCAATTCTTTTTCCATAGCCTGGACTGCATTTTGGCCCGGGAAAAATTTTTCTCTCCGACCGCCTTCTTCCTTTTTGCAGTCCATCTGCGCTGTCAAGTCTGCGCTGTCCAGTCTGCACTGTCCATCTGCACCGTGCATCTGCACCGTCCATCCGGCCACAGCTTTCTTCTGCAGTCCTCCATGCCCATCTCATGCCGGTCTGCCGCACCAGTCCCTGTCTGTCCGCACTGCTGCCCTGGCCAAAGGTCTGTGGCAGGGCAGCGTGCAGTGCACACCATCCGGGGAGGGAGCTGTGCTGAAAGTCAGGCCAGGAAACACACGGGCAAGCCCGCATTTTTGCATGGCTGCCTGTACAGCACTCTGCAACGTCATACAAAGTCACAGTCTGCCGCAGATATTTTCAGGAAATCAAAGTATCCTGATTATGTATTTCAGCATTGCGTAAGCTATAGTACATACAGTATCACAACAGACTTGACAAAAAAAGGAGATTTTTCTTTTGTTACAGAAATATACAGAAAAATATTTGTATCATAGTGTTGTATATTTTCTGAAAGACATATCAATGAAATGAAAATATGTGTGCAATATGTGTATATTGTATTGTATGTTGTAGCTTCTTTTCTTTTTCTTTCCCGTATTTCACGAAATTTCCATGGAAAAATACGAAGCACCTAACGCTTTCCTCCTGTCGTGCGTTCGCAAGTATTTTTCGCAAAATCTGGACATTCAGGCGTGAAAAAGCTAGCTTACTTTATGTCCGTTTGCAGGCCCACTGCTGCACGGTGGGCGTACCTGCGGGACGTTTCGTTGCACCTGGTTTCTGTTTTCCCCCTTTACCCGGCACGGGACGTGTTCCAGGACCCGCCAGAACACCTGCTTTGCGCTGTACGATGCA
>CASEWR010000080.1 GCA_949291675.1 uncultured Desulfovibrio sp. | reverse complement strand
AGCTGCAGGGCAATGAAAATCCCTATGTGAAGCGCCCCTGCCAGGAGCAGGGCCTCTGGTAACAGCGCTGGAGTCCTGGGTGAAGTTCTGGTGTCGCCAGGACAGGTCTGTCATGTGCGGGCAGTCTCTTCAGTGAGGCTGCCCGTTTTGGTGCGCCGGGCAAGGTTCACGCTCCCTGCTCGTCTGTCTGGTCAGCCCGGCTATCCCGGCCAGCCTGTGCAGTCTGGTCAGCCTGCTCTGGCCTGTCAGGTGCTGCCACGCATCTGGCAAGCAGCTGCTCCAGGGTGCGCAGCTCCTCACGGCTTAAGCGCTCAAGCAGCATGTTTTCAAGGCCATACGAGATGCTGTCCACCACAGGCTGCATGGCTCTGCCCTTGTCTGTGAGGCATACCCGTACCCCGCGCTGGTCCTCAGGGTCCTGGCTGCGCTGCACATAGCCAGCCCGCTCCAGCTTTTCCACCAGAACCGTCAGTGTCGATTTGCTCCTGCGTATGAAGCGGGCAAGCTCGCTCATCTTGCAGCTGTCATGGCTGAAGAGCTGTGCCAGGATGTCACCGTGGCTGGGCACGACCCCCTGCAGGCCTGCCCGCTCCAGCTCCTGCACAATATAGCTTCTGCCCAGCCAGTGCAGACGCGCTGCGCAAAAAAAGACCGAGCTGGGTCTGCGCCTGCCCCTGTCTTTGCCTTCGGTACCTGCCTGTGCGGCTTGCTCTGTGTTCTCCATGCTCTGCTCCAGGGGCCGGGGCCCATCGTGGCTGCGTTCCTGCAGCAACTGTGTCAGTCTTCGCCAGCAAGCCTGTCCTGCATCGTGCCAACTGTGTCAGTCTGGTCTGGCAACTGGAGCAGCTGTGTCGTTTATCAGCAGGCTCCATGGTCCAGGGGGCTGTGCCTCACTGGCTCGCAGCCCGTGATCTACACAATATCTCCCCTGTTCCTCAAGACCTGCTTCCACAAGGCCTGCAAAAAAGGGCAGGTCATCCCGCAACGAAACAACCTGCCCCAAAGTCTAAAGAATGTACCAGGCGATTACCAGAACACTGCCGGACCTATGGCAAAGATAAGCAGGGTCAGCACAATGCCACTGGTCATGGTGAGGAATATGCCTGCACGCAGCATGTCCGGAATGGTCAGGGCACCACTGCGGAAGACAATGGCATTGGGCGGGGTGCTCACGGGCAGCATGAAGGCGCAGCTGGCTGCCAGGGCTGTGGGGATGGCAAAGGCTGCGGGGCTTAAGCCCTGGGCCACTGCCATAATGCCTGCCAGGGGCAGGAAGGCCGCTGTGGTAGCCGTATTGGAGGTGAATTCCGTCAGCATCTGCACAACGATGATGAGGATGAAGAGCATGACAATGAAGGGCAGATACTGCAGGGAATTGAGCATTTCTGCCATCCAGGCTGCCAGGCCCGAGGTATTGATGGCGCCTGCCAGGGACAGACCACCGCCAAAGAGCAGCAAAATGCCCCAGGGAAGCTTTTTGGCATCCTTCCACTCCATGACATAACAGTGCTTTCTGAAGTCCACTGGCACAATGAAGAGCAGGATACCAAAGGTCATGGCTATGAAGGTATCGTCCACAAAGGGAAGAACCATGGCAATGAGAGGCTGGGTGATCCAGCACAGAGCTGCAGCGCCGAAGAGTACTGAGGTGAGGATCTCGGCATGGCTTATGCGGCCGAGCTCCGAGAGCTCCTTTTCAATGTGCTCATGCACATTGCTTTCCTCGAAGCTGAAGCCCTTTCTGGTCAGCCACCACCAGGTGACAAGAGTGAGCACGACGGCGACAGGCACGCCTAAGAGCATCCACTGCCCGAAGCCTATGGTGATGCCGTAGCGTTCAGCAAGGAAGGCGCGCAGCAGGGCATTGGGCGGGGTGCCGATGAGGGTGCCCATGCCGCCGATACTGGAGGAATAGGCAATGGCCAGCATGAGGGCAGCGGAAAAACGCCTGGACTCGTTCTCATCCTGACCGTGTGTCACCACTGCGGACACAGAAATGCCTATGGGCAGCATCATGATGGCTGTCGCCGTATTGCTCACCCACATGCTGATGAAGCCTGTGGCGATCATGAAGCCGGCAATCTGCTTTTTGGGATTGGAACCTACTCTGGCCAGGATGTTGAGCGCTATACGCTTGTGCAGATTCCACTTCTCCATGGCCAGACCCAGCAGAAAGCCGCCGAAGAAGAGGTAGATGGTCGGATTGGCATAGGGTGCTGTAGCACTCTTCACTGTTCCAAGGCCGAAGAGGGGAATGAGAATCATGGGCAGCAGGGCTGTCACAGGCAGCGGCACTGCCTCACTAGCCCACCAGATAACCATGAGCAGCACAATGGCCAGGCATTTCCAGGCCTCTGCCGGCATTCCGAAACAGGGATCGCTTATGGCTATGAAGAAAAAGACGATCACGCCGAGGACAAGCCCGAGCCAGTGTTCCACTTCCATCAGGCGAAGATATCCTGCGATTTTCCGTATGTGTTCTGACATTCTCTTCCCTCCTCAAGGCAGTTCAGAGCGCATATCTGCCGGCAAAAACAGTCCGGCAGACAGGAGGAAACCGTTGGACGGGGGTTTCCTGATTGTGCCCATACTGACACTGTGCGGACAGAAGTCAAAGCCTGTTTCAGGAAAGTCTTTGTTTCACTGACCATGTATCAGGAACAGGGAAAGTTGCAGATTTGCAACAAATGACTCTGGTCCGGCAGTGACACGCAGACTGCTGAAAGGACATTGTTTCAGTGCGTTAGCGATTCTTTGACACTCTTGCTTTTTCGCTTTTGTGACGCAGGCATGCAAATTTGCGACCACAATTTTGCCGAAACGTTGTTGCAAAATTTTCAGGCAGACAGGCCGGGCATTTTCTGCTAGGGAAGGGTTTCTCTGATTTCCTGATATTGCCTGTTCCTGCCTGCACGTTGCAGTGACACTGCGAGGTTTGTCATGCCCTTCACTTCACCTGTCCGCGTTTCTCTCATCGGCCTTGGCGCACTTGGCATTCTGCACGCCAAGGACCTCAACGATCACCCTGAGCTGTGCACCCTCACCTGCATTGCTGACAAGGCCCGTCAGGCCCGCTATGCCGAACAGGGCATTTATTGCAATGGCGAGCGCCTCACCCTGCCCCAGGCAGCCCCTGAGGACACACCTGCCGAGCCTGCTGACCTTGTCCTGGTCTGTGTGAAGGCCACAGGTCTTGAGCAGGCTATTGCCGATCTGGACAACTACGTCGGTGACGGCACTGTCATTCTCTCCCTGCTCAATGGCGTCAGCAGTGAGGATCGTCTGCGCAAAGCCTGGCCAAAGGCCAGAGTCCTGCACTGCATTGCCCAGGGCATGGATGCCCTGCGTGTGGACCAGAAGCTTGCCTGCTCCCAGCACGGCAGGCTGGTCATCGGCACGGACAGAGAGGAACTCGTTCCTGTGGTGAAGGACGTGCTGGCCTTCCTCACATCCGTCGGCATTCCTTGTGTGGAGGATACGGATATCCTGCACAGGCTCTATGCCAAGTGGATGATGAACTGCGGCCTCAATCAGACCGTCACTGTCTATGAAGGCACCTACGAGACAGTGCAGAAGGAAGGTGAGCCCAGGGAGGTCTTCAAGAAGGCCATGCGCGAGGCCATGGCTGTTGCCAATGCCAGAGGTATTGCCCTCACGGAGAAGGATTTCGAGGAATATCTGGCTCTTACCGACTCCTTAAGCCCACACAGCATGCCTTCCATGCGTCAGGACGCCCTGGCCGGGCGTGCCACGGAGGTGGAGCTCTTTGCAGGCACCATGCTCAGTCTGGCAAAGGAATACGGCATAGATACGCCCGTCAATGCCTGGCTCTACGAGAAGATCTGCGCCCTGCCCCACAAGGCATAGGACTTCACACCGGGCAGTATACCCCGGCTTCCTGCCCGGGCTGCATCCCCGGCTTCTTACCAGGACACGGGTACGCGCACCTTCTGGCCGGCCTTGCTGGCAAAGAGCACGTACCCGTGTTCCTGGCCGAACTCAAACAAGCGTCTGGTGATCTCCACATCCTGCTGGCAATAGCTGCGAATCTCCTCCAGTCTGCCTTCCTTCCACCATGTAAGGGCCTTCAGGCCGTCCCCGCTCTTGCCTGTGCCCAGGGTTGCATTCCCCAGATTGTCCAGAGAGACACGGTAGTGCAGATAGCGGTACACTTCCGTGAGCATATCAAGCTGCGGCAGTGTGTGTAGGGCATAGGGCGCAAAGGGCTGCAGGACCTTCATGTCAAAGCGGCTGGAGTTAAACCCCACCACACAGCCAGCCTGCTTCCACAAAGAGAAGAGCTCTCCCAGCTCATCCTGGGTATACGAGCAGTACTTTGTCCCGTCCCAGCACACAGCTATGCTCACTCCCATGCGGTGTGCATACTGCCAGCCGCCCACTTCCGCTGCCGAATGCCTGGTCTCCACATCAAAGAACATCACAGGTCCGGAGTACACACGTCTTGCAGGACGGGTGTCAGACCGCTCTGATGCCCGATCTGGTGACTGTCCGGCTGGCTTGGACCGTTCTGCAGGGCTCTCTGATGGCCAATGTGCACCCTGCTCTGCAACACTGTCCCACAGCCAGCCTGCTGAGCTTATGAGGTTCGCAGGAATGTCGTCCTCTGTGTCGTCTTCTGGCTCTGCATTCCTTGTCACTTCCGGCTCCGGAAGCAGGCCTGTGCCTGCCAGCATGTCCGGGCTCAGCAGGGCCATGAGGCCGCCCCGGGGCTGGCGGCGCTTCTTCTGCGCGCTCTTTGTGCCTGCCCTGGTGCGGGCGGGAGTCGCCTTTTCTGCGGGGCTTGCCGGCTCGACAGAGCGAGGAGGCGCTGAAGATTCAGCTGAAGCACTGCTCTCCCCAGATTTTGCGGCATCGGCATGGCTGAAGGGCCTGGCAGGGCTGGCAGGCGTCGCTGGGGCAAGGGCATCGACTGTGCGGGCTGGCGCTGTCCCGGGCTCAGTCCAGGGGGCTGCGGCTGCTGCGGGCTGCATGTCCTGCGGCTGTTCAGAGGGAAGAGAGGGCAGAGAGGACAGAATGTCTGCGTCTGAAATATCCAGCCCAGGCCGGGAACCTGGCTGGCAGGCTGTCTGAGGTGCTGTATGGTCCGCAGGCTGGGGAAGAGTCTGGAGGCCTGGTGCACTGGGGGCAGAGGTACTGGCAGCGGCCAGGGTGACACTGTCTGCAAAGGTCTCCTGAAATCTGTCTGACTCGCTGCCCAGGAAGCTGTCCTGGCTCTGTTCCGCTGTTTTGCTGCTCAGAGGCGCAAAGGGGTTGTGCTCGCACGCCTTCCAGTGCAGGCCGAGCTCCCTGTGTCCGGCCAGGGTCTGCACCAGCAGCAGGGCCCCGCGCTTGTCCAGGGGTCTGTTGCCAGAGCCGCACTTGGGAGACTGTATGCAGGAGGGGCAGCCGGTCTCGCAGGGGCACTGCACAAGTGTCTTCTCAACTGAGTTCAAAAGCTCGTCAAAGCGCGGTAGTGCGGACGCGCACAGGCCAGCGCCTCCCGGCAGGCCGTCGTAGATAAAGACTGCCGGGCCGCCCACCTGGGGATGCATGGGAGTGGAGATGCCGCCGAAGTCGTTTCTGTCTGCCATGACCAGCAGGGGCATGAGCCCAATGGAGACATGCTCCAGGGCGTGAATGGAGCCCATGAAGTGGCAGAAATCGTCTTCACAGGCCAGCCTCGCCTCTTCAGGGATGCACATCCACAGGCCCTCTGTCTCAAAGATCTGGGGCGGCAGCTCCAGGGCCTGGATGTCCAGCAATCGTCTGTTTGCATTGTCCCTGCGCTCATAGCCTGTGACCAGTTCTGTGACTCTGAGTTTGCCAAGGTACACAGGCATGCCCCAGACCTGCCCCTCACGGCTCACGTCTATGATCTCCGTGGACTTCTGGGTGCGCACATTGGTGTGCCAGTGGCAGCGTCTGCGACTGGCCCAGGCTGTGTGACCGGCTATGTCCAGCCTGGTGATGACGTAGGAAACACCCCTGTGGATATAGACTGCCCCCTCATGGGCCTCACGGAAGGCCTGATGGGCGTCCACAGAGCCTATAATGCGCCCGTCTCTGCCTGCATCCACAATCTGAAACGA
The DNA here is from genome assembly GCA_949291675.1 of uncultured Desulfovibrio sp. GTDB lineage: Bacteria > Desulfobacterota > Desulfovibrionia > Desulfovibrionales > Desulfovibrionaceae > Desulfovibrio. The sequence goes on along the minus strand of CASEWR010000080.1, from coordinate 1,156 downwards.
AGCGCCGCTGCCACGCAGGCTCACCTCGCGCTGGGGACGCTTTCTGGCAGCCAGGTACTCCCTGCCGCTGCCAGAGAGCAGGAGCCTGCCATTCTGAGCTAAATCCCGGGCGACCTTGCGCACCAGAGGGCGTGCACACCAGGGCTCTGAAGCCTGCAGCGGGGACTCGGCTGCCGCACACTCAAGGTGCCTTGCCAGGATCACCTCGTTGTCCGGGTTGAGCATGGCCGTTTCTGCGGGCCTTGTGAAGAACTCCTCGGGGTTGTGCACAAAGTACTGGTCCAGGGCGTCCTCACTGCCTATGAGCAGAACGCAGCTCTCCTGTCCCTTGCGGCCCACACGACCACCGCGCTGCAAGGTGGACATGATGCTGCCGGGATACCCTACCAGGATGCAGACATCCAGAGCGCCAATATCTATGCCCAGCTCCAGGGCCGAGGTGCTCACCACTGCCAGCAGCTCGCCTGATGCCATGCGGGCCTCGATGTCCCTGCGCTCCTCTGGCAGATAGCCTGCCCTGTAGGCTGAGACTCGTCGCGAGATGTGGCCGGCCTGCTGGGACACCCACAGGCTCACAAGCTCGGTCATGCGCCTGGAGCGACAGTAGACAATGGTGCGCAGCTCTCTGTCCAGAGCCTCCTTGAGCAGGGAGATTGCCAGAGTGGAGGCGCTGTTCTCAGGGTCCATGAAGACCATGTGCCGCCTGCCTCTGGGGGCTCCGGACTCGGAAACAACCAGGGGATCCGTGTCGCGCCCCAGCAGCAGTCTGCCAAGCTGTCCTGGATTGCCAAGGGTTGCCGTGCACAGGACATGGACAGGATGGGCGTTGTAGCGTCTGGTAATGCGGGCAAGGCGCTGCAGCAGGCAGGCCATATGGGCGCCAAAGACGCCACGGTAGATATGGGCCTCATCCAGCACAATCATGGAGAGGGAGGCCAGGAAGGTGGTCCAGCGCTCATGCCAGGGGAGAATACCCAGATGCAGCATCTCCGGATTGGTGATGAGCACGGCCGGAGGATGCTTGCGTATGCGTGTGCGCGTGGCAGGGTCCGTATCTCCGTCATAGAGGGCAACAGAGGGGCGGGCATGCTCAGGCCAGTGCAGGGTGAGGCTTTCCAGGGTTTTCTTCTGGTCCTGGGCCAGGGCCTTCAGAGGA
>CASEWR010000079.1 GCA_949291675.1 uncultured Desulfovibrio sp. | reverse complement strand
GGCGGGGCTGACGAGGCTGGCCTGCCTGGCCTGTCTGCCCTGTCTGGCCGGCCTGCATAGACTGGCGCTGAGGCTCAACAGCCCTGTCACTGCGCTCAGGGCGAGCCGGACGATCAGCATGGTCAGGACGATCGGCACGGTCACTGCGATCTCCACGCTCAGCGCGCTCTGCCCTGTCAGGACGTCCCTTCCTGCCCTTGCGATGTCTGGCCAGACGGGCAGCACCTGCCTTGCGGTCTTGTGAACGATCTTGCGGACGGTCCTGTGGACGATCTTGTGCGCGATCCCAATTGCGATCCGGATTGGGATCCATGTCGTGATCTCTATCGGGATCTTTGCCGTACTCTCTGTCACGCGCTCTGTCGCGCTCTTCACAGCACAGTTCGCCGGACGCGTTGCTGTCAGCTGTGCCGCGCTTCAGACCGCGATCTTCACGGTGATCTCCGGCGAAATCCGCGCAGGGTTCCATGAAGGGATCTATGCAGCGATCCATACCGGGCTCTCTGCCGGGCTTCGTGCCACCGCCATCAGAACCACAATGCATGCCGCGCACTGCAGCTCCTGAAGTTGCAGTACTGTCAGTCCCTGGGCCTGCCGCAAGGGCAGTGTCCTCTGTGAAGGAGGCAGCAGCAAGAACAGCTCTTTCTGAAGCATGTGCACCATCGCTGCCTGCAGTGTCACTCCCGGCTGCAGCGCCGCTCTGGGCAGACGCTTCCTGCAGGGCAGCATCAGGCTGCTCTGGTTGCTCAGGTTGCCTCACGCCATGCACAACTTCCTGCTCCTGCAGGGCCCTGCGAGCTTCCATCGCTGCTGCAGGCTCACTCTGAGCTTCAGGCTGCACTGCAGACTGGCCTGCAGGCTGGCCAGGAGCGTGAACTTCATGCTGAGATGCAGACTGCGCTTCAGGGCGCGCTTCAGACAGGACTTCGGGCCGGACTTCAGATCGGACTTCAGGTCGGACAGCATGGCTGGCTTCAGCCTGCAGCTGCTGCAAGCCCTGCGACTGCGCACTGTGCTCAGGCTGGACGGACAGATCTGGGCCAGCAGGCTGAACTGCCTGATGGTGCTGCGCCGGCTCATCCATGGGACTGGCGTGCCTTTGTGTCAGAAGCTCAGGCTCAGCCTGCACGAGTGCAGGCCGGGGCTGCTGTGTCTGCTGCAGTCCTGCTTCCTGCCGGGCAGCCTGCGTCTGCTGCCGGGTATGCTGTTGCGCATGCTGCTGGACGTGCTGCCGGGCATTGCCCTGTGTCTGGCCACGTTCGGGGCCACGTTCTGGTGTATGCCCTGCTGCGCGGGCATGCATCTGGTCATGAACCTGAGTATGACCTTGGGTATGGCTCTGGCTGTGCACCTGCGAAGCTGTCTTGTCATGGGCTTTTTCGGGGGCTTTTTCAGGAGCCCTGCCATGGTGCAGGTCTGCACCCTTCTCATGCCCCCTGTCATTCCCTCTGTCATGGAACTTGTCCGTCTGCGGCATCTGGCCGGTACGGGGCGGCACAAGGCCTGCAGACTTCTTCCAGGATTCCTGGCCTCTGCCCTGCTGTCTGTAGCTCACTCTGCCCGTGACAAAGGTCTGCTTTGGCGGACGTTTTGCCTGCCCCTGGCGTCCCTTTCTGTGCTCAGGCAGATCGTCTTCCGGGAAATCTCCGTCGCTTTCGTCATGATAGCGCTGCAGAGGGCTCTGGTACTGTTCTCCGGTCTCCCTGGGACCGCCTTCCACCTTGACAGGATGCATTGCATTCCATTCCTCAAGGCTGAAGCGCACTTCCTCGCAGCCGTCCACAAGGCAGGTCACGCTGTTCTGGAACATATTGGTGCGCACGACCTTGAACTGGCCCCTGTCGGTCATGTAGCGCTTGCCAGGGCGTGGAGAGGAGTTGTGGAAGTTCTCGTAATTTTCCTGCTCATAGGCCAGGCAGCAGAGCAGACGCCCGCAGATGCCCGAGACCTTGGAGGGATTGAGAAAAAGGTCCTGCTCCTTGGCCATGCGTATGGTGACAGGCGCAAACTGGTGCAAGTAGCGCCTGCAGCAGCAGACCATGCCGCAATTGCCCACAGCACCAATCATCTGCGTTTCATGGCGCACTCCTATCTGCCGGAACTCAATACGCAGGCGGTAGGCGTGCACAATGTCCTTCACAAGCTCGCGGAAGTCTATGCGCGACTGGGCTGTGAAGTAGAAGATGAGCTTGCTGCGGTCAAAGTAGACCTCCACCTCCACAAGCTTCATCTCCAGGCCGCGTGTGGCCACACAGCTCTTCCAGAACTCACCTGCCTCCTTTCCGAAGACCCTGTTGTCCTCAGCCTGCGCAAGGTCCTCGTCAGTGGCCTTGCGCAGGATGGTGCCTGCATCCACGTCCTCAATGCTTTCATGTGGTCCGGAGACAACTTTTGCCAGGACCTGCCCCTGCTCCAGGGCAAGAACTGCCACGTCATTGACGGCCAGCTCCTGCGCACTGTTGAAGTAGCCTGTCTGTGCAAGCCTGTGATAGGTGAATTGATAAATGGGCATGACAACTCGCGTTGCTGTGAACGTTGGGAGGAATATGGACGCCTGGATGGGCGTCGGGATGGACGTTACGACGAACGGTGTTCAGGAACGGTGGTATAAACGGTGACAGAAACGGTGGTTTGCTGGGTGGTATGCACGCCGGGTACGGGCGATAGTGTGAACGATGGTGTGAACGATGGTGTGAACGATGGTGTGAACGATGGTGTGAACGATGGCTATGAACGATGACAGGAACGATGAGACTCGTGTTGCCACAAGCACTGCCCTGGACAGGATTGAACGCTGCTTCGGGCCTTGTCCTGTGCCCTGCTCTGTGCGCCGGGCTGAACGCT
>CASEWR010000078.1 GCA_949291675.1 uncultured Desulfovibrio sp. | reverse complement strand
AGAATTCCTGCCTTCTGCCTCCAAAGGGGTACACCTTTTCACTCGCCCGCGCCGTTTTGGCAAGACGCTGATGCTGAGCATGATGGCCGAGTTCTTTGATATCACAAAGGACAGTTCCGAGCTGTTCAAGGGGCTTGCTGTTTCCCGGAACAGGGAGCTGTGCCAGCGATGGATGAATCAGTATCCCGTCGTTTTTCTGACCCTGAAAGGGATCAGAGGGAAGTCATATGAGCTGGCCTGCGACAGACTGGGAGGCCTGATCGCTTTTCAGCTCAACAACGCGTATCGCCCCCTTCTCTCCAGCCCGAAGGTCGCGCCAGGCACCAGAAAGGTTCTGAGCGCTCTTGCCGACTCCAGCGCGAGTCTGGCACAGCTGCAGGGGAGTCTGTGTACTCTGTGTGGAGCATTGCATGACCAGTATGAAAAACCGGTCATTCTCCTCATTGACGAATATGACGTTCCGCTTGCCTGCGCTCAGGAAAACGGCTATTACGCTGACATGATCTCCTTTTTTCGCGACTTTCTGTCTGACGCCCTGAAAACAAATCCGTATCTTGAACTTGCCGTCCTGACAGGATGTCTGCGGATCACAAAGGAAAGTATTTTTACCGGGTTAAACAATCCGAATTGTTTTGGTGTCTCAGACAGCAAATATTCCGATGTCTTCGGTTTCACGGAGGCTGAAGTCGCCGCCATGCTTGAGACGTTCGGAATGGCCGACAAAATGGATGAAGTGCGGGAGTGGTACGACGGCTACCATTTTGGAAAACGGGACGATATATACTGTCCCTGGGGAATAACAAAGTATGTCTGTGACCATATCACAGATCCCGACGCGCAACCGCAGGCCTACTGGCTCAATACATCCAGTACTGCTATAGTAAAGGATGTCCTTGCAAAGACGGACTTCGATCTGGAAGAAGACATTGAAACGCTGATATATGGTGGATGTGTTCTTTTTTCCTTGCAGGAGCAGATGAACTACGAGGACATGTACAGCTCGACGGACTCTTTCTGGACGCTGATGTATGTCACCGGTTACCTGACAAAAGCGTCGGAAGAACAGCAAACTCGTTGCGACCTTGAACCTGAAGAAGACGAAATTGTCTGCTGCATCCCCAACAAGGAAGTAGCAAAGGTCTGGAAAAAGCAGGTGCGACAATGGATTTCCTCCACACTTCACACCCAGGATTACAAAAATTTTGCCGAGGCTTTCTGGAAGAGGGACGTCGCGGGCGTTGAGAACGTTCTTGAAAACATTCTGCTTGAAAGGCTCAGCTCGTATGATCTTCGCGAATACGGATATCATGTCATGTTGATCGTTCTCTTCCCCAGACCGAACAGGGTACAGTCCAACCGCGAGAGCGGTTTCGGTCGATACGACATCCTTGTCAGGGACAAAACCGCAAACCGTGCGGCGATCATCGAAGTGAAACGGGTGGACAACGAAAGACAGCTCGAAGCGAAAGCCAGAGAAGCTCTGCAACAAATTGAAGAAAAGAAGTACGATACAGAACTGACAACAGAGCGCAGATACACGACCATTCTGCACTATGGCATGGCCTTTTGCAAAAAGCGTTGCAAAGTCCTGGTACAGACCGTCAATCTGTCCTGAAGCAAGACGCAAAGCGCAAAGAAAGAAGCAGTGAGTCCGAGAGTGTCCAGAGAGTGCCCATGCAGCTCACGCCCTGTTTTGGGAGAGGATTGGGGAGAGGAATGGATGGACACAGTGCATGAGCCAGGCAGCAAAGCCTGATGTCCCTTCCTTTGTGAGTGCAAGCTCCCCGGTGTTGTCCGGGGAGTTTTACGTTAGTGCAGGGCGTTGAGGCCTGGTGCCGGATGGTGAAGAGCGTGCACGAGCCAGGCCACTGGCACATCCCTGGCCAGTCTGGAACAGTCTTGACCGGGGGACAGTCCGGTGTGTATGCCCATCTGCGGGCTTTCAGACCGGCCGTACCGGGCGCTGTCTGTCTCTGCCCGGGAAAGACAACGGAAATGACAACAGGAATGACATGCAGGGGGCGCAGGGCATGACAGCAGACACAACAGACAGCACAGTCGGCAAACAGGGCAGGGCCATGCCGGATCACATTCTGGTACGTGGAGCCCGGGTACACAATCTCAAGAACATAGACGTGGCTATTCCCCTGCACTGCATCACTGCCGTGGCAGGGGTCTCAGGCTCAGGCAAGTCCTCCCTGGCCTTAGGCGTGCTGCATGCCGAGGGCTCCAGGCGCTATCTGGACTCGTTGTCCACCTACACCAGACGCCGCATGACCCAGGCTGCCAGGGCAGATGTGGACGAAGTGCTCTACATTCCTGCCTCCCTGGCCCTGCGCCAGCGTCCTGGCGTACCCGGTATACGCTCCACCTTTGGCACAGGCAGTGAGCTTTTGAACGTCCTGCGCCTCATGTTCTCGCGTTTAGCCTCCCATCGCTGCCCCAATGGCCACTACGTGCCACCCAGCCTTGCAGTGGCAGCAGAACAGGAACTGGTCTGCCTTACGTGCGGGGCGCACTTTGCAGCTCCTGGCGCAGAGGAGCTGGCCTTCAACAGTCAGGGCGCCTGCACAACCTGCAGCGGCACAGGCCTTGTGCGCAGCGTGGATATGGCAAGTCTTGTGCCTGACGAGAGTCTCACCATTGATGAAGGGGCAGTGGCTCCCTGGAACAGTCTCATGTGGTCGCTCATGAAAGACGTGTGCCGGGCCATGGGTGTGCGCACCACTGTGCCCTTTTGCGAGCTCACAGAGCAGGAAAAGGACATCGTCTATCACGGGCCTGCCATCAAGAAACACATCTTCTACAAGGCAAAGAACAGTAACGATGCCGCAGAGCTGGACTTCACCTATTACAATGCCGTCTACACTGTGGAGAATGCCCTTGCAAAAGTGAAGGATGAAAAGGGCATGAAGCGGGTCGAGAAGTTTTTGAAGGAAGACCTTTGCCCGGACTGCCAGGGAACACGCCTTTCAGAGGCTGCCAGAGCCCCCAGACTCAACGAGCTTGGCCTGCATGAGGCCTGCAGGCTGCCTTTAGATGCCCTCACAGCCTGGGTACAGCGCATTCCTGCCTCCCTGCCCGAGGTCATGCGCCCCATGGCTGAGAGCATCATTGCCTCGTACACAGGTGCTGCCACACGTTTGCAGGAGCTGGGCTTGGGCTATCTTGCTCTGGAGCGGGCCACAGCAACACTGTCTACAGGAGAACGCCAGCGCATGCAGCTGGCCAGAGCTGTGCGCAATCGCACTACCGGTGTGCTCTATGTGCTGGACGAGCCCTCCATTGGCCTGCATCCGGCCAATATCGAAGGCCTTGCCCATGTCATGCACGACCTTGTGGCAGACGGAAACTCCGTGCTGCTGGTGGACCATGACGTTCAGGTGCTCAGGGAGGCTGACTGGCTCATTGAGCTTGGTCCTGGTGCTGGTGCTGCCGGGGGCAGCATTGTCGCAGAAGGCAGCATTGCAGAGGTCTGCAGGACTGCGGCCTCAAAGATAGGGCCTTTCTTACGCTGTGAGGCTTCTGCCCCCTTTCCCCGTCACCTGGAGCGGGATGCCGTCTTTGCCAGAGGCGCCATACGCATGGTGACGTCTCCCATTCACACGGTGAAGGGCCTTACTGTGGCCATCCCCAAGGGGCGCATGACAGTGGTGACCGGTGTCTCAGGCTCTGGCAAGACCACCATGGTGCTGGAAAGCCTTGTGCCGGCCCTGCAGGCCCACAGCCAGAAGAAGGCGCAGCCATCCCATGTGCTTTCCCTTGATGCCTGTGGCATCACGGCAGTCAAGCTCATTGATGCCACGCCCATCGGCATCAATGTGCGCTCTACAGTGGCCACCTATGCCGACGTGCATGACGAGCTGCGCAGACTGTGCGCAAAGACAAAGACCGCCCGCGAGAAGGGCTGGAAGGCAGGGGACTTTTCCTACAATACTGGCGCCCTGCGCTGCCCGACCTGCGATGGCACAGGCAGGATCAGTCTTGATGTGCAGTTTCTGCCTGATGTGGACATAGACTGCCCGGCCTGCCAGGGCTCGCGCTATGCAAGGCAGGCAGGATGTGTGCGCCTTGCAGGCAGCAATGGCCAGGAAAAGTCTCTGCCAGAGCTCATGGCCATGGAAATCAGCCAGGCCCTGGACTTTTGCAGGGAGATGAAGACAGTGCGCCAGCGCCTGCAGGTTCTGGCAGACCTTGGCCTGGGTTACCTCACCCTTGGCGAGGAGACACCGGGGCTTTCCGGCGGTGAAGCCCAGCGCCTCAAGCTGGCAGGGGAGATGGGACGAAGTCAGGACACAAGCCTCTTTGTCTTTGACGAGCCGACTACAGGCCTGCACCCCCTGGACGTGCAGACCCTGCTCAAGGTCTTTGCAACCCTGCTGTCCCAGGGAGCCACAGTTGTCGTCATCGAACACGACCTCGACGTCATCCGCAGGGCAGATCACATCATTGACATGGGCCCCGGAGGCGGAGAGAGCGGCGGACGCATTGTGGCCACAGGTTCGCCGGCAGAGATACGCTGCGTGGCAGAAAGCCTGACAGGACGCTACATCTGAAGTCCCGGCCACTGGAGCCAGACTGTGGGGCCTGGTGAAGTCCGCTGAAGTCCGCTGGGGTCTGGTGGAGTCTGGCAGCTGCGCCCGGCCGGACCTGACTCGTCGGGTCCGGGAAGTCCGGGCCGTGAAACGGACTTGAAACCGGGAGGCCCGGCTGCGGGAAGGCGCCGAGAGCGGCAGCCGGGCCTGTGGCAGCGGAATGTGTGCGCAGCCGTCCGCAGCCAGTGTGCTCAGACTTTGCAGATCTGGCTCTGATCGTGGCTCTGATTCTGGCTCTGGGACTGCCCCGGAGCCGGCTTTGGGACATCAGGCCTGCTGCGGAGCCCTGAGTCTGCCCAGAATCAGAGCGCAGACAAGGGCCATGCACACCATGCCCAGCACAGGCAGCATGGCCATGCGCAGACCCAGTTCCTGGCCAAGGAAGCCTAAGATGGGCGGGCTCACCAGAAAGTCAATGTAGCCCACTGTGGCCACCAGGGAGACGCGGCTGCCTGCCTCCTCGCGGTGTTCAGTATTGCTGCCAGCGCTGCCGGACGCTGCGCAGGAGATGACCAGGGGAAAGCCTAAGGAGGCTCCGAGGCCCCAGAAGATCACAGCCAGAGCCCCTGCCAGATGGCCTTCCGGGAAGATGGCCAACGCTATGCCAATGGCAGCAAAGACAGCACAGGCCGCAATCAGGCGCTCAGGGCGGAGACGGCGCAAAATCAGGGGGGCAGTCAGCCTGCCTGCAGCCATGCCCGCAGTGAAGAGCAGGTAGATGAAGGTGCCTGCAGACTCCGAATAGCCATGGCCTTCGCGCATCAGCAGGGGCAGCCAGTCATTGGCAGCACCCTCACCCAGGGCAAGACCCAGGATGATGCAGCACAGCAGCAGGGTGTACTTGTCCCTGAGCAGGGAGAGCAGGGACGTTTTCCTGCGCTGCTGCGTGCGATGCAGGCCTGCAGAGGCGAGGTTGAGCACATTGCTGATGCCGAAGATGGCGAGTCCGGCCGCAAGGGCTGCTGCCAGAACAAGATGTGTGGCATAACCAGTCCCAGTCAGACTCACCACAAGGCTTATGCCGGCACCGGAGAGGGTGCCCAGACAATAGCAGCCGTGCATGGTGGGAATGAAGTGCTGACGAGAACGCAGCTGCAGCACAGAGCACTCGATATTGCCGGCAATATCCATGACGCCATTGCCGAAGCCTATGCCAAAGAGCCCGGCAGCTGCCAGAAATCTGGCAGGGCAGAGGGGCACACAGGCAAGCAGAACAAGCCCTGCTGTGACACAGACTGCTGCCCAGAGCGCAGCCTTGCGGACACCAAGCCTGCGGGTGAGGGGAGAACCCAGAAGAATGCCTGTCATGGAACCGCAGGAAAAGCCCAGCAGGACAAGACCCATCTGCGCAGTGTCAGCCTGCAGCATTTCCTTGAGTGCCGGCGTGCGCGTCGCCCAGGTGGACATGGCGATACCAAGCATCAGGAAGAGGGCATAGAGCCCGTAGCGGGAGAACAACAGACCTTTCATTGCCTACCAGCTCCTTGAATCATGCAGACGATCATTTCTTGCATCGTACAAATGTACGACACGTGCGGGCCGTACATTTGTACGAAAAATGAAAAGTTGTCAAGCCTGTCTGTATCTGTCCGGGATTTCGGGAAAAAATCTGCTCCCGCAGCGCCAGGCACTGTATGTCAGCCCTGTGGACGAAGCCCCCGGCCTGTGCTACAGCAGCACATAGCAGCACAGAGCAGCAGCACAAGGATCGAAGATCGAAACGACAGGCAGGCACAGGCCCCGGGCCTGCAGGCAGCGGAGGTGCAATGAACGAGCGCGAGAAAGACGGGCAGGAGAAAGCCGGGCAGGAGAAAGCCGGGCAGGAGAAGAACGAGCAGGAGAAGGACGTGAGCAGGGACGCCGTGCGAACTGATGCCATGTGCAAGATGGACAAGATCAGGGAAGAGGTGCAGCAGTGCCTGCAAAAGGCCCTGCAGAAGACAAGGCAGGATGCAGCCGCACAAGACACGTCTGCAGCCAGGCCTGCCGGCCGCAGAAAGAAGGACAAGGCTGAGCCGGACACGCGCAGGCGGGTCATTGCGGCAGCCCTGGAGCTGATACTGCGCGAGGGAGTTGCTGCCATCACCTGGCGAAAGCTCTCCGAAGAATCCCGACTCTCGCCAGGGACGCTGACCTATTACTACAAGAGCCTTGATGACATTCTGGTGCTGGCCTTCACAGCCCTCATGGAGGAGACCCTGGCCCATATGGAGGAGCAGCTTTGCGGGGTGAAGGACCTCGACGCGCTGTGCGAGCGTCTGGCAGACATTCTTGATGGCGAGCTTGGCACAGGACGCTTTGTCCTGCTCAACTGCGAGCTGGCCTGCCTTGCCCTGCGCAAGGAGAGGTACCGCGCACTCTACACCACCTGGATGGCGCTGACACAAACGCTCTATGCCCGCTTCATGCCCAAGGATGTGGCCTGCCGGCTTGATGCCCTCACAGAAGGCATGGGCCTGCACAGGGCCATGCAAAGAGAGCAGTATCCAAGGGAAGCGCTGGTGCAGGCCCTGCGCAGCCTGGTAGCGGACCATGCTGCAGGCCGGCATGCGGACGGGAACGCATAGCGCAGGCACGAAAAAAGCCGCCAGCATGTGCCAGCGGCTCTGCAACGGGCGGGAGAGCCCTCGTTCCCGCATTACTTCTTCTTGTCAGCCTTCTTCTCAGCAGGCTTTTCGTCGGCCTTTGCTTCGTCAGCTGCAGCGGCATCAGGATTGGTACGGATGCTGACCACGGGCAGGTCGGCAAACTTCACAGTACCGGCATCCATGCGCGTGATGATTTCCGTGGTGATGTCTGCTTCAGCAGGAGCAGCGAGCAGATTCTGTCTGGCAATGACAGTGGCCTTGGGATTGGCTTCCTGCCAGGCTTTGACCTGAGCCAGCATATGGTCTTCCACCACCTTGCGGGCAGCAGCCTGTTCAATGGCCAGCTGGCGGCGCAGCAGGGCAAGACCTTGGGCCAGTTCCTTCTGGCGGTTTTCTTCAGGGCTCTTCTTGAGCTCTTCCTGATAGGCATCCAGGCCCTTCTGCAGAATTTCCTGGGCCTTGGCAAGGTGGGCATTGGCTTCCTTGGCTGCCCTGGAATCAGTGAGAACCTTTTCCACATTGACTGTGGCCACAGTGCCGCCGGTATTGCAGCCTGCGCAGACCAGCGTCAGAGCAAGCAGAAGGAAAAGGGCAGAAAGACGGAAGGCAGGAAGGGGTTTTGTTGCGTTCATGATATGGTTTTTCCTTGTGAGTATGGGGTGCACACCGTGTCCATGGTCAGCACTCCAGGGGCACGGCCGATCTACTACAAATGGAAAGTATAGGCTGTCTGCACACGCTTGTACAGCACTCTGTGTGCCTTCGATCCTGCAACAGCCCGAAAGTCCCTTTGAAAAATCTCAGGTCCTTACGCACACACCGGCACACACTGTTCAGTCTCTTTCAGCCCTGACCTGCCTTGCGTGTCTTTCTTTTGCATCCTCGCGCATCCTCGCGCGCAGTCGGGGCGCAGCTTGCAAAGCTGCAACGCTGGTGGGAGAGTGTTTTCACCCCCCCCCCAAAAAAAATTGCCGCGTTGTAATTCGCATCACTCCTCGTCAGGAGGCTCAGCGCAACGCGGACTGTTACTAATATACTACTTCCTCTTGCCCAGACTTGTCAAGGGCTAACTCGAGAAATTTTCTGCATTTTTTTTGGGGCCCCTGGCTCCCTCCCTGGCTCCCTCCTGACCAGGGCATCCTGCTCAAGCCTGTCTCCGCCCTTCGACCAGAAGTCTCCTGCCGGTAAGGCGCAGACTGATGCCTCCAGGCAGCTGAAAGAGCACAGGGCGCTGCGGGGCACGCAGGGCCCGTTCTGCAGCAAAGAGGGTTGTTGCCCTTGCCTGGCCTGCAACACCGTGCTCGCGCAGCCTGTGTACCAGGGCCAGCATGCAGCGCAGGCTTAAGGAGGGCGCAAGGGCTTTGACCTCC
>CASEWR010000077.1 GCA_949291675.1 uncultured Desulfovibrio sp. | reverse complement strand
CGCTGAAAGCGATTTCTACATGCTCGGCGACATCAGCCAGGCTGTGGAGAAAGCCGAAAAGCGTCGTGCCAGTGAAAAGTAGCCGCTTTAACGGGCACAGAAGGAGTATTCAATGAGCGAACTTACTCTTGAAGTTGTGACACCGGACCAGACTGTTGTCAGCACACCCGTTGCCGTGGCTGTATGCCCCGGCGTTGCTGGCGAATTTGCGGTCCTGAAGAATCACATCTCGCTCCTGTCTGCCTTGAAAGTCGGCGTACTGCGCTACAAGACAGCGTCTGGTGAAGAACACAACGTGTTCATCAACCAGGGCTTTGTCGATGTGAACAACAATGTGCTCACCGTCCTGGTGGAATCTGCGGAGCTGGCGGAGAATATCGACGCCGCAAGAGCCGAAGCCGCCAAAAGACGCGCCGAAGAGCGCCTGGCAGACAAGTCCGACAGCATCGACCACGCACGTGCAAAGGCTGCCCTGAACCGTGCACTGGTCCGTCTGAGCCTGGTACGTAACTAGCGTACTCTCGTTCAAAAACTTCCCGAGGCCGGAAAAGGAAACTTTTCCGGCCTTTCTTCTCGTCTGAGCCCAGGGCACACCCCTGAAGACTGCCCTGAAGACCGCCCCCCAAACTGGCCGGCCGGGGCTGGCAGGCTGGCTGACTGCCTGCCATGACATCCCCGGGCGGCTTGAGCGTACGCTGGCTTCTCCCCCGGCTAAAGCCTGAAATCCCCAACGTCAGGCCGGGAAGTCAGGCTGTGGAGGCTGTCAATTGACGGAAAACAGGGGCTATAGTATCAGTTTCTCCCCGCAAGGGCCCCTGCCTGCCATATGGCTGGCAAAATGGGCCTGTATGCTGCTTTTATGCGAGAGCAGCCCTCTGCAGCGTCTGAAAGTGCCTGACAGGTTCTGCAGACAGAAAAACGCACACAGCACAACAGATCACAATTCTTCTTGTTCGACATACCGGGAATCTGCATGACAGCCCTAAGCCATATCAGAAATTTCTGCATCATCGCCCACATAGATCACGGCAAGTCCACCCTGGCTGACCGCATTCTGGAGCTGACCAGAGTGGTCAGCGCCCGTGAGGCCAAGGAACAGTATCTGGACCGCATGGACATTGAACGCGAGCGTGGCATTACCATCAAGGCCCAGACTGTGCGCATTCCCTATACGGCCCAAAACGGGGAACACTACGAGTTCAACCTCCTGGACACCCCCGGCCACGTGGACTTCAACTACGAAGTCTCCCGCTCCCTGGCAGCCTGTGAGGGCGCTTTGCTGGTGGTGGACGCCACCCAGGGCGTGGAGGCCCAGACCCTGGGCAATGTCTATCTGGCCATGGACCAGAACGTGGAAATCCTCCCTGTGCTCAACAAGATTGACCTGCCCTCCGCCGAGCCTGCCCCGGTCAGGGAAGAGCACGAGGACATCATCGGCATTGACTGCCCAGATGCCCTGGAGTGCTCTGCCAAGACAGGCCAGGGCGTGGATGCCATTCTCGAGGCCATTGTGGAGCGCCTGCCTGCCCCGGAGGGCGATGTCAACGCACCCCTGAAGGCCATGATCTTTGACTCCTGGTACGACAGCTATCAGGGCGTAGTGGTGCTCTTCCGCATCATTGACGGCACCCTGCACCTCAATGACCGCGTGCGCCTCATGAACACAGGCAAGGAATACGAAGTGCTGCGCCTGGGTGTCTTCTCCCCCGAGGCCATGGACATTCCCGAGCTGCATGCCGGCGAAGTGGGCTTTTTGTGCGGCTCCATCAAGGAGCTGGGTGACGCCAGGGTCGGTGACACCATCACCCATGCCAGCCGCCCTGCAGACGAGCCTGTGCCCGGCTTCAAGGAAGTGCAGCCCATGGTCTTCTGCGGCTTCTATCCGTCCGAGTCTGACAAGTACGAGGCCTTGAAGTCCGCACTGGAAAAGCTGCAGCTCAATGACGCAGCCTTCCACTTTGAGCCAGAAACCAGCCAGGCCCTGGGCTTTGGTTTCCGCTGCGGCTTCCTGGGCCTTTTGCACATGGAAATCATTCAGGAACGCCTGGAGCGCGAGTTCGAGGTGGACCTCATTGCCACAGCCCCCTCGGTCATCTACCGCTGCCTCACCACGAGCAATGAGATGCTGGAGATTCACAACCCTGCCCATCTGCCTGATGCCGGCAAGGTGCAGACCCTCTACGAGCCCTTTGTGGAGCTGGACATCCATGTGCCCAACGAATACGTGGGCAACATCCTCAAGCTGTGCGAGGAAAAGCGCGGCATACAGAAGAATCTGCAGTATGCTGCAGCCAACCGTGTCATCATCACCTACGAGATGCCCTTTGCCGAAATCGTCTATGATTTCTTTGACAAGATGAAGTCCATGACCAAGGGCTATGCCTCCATGGACTACCGCCCTGCAGGCTACAAGGAATCCGACCTGGTGCGTCTCGACATCCTGCTCAATGGCGACCCTGTGGACGCCCTGGCAGTCATTGTGCACAGGCAGAGCGCCTACCCCTATGGCAGAAGCCTGGCCCTGAAGCTCAAGCGTACCATTCCCCGCCAGCTCTTTGAAGTGGCCATTCAGGCAGCCATCGGCACCAAGGTCATTGCCAGAGAGACTGTGCCGCCCTTCCGCAAGAACGTGACTGCCAAGTGCTACGGCGGCGACATCACCAGAAAACGCAAGCTTCTGGAAAAGCAGAAGGAAGGCAAGCGCCGCATGAAGCGCATGGGCAATGTGGAACTGCCCCAGGAAGCCTTCCTGGCAGCCCTCACCGTAGGCAAGGACGACTAGGCTGACCAGGCCGAGACGCTCAAAACAGCGCAAAGGCCCCTGCATCAAGTGATGCAGGGGCCTTTTTGCAGTGATCTCAGAGCACTGGGGGATTCAGGGCCAGGGCTCTACTTTGAGAAGAACTTCGGCAGTCTGTAGTAGATGCCTGCTGCCAGATCAAAGAAGGAGCCTGGCAGATAGCTCAGGATGCGGAAGAGGGCGATCTTTCTGTTCTTCATGCCGTAGGGCGCCAGCAGTCGGCGTGCTCTGGCGCCATCCCCCTGCTGCCAGCTGGCCACGGCTTCCTCAAAGTCCGCCCTGGTCTGCAGCAGTTCCCCAAGTCCGGGGAAGGCGCTGTCATAGTCAGGGTACAGGGCCCTGTGCTTGGCCAGGATGATGCGCGTCTCCCTGGCAAACTCGGCAAAGCGGCGCAATGTGGTGTTCTCCCCGTGCACACGCCAGCGTGTCAGGGGTGCGTCCACATAGTCCAGCTCCCAGTCATGGGCAATGCGGTAGAAGACGTCTGCCTCCTCGGAGACATTGAGGTCCTCGTCAAACCAGCCGCCATTCCAGGCAGTCTTGTCCTCTGTCAAGTCGCTGAGGGCCTGCCTGCGCACAACGGCCGAGGACATGGAGATCCACTGCCGCTGCACAAGCTCGGCAAAGACCATGCCCCTGGCAGGAGCAGCGCCCTCAAAGACGCGGCGCAGGACCTTGTCGCCACAGAAGACCTCTGTATCCGTGGTCACCAGCCCCACTTTCGGATTCTTCTCAAAGAGCGCCACCTGTCTGGCAAGCTTGTCCGGCTCCCACAGATCGTCACAGTCCAGAAAGGCAATGAATTCACCCCTTGCCCGGGCAATGGCAAGATTTCTGCCTGCACCAAGAGGCACCTTGCTCTCACCGCGAAAGTAGCGCAGCTTGTCACTGCTCTTCCTTGCTATGGCAGGGCTGGCATCTGTGGAACAGTTGTCCCAGAAAATGATCTCAAAGTCCTGAAAGGTCTGGGCCAGCACACTGTCAATGGCGCTTTGCAAGTGCTTTTCGCCATTGAAACAGTTCATGATGACGGAAACCTTCGGACAATGCTGCTCTTCACTCACGATCGTAACCTTCCTCAAACGATGGGCAAACGGTCCTTAAGGCACGTGTTCCTGACACGCTCCGGGACAGGCCGGAGCCTGGCACTATGCCTGCAGGGCAGTGCGCAGGGCTGCGCAGACATCCTTCACATCCTGGTCAGAGAGACCGGGATGCAGGGGCAGGGTCATGAGCTGGGCAAACAACTGCTCAGTCACAGGCAGGGGAGCTGCCTGTGCATCGCCAAAGTAGGCCAGCAGATGGTTGGGCTTGTAGTGCACACCCACGGGGATACCGGCATCAAGCAGGCTCTGGCGCACTTCGGGCATGCGGCCATTGGTCACGCGCACCACCTGGATGTGGGGCACGATGTCGTCTCTTGCATCGGTCCTGAGGAACTGCATCTGCTCAACACCTGCCAGTTCCTCGCGATAGAGGGCTGCAAGATGCTTTCTGGCAGGGGCAAATTCCTGTTCGAACCTTGAGAGCTGCACCCGGCCAATGGCAGCCATGATATTGCTCATGTGGAAGCGCCAGCCCTGCCGCGTGACACTGGGGTCCCAGGTTCTGCCGCCATGGAAGCGGGCCTGGGTGTCCTTGCTCACAGAGAGCAGGCGGGCATCCTGGATGGTCCTGGCATCCTGCTCGTTGAAGGCGACCACAAGGCCGCCCTCGCCGCAGGTGATGTTCTTGATGCCGTCAAAGCTGAAGCAGACAAGGTCGCCGAAACTGCCGATCTTTTTGCCATCGTGCAGGCAGCCGAAGGCATGGGCAGCGTCCTCGATGACGCGCAGGCCGTGCTCCTTTGCAAAGGCACAGACCTCGTCCAGGCCCCAGGGATTGCTGGCATAGAAGACAGGCATGATGGCAAAGGTATCTTTCTGTATGCGCTTTGCGGCATCCTCAAGGTCAATGGTGCCTGTGTCGGGCAGAACCTCGCAGGCAATGGGCCTGCAGCCAGCGGCGGTAATGGCCTGGAAGGAGGCAACAAAGGTCAGGGAGGGCACGAGCACAGAGCCGCGCACACCCTGTCCGAAGGCACCGGGGGCTGCTGCATCCACTGCCAGGGTCAGCGCAGCAGTGCCGGTGTTCACGGCAGCCACGCTGGCAGGAGGCACGCCAAGGAAGGCAGCCACGTCTTCTTCAAAGCGCTGCACTTCACTGCCCATGCCGAGGTAGCCGTCTTCCACAATCACCCTTGCCACGGCATCAGCTTCTGCTGTGCCGACAATGGAACGGGACAAACGCATAGCCATTGTCTGAAAACTCCTTGAGGGCCGCTGCTGCAGCGTGCCCCTGATCAAATCTATCTGTATCCCATCTGTACCGGTCTGCAGCTGCCTGTGCCGCAGCTGCAGACAGCTGGGAAGCATTTGTGTCTGCCTTAAACGCGATGCCCGGAACCTGCCTGTTCAGGTCCTGTCTGGCAGGCCCTGTCTGGTCAGGTCCTGCCTGCGCAGAACCTGTCTGCTCAGACCTTGTCTTCGCTGATCACGTAGGCGTCAGGGAAGATATCGCGAACACGCCAGAGGTTGTCGTTGGCAGTGTTGAGGTCGCTCCAGGGACCAAGCAGCACATGCCAGCAATTGCGCCTGTAGTCCACCTGCGCCTTCATGTCCAGTCTCCCTGTCTGGCGCATGGCCCGTATGGCGTTGTTTCTCTTGCCGAAAACGCCAACCTGAATATAGAAGGTGCCTTCCACATTCACAGGCTGCTGCACTGACGGCCCGGGCAGGACAGGGGATGCAGACGTGCCGCCGCCCACATGGCGCAGACGCACTCTGGCTGTGCCTGTGCCTATCATGTCAAGCCTGACTGCTGCTGCCCTGGAGAGGTCAATGATGCGCGAGTCCGAGAAGGGACCGCGGTCATTGATGCGCACCACCACTGAGCGGCCATTGCGCAGATTGGTGACCTCAATCTCGCTCTGGAAGGGCAGAATGGTATGGGCCGCAGTCATGGCATTCTGATTGAAGCGCTCGCCTGAGGAGGTCCTTTTGCCGTGAAAGCCCGGCCCGTACCAGGAGGCTGTGCCCACTGCCTCATAGCCTTCGGCTGAGAGCAGCGGATAGTAGGTCTTGCCTCTGACCGTATAGGGCTTGTCCCTGCCCTCGCGGGGGGCTGGCGCCTGCTTGCCGCCACAGCCTGCCAGCGCCAGGGCAATGGCCAGCACAAGCGCTATGAGGACGGCCCCGTACCGTGTTCTGTCTGCGGAGTCTGCCTTCATACTCACCGGCGCCCGTCAGGCAGTGGCGCCGCCTCCTTGTTGTTGCAATCAGTGTCCGAAGCCGTTGTCCGGCTGCATCAGGCTGCATCAGGGCAGACATCAGGGCCTGCTGCCTGCCACACCGGTCTGCGACATGTCAGGCACAGCAGACACGCCGGGGATCCCGGCACGAATGGCCTGCTCCATGCGTCTGCCATCCTCGTCCAGCCTGCCGAGCTCATCGGCATGGCTGAGCAGGTTCAGCGCTTCCTCGGAGCGTCCGCACTCCAGGAAGTCCACTGCAGCCAGGGTGTACATGCGCTCCGGCGTGTCCCTGTACAGGGCCTTGATGAGCGCAGGGTACAGATTCTGAAAGGCCTTGCGCACGCGATCCTCGTCCGTGGCCAGCCAGCGGGCCAGGCTGCAGTTTTCCGCAGCAGAGGGCAGGTAGCGGATGAGCAGCAGCATGCCTGCCCTGAGCACGTGCAGAATGCGGGTGATTTCTCTCTTCACACTTTCCGCTGTCTGCCCGGACAGGGACATGAGCGGAGCTGCCAGGCGCTGGGCCAGGGGATCCTCACTGGAGAGCTGGATCAGGCGCGTGGCATAGTGCTGGCCCTGGAAGGCGTCCTCACGCAGCTTGCAGCACTCGTGGAAGGCATATCCTATGCACCAGTCAATGAGGCGTCCTATGCTGGCATAGTGCGCCCCTGTGCTGTCAGCAGCGCTGCTTTCCTCATTGCGGTACAGATAGTGGGCAGTATCCTTCAGGCGCCAGAACACACCCTTGCTCATGGACTCTCCGATGAGAGTGCGCACCTGGGTATAGGAGATATTGCCGTCCCTGCGGCAGCGCACCTGCTGCTCGACCACTGCAAGATAGACTGCACAGTAGTCGCGCAGAAGATCACGAACAAAGAACTCGTGGTTGCTGGCAAGCCTGTAATTGCTCACGTCTGCTACACCTTCTCCGCCTTCAGCGCCTTTCCGGCCATCAAAGCTGCCTGAGCCATCCCTGCTGTCTGTCTACGCCTTCCCTGCCTTCTTTGCTCTGTTTTCCTGGTCCTGCAGCAGAGACTCTGCCACAGTGGCATCATAGATGGCCTCGGGATGCCAGGAACTGTCATGAGCGGACCCGAACATCTCAATGGCAGCATTGACCACTTCCATGGAGATCCAGCCGTGCTTCTCCCACACGTCCTCGTGCTCTGCGTCCCACATGCGGAACTCGATGCTGCCGTCTTCTCCCCTGCGCACATACACCCTCACCTGGGGAAGAGTGGGGTTCGGGTAATAGTAGATGCCGTTCGCGTCTTCCATAACAGTCCTCTCTGATGACAAATATGTGAAGGCTGGCTGCAAGCCCCCTTCATCCGGGTTCCTAATGTAGCTTCAGGGCACGTCTTCTGGCAAGAAGAACAGCCTGGAACAGGGCCGGGACATCTCTCGCAAAGCCGCTTGTATGGCCCTTGTGACGTACCAGGACAAATTTCGCGCAAAGTTGCTTGATCCAGTCGGAACATGCAGACCAGGTTGTGCCCGATGGGGCCTTGTTCTAGTTTTCACAAAGTTAGCACAAAAAATCTTGCCCAAAAGACGGGGAACACAGCACTGCTCTGTGATTTAACGCATGCTTTCAAAGAGTTACATACAGGAAACGCTGAAAATTTTTTTCTTTGTTGACTTGAGGAAGCAAACGTGGGTATACATGTTAACTGCTCCTCTCTCTGTTTTGAGGGGAAAAAATGCATGTTCAGGCTGTGATCCCCTGCCTGCCGCTCCTGCCAGCGCACAAAAAACGGTCCTTCGTGACCCGACAGAAAGGGAAAGCCATGAGAAAATTTTCTCCAGAACCGGGACGCCGAAAAGACAAGTAACAGGGTGTTTTTCTTGAGAAAAAAAATTTTCACGACCAGGCCTGCAGGCGACTGTGCCCCAGGGCAAAACCAGGGGCGGAACAGATGAAAAGGCGTGCTTCTGCCTGATGAGCACTGCAGAAACCGAGAAGAGAAACGCCTGTAATCAGTAGCAAAAAGACTGTCCTGGCAATGCTGAAAGCAGTATTTGAAACTGGTTTTCAATGGCTGCACGCAGTCAGAACATGGTCAGAATCTCTTGCAAAGGGTGCTTGATACAAATTTCACAACTTACGCCAAAAAAACGGGTCAGAGTTGCCAAGATACGCAAAATTGGCTATTCAACTCGCAACAGATATCTTCATTGGGACTGGTTGAAAAGAACTCGGGTCACTTCGGAAGTGTGCTTGAGAACAATTTCTTCAGCCCCCAAGATGGCCCAAAATGATATTGCCCAAACCACGTGGAGGTACGGTAATGAAATTTGAGACCCCCTTGTTGGACAAGCTCGAAGAAGGCCCCTGGCCGAGCGTTGTGTCCGACATTAAACAAGAAGCAGAGTATCGTGCAGCCAACCCCAAGGGTCTGGACTACCAGATTCCCCAGGATTGCTGTGAAGATCTGCTCGGCCTTCTTGAACTGAGCTACAAAGACATGGAAACACACTGGAAGCACGGCGGCATCGTGGGTGTGTTCGGGTACGGCGGCGGCGTTATCGGCCGTTACTGCGACCAGCCCGAAATGTTCCCCGGCGTGGCCCACTTCCACACCATCCGTGTTGCTCAGCCTTCCGGCAAATTCTACAACACGAAGTTCCTCCGCCAGCTGTGTGACATCTGGGATCTGCGCGGTTCCGGTCTCACCAACATGCATGGTTCCACGGGTGACATCGTTCTGATCGGTACCACCACTCCTCAGCTCGAAGAAATTTTCTACGAACTGACCCACGAGATGAACAACGACCTCGGTGGCTCCGGCTCCAACCTGCGTACCCCCGCTGCCTGTATGGGTATGTCTCGCTGCGAATACGCCTGCTACAATACCCAGGACGCCTGTTACCAGCTGACCCAGGACTACCAGGACGAACTGCACCGTCCCGCCTTCCCCTACAAGTTCAAGTTCAAGTTTGACGGCTGTCCCAATGGCTGCGTCTGTGCCATGGCCCGCTCCGACTTCGCAGTCGTGGGCACCTGGCGTGACGACATCAAGATCGATCAGGACGCAGTGAAAGGCTATGTTGGCGGCGAATTCGCTCCTAACGCCGGTGCCCACTCCGGCCGTGACTGGGGCAAGTTCGACATCCAGGCTGAAGTCATTGACCGCTGCCCCACCCACTGCATGAGCTGGGATGGCCAGAAGCTGACCATTGACAACGCCAACTGCGTGCGCTGCATGCACTGCATCGACACCATGCCCCGCGCTCTGCACATCGGTGACGAGCGTGGCGCCTCCGTCCTCTGCGGCGCAAAGGCCCCTGTCGTTGACGGCGCCCAGATGGGCTCCCTGCTGGTTCCCTTCGTGACCGTCGAAAATCCCTACGACGAAGTGAAGGAAATCATCGAAAACATCTGGGACTGGTGGATTGAAGAAGGCAAGAACCGTGAACGTCTTGGCGAACTGATCAAGCGTGCCTCCTTCCAGAAGCTGCTCGAAGTGACGAACATCGAAGCTCAGGCGTACCACGTGAAAGAACCCCGCAATAACCCCTACATCTTCTTCAAGGAAGATGAGGTGCCCGGCGGCTTCAAGCGTGACCTCGCCGACTACCGTTCCCGTCATCAGCGCTAAGATTAGGGGGAAAGAAAAATGGCCTTTATTTCTTCCGGTTACAATCCGCAGAAACCCATGGAAGGTCGTATCACGGACATTGGTCCCCAGAAGTACGACACCATGTTCCCGCCCGTCATTGCCAAGAACTTTGGCAAGTGGCTCTATCATGAAATTCTTGAACCCGGTCTGCTCATGCACGTGGCAGAGTCCGGTGACAAGGCATACACCGTCCGTTGCGCCGGTTCCCGTACCATGTCCATCACCGCTATCCGCGAAGTCTGTGACATCGCCGATAAGTACACCGGTGGCTTTGTGCGCTGGACAACCCGTAACAACATCGAGTTCATCACCGACAACCTTGAGACCGCCAAGGCCCTGAAGGACGACCTGAACTCCCGCAAGTTCAAGGCTGGCGCCTACAAGTTCCCCGTCGGCGGCACCGGTGCCGGTATCAGCAACCCTGTGCACACCCAGGGCTGGCTGCACTGCCACACCCCGGCCACTGACTCCACCGGCCCCGTGAAGGTGGTCATGGACGCCCTGTTCGATGAGTTCAAGGACATGAAGCTGCCCGCTCCGGTGCGCGTGTCCCTGGCCTGCTGCATCAACATGTGCGGCGCTGTGCACTGCTCTGACATCGGTCTCGTGGGTATCCACCGTAAGCCTCCTATGATCGACCACAAGTGGGCCGACAAGCTGTGCGAAATTCCTCTTGCCGTCGCCGCCTGCCCCATGGCAGCCGTGCGTCCCACCAAGGTGGACTTCGAAGGCCAGAAGGTGAACTCCATCGCCATTAAGGAAGACCGCTGCATGTACTGCGGCAACTGCTACACCATGTGCCCCGCACTGCCCATCGCTGACAAGGAAGGCGACGGTATTGCCATCATGGTCGGCGGCAAGGTCTCCAACCGTATGACCTTCCCCAAATTCTCCAAGGTCGTTGTGGCCTACATTCCCAACGAGACTCCTCGCTGGCCTACCCTTACCGCCACTGTGCGTAAGATCGTTGACACCTACTCCCAGCATGCCCGCAAGTACGAGCGTCTGGGTGACTGGGCTGAACGTATCGGCTGGCAGGACTTCTTCAAGCTGACAGGTCTGGAATTCAGCCATCACCTGATTGATGACTTCCGTGATCCCGCCTACTACACCTGGCGCCAGAGCACGCAGTTCAAGTTCTAAGAATCTGTCTTATTCCAATCTCATTCATGGCAGCAGGCACTGCCTGCTGCCATGCACATGGAGCCCGTCATGGCAGACGAAAAAGAAGTTATCATCGAATACTTCAAGGCTAAGGCCAAAACCAAGTCCAAGCACTACTTCAATGACTTCCTGGACCTCTTCCCCGACAAGAAGCCCCGTGAAGTGAAGAAGATCCTCAGCGAACTCGTCAAGGAAGGCGTCGTTGAGTACTGGTCTTCCGGCTCTACTACCATGTACGGCCTGAAGGGCCTTGGCAAACAGGAAGAAGCCGAAGAAGGCAACATCCAGGGCTAAGGTTCTGCAGACATTTTCTCCAGCGGACAGTCTGTTCTTTGACAGGCTGTCCGTTGTTTTTTGTCTGCACCTGTGAGGCTTCCTGCGCACGTCTTCTGCAACCACGCTGCAATCACGCTGCAACCACGCTGCAGCCGCCATGCAGGCCTCTGCACAATGGCCATGATGTCAGTCATGATGACAGTCCTGATGGCAGTCATACAGCCTGCGTGTCATGCAGAACAGGCATGACAGGCAGCCAAACATCCATTCTGACACCCGCATTAAACCACCCTCGCAAGCAAACACGTACGCAAAAACACTGGCAGCATGATACACATTACCCGCAAGCACGAAATCTCCACTGCCCACAGGATCTATGAGCACAGCGGCAAGTGCGAACGCCTGCACGGGCACAATTACACCATCCTCATCACCCTCTCGGCAAAAAAACTGGACCATCTTGGCATGATTCTGGACTTCGGCGAGGTCAAACGCCTTTTATGCGGGGCTGTGGACGAGGCCTGGGACCACAGAACCCTGCTCTATGACATTGACCCCCTGGTCACACAGCTCACTGTCCTGCAGGAAGACGATTCGCTGGTGGCAGTGCCCTTCAATCCCACTGCAGAAAACATGGCCACCTACTTAGGCAGCGTCATGTTTCCGGCTGTCCTTAAGGAAAACGGCATTGATTCCGGTGTGGAAGTCAGCTCGGTCACTGTCTTTGAGACAGAAAAAAGCTATGCCACCTGGGAAAAAGACCCTGACTGAGAGCAGTCTCCCTGCATCTCTGCCGGGCTGTCTGTACACAGCAGCATTCCACAACATCATTCCGCAGCGTCATTCCGCAACATCATTCCACAGCGCTCACAGCAGCGTTTGCAACAGCGTTTGTCCTTATCCAACAGCACTATGTCGTCACTTTTCGTCAATGAAGTCTTCCTCTCCCTGCAGGGAGAAGGTCATTTTACCGGCACACCGGCCGTCTTTGTGCGCCTGCAGGGGTGCGATGTGCACTGCCCCTGGTGCGATACCGGCTATGCCATGTCTCTGGATGCGCGCATGCGCAGGGCCGACAACGAGGCAGCGCTCATCGGCGGTGCCTCTGGCGAGGCCGGCTATTCCTGCATGGATATCCACTTTCTGTGTTCGCGCATCATGGCCCTGGCAGGGCCTGTGCGCCATGTCGTGCTCACTGGCGGCGAGCCCTTCCTGCAGGACGTCCGCCCCTTCATGCAGGCCCTGCAGGCAGAAGGTTTCTTCATCCAGGCAGAGACCAGCGGGACCAGACCCCTGCCCGCTCCCTGTCCGGGCAAACAGTGGCTGACCCTCTCCCCCAAGCGTGCGAAACTGCCCCTGGAGGAGAACTGGACCCTGGCTGACGAGATCAAGCTGCCCATAGCCACCAGGGAAGATGCCAGTCTGCTTGTGCCCCTGGTGCTGGAAAAGGCAGCCTCTGCCCCGAAGCGCCCTGTCATAGCCCTGCAGCCCGTGAGTCAGGACAAGGCTGCCACAGCCTTGTGCATCGAGCTCTGTCTGGCCCACAATCTGCACTTATCCCTGCAGACACACAAGTACCTGGACCTGCGCTGACAAACGCCTCACAGAGGCGCTGAGAGGCCTTCTCGCGGCTGTCAGGGTGTCCGCCTCATGGAGCGTCACTGAAGGTCGTCTCAAGGGGGTACCGTAGGCCTTTGTCTCAGGCTTGTCAGTGGTCAGTATATTTTTCGAATTATCTGTCCCATGGGAGCGCCGCCCTGCGCCCTACGGCCGTGCGCAGGCTTCGGCCTCAGCTCTGGCAAAGAGCTCTTCCATGCGCCCCAGGGTTTGCTCTCTGGAAAACTTGTCCAGCACCATGGCTCTGGCATTGGCAGCCAGGCGCAGGGCACGCTCTCTGTCCTCTGTCAGCCCGCGTATGGCTTCTGCCAGGGCCTGCACGTCCTTCTGGGGCACAAGGCAGCCTGTCTCGTTGTTGATGACCACATCACCAATACTGGCCACACTGGTGCTCACCACAGGCACGCCAAGGCGCATGGCCTCAAGGATGACTGTGGGCAGCCCGTCGGACTGCTCTGTGCCTTCGGGAATGACCGAGGGCATGACCATGATGTCACTGGCATACAGTCTGGCGGCAATGCGATCATGGGGCAGTGCGCCGGTAAAGTGCACATCCACGCCGCAGGCCTCTGCTTCGTGCTGCAGACTGTGCATGAGGGTGCCGCCGCCCACAATGGTCAGATCCACAGGCACGTTTTCCTTCTTCAGCTGCGCCGCTGCCCTGATGAGATAGGAAAAGCCCTTCTTCTCAATGAGCCTGCCTATGGCAATAAGCTTGCAGGGGGCCTGCATGTGCACAGGAGCAGTGCGATCGCCGCTCACAGTGAGGGAGTTATAGACCAGATGCACCTTGTCTGCCTTGTCTGCAGGCAGAAAGGAGCGCAGATGCGGCACATTGAAGGAGGAGTCCGCGCGGGCAAAGGCGCAGTCTTCCAGCTTTTCCTGCAAAAAGCCGTCCGGGGGACGCACGTCTGTGGCCCTGGCTGTAAAGGAGTAGGGGATGCCCTCCAGCTGATGAATGACCCAGCCGGCAGTGGCAGGCCCTGATGCCCAGGCGCCATGCACATGCCTGACCCCTTCCCTGCGAAACTTTTCGGCCAGATAGACGCCGCAGCAGAAGGCCCAGTAGTTTTCCAGGCGCATTTCCATGTCGCGCCACTTTGCAAAGAGAATCCTGCGCAACATGCCGCCCACAAGACGGGGCTGGCGCAGCAGTCTGCCGATGACAGCGGCTGCTATGGGCAGAATATGGGGGATCCCCAGGTGTCTGACAGGCACAGAGGAGTTACGCATGTGCTCTGCCAGAAACTTCTTGCGTTCACCGTACAGGGAGTACACCGACAGGGGCATTCCACGCTTCCACAGCCCCTCGACCTCAAAGAAGACAAATGTTTCCGACAACAGCGGAAACCACAGCGTCAGGTAAACAGTTTTCGGGATCTGCCTGTCTGAACTTGCGTCTGTCGCTATCTTGCTGGTCACATCAGTGCTTACGGCTGTACCCATGGTGCTCCCGTGGCTGCAGCTTCAAATTACGGATCTGAAGAGTGCAGGGTTTGTCTCTGGCACAGGATGAGAAGACGATGCGGGTCAGGCGCACTCACAGGCCCGACTGCCCGGCTCAGCCCCTTCGTTGCCCTGTGCAGCAGGACTTTGACGTATGCAGTGCAGGTAGTGCACTGTCTTCAGGCATTACATGCCCCTGTGTCGGAAAAGTCAATGCCGCAGGAAGGTGAGAACAGCCAGCCTGGCCAGTTCCGGGCACGTGCAGCTCTGAGCACGTGTGCCAGGGGCTTCCGTGCAGCATCCTCAGCGGCCGCATCCGGCCCCTGAGACAGGAAAAACGGGACACAGCGTACACTGCATCCCGTTATTGCATCCCAAATGGTGTGCCCGGGGAGATTCGAACTCCCGGTCTTCGGCTCCGGAGGCCAACGCTCTATCCAGCTGAGCCACGGGCACAGGCGTGAGAGCTCTACCCACAAACAGGACCTGCTGTCAAGGGCAGGCAACTGCCCGGCTGCAGCCGGGAGACAGGGTGGCTACCTGCTGAAATCGGCCGTTTCTCCGGGCTTCATGGTCACGCAGCGGCAGGTGGGAACCTGGGCTGCCAGCAGCTGTTCGAACTCGCCGGCATCCTGGGCAAGGATGGGGAAGGTTGCGTAGTGCATGGGCACCACATGGGAGCATTTGAGCAGACCACAGGCCATGGCAGCCTGGCGGGCATCCATGGTGTAGTGGCCGCCAATGGGCAGCAGGGCCACGTCTATGGCGTAGAGCTTGCCCCACAGGGCCATGCCGCTGAAAATACAGGTGTCACCGGCGTGATAGACCACAAGGCCGTCAGGCATGGTCACAATGTAGCCTGCCGGTGAGCCGGTATCACTGGTGTGATAGGCCTGGGTCATGGTCACTTTTGCTCCCTTGCATGCAATGGTGCCACCCATGTTGAAGCCGCCGCAGTAGATCTGCTCCGCAGGCACGCCCATCTCTTCAAGATGCCCTGTGGTGCCCACAATGGCGCCCACTGTGGCTTTGGTGCGCCTGGCAATGCCAGCCACGTCACCTGTGTGATCGCCATGGTCATGGGTGACAAGGATGAGGTCAACGCCACCCTGTTCCGCAGCAGCTGCCATATCGGGGTTCGTGAAGAAGGGGTCAATGAGGATGCGCATGCCTGCGCACTCAAGCGCAAAGGCCGCATGGCCGTACCAGGTAATGCTGCTCATGCCAGTATCTCCTTTTGCAAAGGGGCAGGACGCACGTCCTACCCCTGCCAGTCTTTATGAGAAAAAGTCTTTGTGAGAAAAGGCCTCTGTTAGAAAAGACCCCTGAGGGGATTGCCGCCACCGCCGGGCAGAAGCTTGCGCACGCCATCCTGCGGACGAAGGTTCTGCGGGGCATTGAGCAGGTCCTTGCCAAGCTCCCTGCCCATACCCTTCAGCAGCTGTTCCATGTCCACAGCATAGGAAATGTCGCTCAAGGGACCGTTGATCTTGAGCGGGATGGTCTGTCCCTGCACTGTCACCTGCACACTGGCATCAATGCGCTTGCCCACATAGTTGAGGTCACCTGAGCCTGTGCCGGTCAGCCCATTGCTCACAAGCTTTGCTGTCCACAGGCAGTGGCCCTTGCTCAGCCTGAAGGGCACGCTGATGCTGTCAATGCGTTCGGGCAGCACCAGGGAAGAGAGCTGCTTTGTGGCCTTGATGGCCCCGATCATGCCGGGGATGGTCACATTGGTCAGAGAGGCCTGGCCCTTGCCTGCAGCGGACTTTGCCAGGGCGTCACCATCCTCACCCCTGGCTGTGATGTCCCAGCTGAGAGCTGCTGTGCCCTGGATGTTGAAGTTCTGGGCTGCAGCCTTCTGAATGGTTGCCATGGACAGGTTCTTTACAGACCCCGAGGTCTGGTAGCTGTGCTTTTTCAGGGCGGCCTTTGCCTGCCCATTCACACTGGCGCTGCCATCTACAGTGGCTGTGAGGGGAGAAATGGTGTAGTTGCCATCGCTGCCGGCAATCTTGCAGGTAAGCGTGTTCACAGTCACACCATTATAGACAATGCCCTCGCCAGTGAGCGTCAGATCAACAGCAGGCAGGGCAGCTTCGCCGCCATCTTCCTCTGCGTCTTCCTCAGCCTGGGCCTTTGTCTCTGCCTTCTCCTTAGCCGTGCCGGCAGTGCTGCCGCTCTCCTTGCCCATGAGGGCATTCACATCCACGGCCGAGCAGTGCAGCGCGCCTCTGATGGCCAGAGGCTCCAGGGCCAGTTCAAGATTGCCCCCGACCTTTGCCTTGTCTGCTGTGAGGGCAAGGGAGGGAATGCGCAGCACATTGTCAGCAAACTGCGCCTGTGCCTGCATGTTCAGAGCCTGGACTGCCGAGAGTGCGGGCACAACCCCAAGTCTGGCAGGCGCTGCATCCAGGCGTACATCGCCCTTGAAGGAGGGCTCGTGCATGTTGCCTGCGCCTGTGAGCGCCACCTTGGCGCTGGCAATGCCTGCCTCAAGCTGCTCCAGGGCAAAGGCGCCGCGCTCCAGGGAGAGGCTGCCCTTCACTGTGAAGCTGGCAGGGCCGAGCTTCGGGTCATAGAGACCCTTCACAGGGGTGAGGGTCACCTGCAGCATGGGCAGGCCGATGTCCGGCAAATGCATGGCTGCAGCGCCCTGCAGGGCCATGTTGGCTTCCAGATACTCTCCGGTTGCCTTCTGCATGGCTGCCACAAAGTCGCATTCAAGCTCGCCTGTCTGGCCCTGGCCTATGTTGCGAACGGAGAGGTTGAGCTTGGAGACTGTGAGCTGGTCTCCGTTTGCCTGCACCAGGGTGAAGGTGCCGTCCTGCAGGACCAGGCGCTGCAGGGACACAGGCAGGGTGAAGGGCTCGCGGGAGTCCGTGGCTGTCACGGCCTTTTCCGCCTGCGCAGCATCTGCCTCAGTCACAGGACCAAGGGCAGTTGCTGACTGGGTCTGGCGTATGGTCACCACAGGCCCCTGCAGCTCCACATCCTGCACCTGCGGGGTGCCGCTGATGATGGAGCCCAGACTCACGCTGGCATGACCGCTTTTGGCGTAGACAGACAGATCAGAAGTGTCGTCGCCCCAGCGAACGCCTTCAAAGCGCACGCCCAGGGGCATGATGGAAATGGAGGGCTGCTTGGCAAAGGTCAGTGTCTTGCCAGTGGATTTCCGGGAAATTTCATTGGCGCTGGCCAGAACCTTCTCCAGAATACTCGGCCCTGCAAGGTAGATGGCCGCCACGGCCACCACCACGAGGGCGACAAGGCCAAGCAGGGCAAACTTCACAATTTTCTTAGCTGCCATAGTGTCCCTCACAGACAGAACGTCCGCCGGAAAGGGCTGTGTGCGCGTTCCGGCGGACCTGCAGAAGAACTAGAGGTTGGCTGCGTACCAGTCACCGGCAAGGCGCAGACCCTGGCGCACGTCAAAGTGCGGGTCATAGCCGAGCATGGTCCTGGCCTTGTCGATATTGGCCAGGGAGTGACGCACATCACCTGCTCTGAAGTCGCGGTGCACGGGACGGGCATCGCCCACGTCCCTGTGGCGCAGCACCTCTTCCTTGATGAGATCGAAAAGCTCGTTCAGGGTTGTGCGCTCGCCAAAGGCCACATTGTAGACCTGGTTGCGGGCGCTGTCCTCAGCGAAGCTGGCCAGCAGGTTGGCCTGCACGACATTGTCGATGTAGCAGAAGTCGCGGCTGGTTTCGCCATCGCCGTTGACGTAAACGGTCTCGTTGCGCAGCAGGCTTGCGAACCACTGCGGGATAACGGCTGCATAGGCGCCGAAGGGGTCCTGGCGCTGTCCGAAGACATTGAAGTAGCGCAGGCCCACCATGGTGAAGCCGTAGCAGCGGGCAAAGACGTCTGCGTAGAGCTCGTCCACGTACTTGGTCACTGCATAGGGAGACAGAGGATGGCCGATGTGGTCCTCCACCTTGGGCAGCTCGGGGCTGTCACCATAGGTTGAGGAGGAGGCGGCATAGACAAAGCTCTTCACCCCTGCATCGCGGGCTGCCACCAGCATGTTGAGAAAGCCGGTGATATTGCAGCTGTTAGAAAGAAGGGGGTCCTCAATGGAGCGCGGCACGGAACCAAGTGCTGCCTCATGCAGCACGTGGTCCACGTTCTCACAGGCCTTGCGGCAGGTATCGATGTCGCGAATGTCCCCCTTGATGAAGGTGAAACGGCTCCAGGCTTCGGGACCGACCAGTGCTTCCACCATGTCGAGGTTCTTCTGATAGCCGGTGAGGAAGTTGTCGAGACCGACAACCTTCTGGCCGAGCCTGAGCAGCTGCTCAAGAAGATTGGAACCAATGAAGCCGGCGCAACCGGTGACCAGCCAGCAGCCAGGCTGTTCCTGCATGGACGTACACAACTGCGCATAGGTTTTTGCAGCCATAATTTTCTGCTCCTCCAGACCCGCCCTGGCGGGCCGGACTTGTCTTGTTGTCTTTTCATAGGAAACCCGGTCTGCCCGCTGCTGCCTGATGCAAGCCTGTGCTGCCCCTGCAGCCTTTTCGCGCTTCCCCATCAGGCGCTTAAGCATTCCTGAGCACCCCTGTGTACACGCCCGATCGTGTCCGAAGCTGCGCACGAACATGCACAAGCAGGGCTTACAAAAAGACACAGGGAGACCCGGGGCCGGACGTCAGAGGGAAAACGGGCTGAAAGGCAGGTGGAAACAGGCTTTCAGGCGCGGACAGAGCAGTCCTTTTTCCTGACTGTGACACAGGCAGCAGAAAAAAGCTAGCTTGCCGGCCGGCCTTTCAAACCAGGCGCCAGCTGCCGGGATGAGTCTGATTTTTTAGCTGATACCAACACCTTGCCTGAACTTCTTTCTTTCTCTGCCTCCTTGTGGTAGGAACTCGCGAAACCGGGCACAAGGTGCTGCCCGGCACCAGGTGCTGCGCACCTGCTCCGTACCAGCACCGTACCAGCCCCCTCCACCAGTTCTTCCAACAATTCTTCCAACCAGTTCTTCTTTGCAAAGGAAAAAAGCCATGCGCATCTGCGTACTCGGCAATCAGGCCAGAGCCACCTATCTCTTCTGGCGCGTGCTCATGTCCACGGCCATGGAGCGCGGCCACAGCGTCTTGTGCCTTGTCCCTGACGGGGACGTGGAGAACAATCAGCGCCTTCGTGACCTTGGTGTCTCCCTGCGCCATTACAGCCTTGATCGCAAGGGCTTAAGCCCTGCCAATGACATGAAGACCTTCTTCGAGCTGCGCAAGATCTTCCGCTCGGAGAACATTGATCTGCTCTTTGCCAGCACCATCAAACCCGTCATCTACGGCTGCATGGCTGCCAAAAACTGCGGTATTCCCCATATTTATGCTACTATCACAGGCCTTGGCTATGCCTTTGAGGCAGACTCCCTGTTCAAGAAAGCCATCAACAGGCTGAGCATTGCCCTCTACCACACCGCCCTGGCAGGCATTGAAGGCGTCTTCTTCCAGAACAGGGACGACGCGGACCTCTTCGGCTCCTGCGGCATTTTACGCAGGGACGCCAGGGTGCTCTTTGCCAGGGGCACAGGCGTGGACTGCGCACACTTTGCCGCCACGCCCCTGCCTGACACAAGCCGAGGCCTGGTCTTTCTGACCATTGGCCGCCTGCTTGAAGCCAAGGGCTTTCGCGAGTTTGTGGAGGCTGCCCGCATGGTGCGCCAGAACTACCCCACAGCCTCCTTCCGCATCCTGGGCCCCAAGGAACAGGGCCTTGGCAGCATCAGCGACGAGGAAATCGCCTCCTGGGCAGGCAGTGTGGACTATCTTGGTGCTACCAGCGATGTGCGCCCCTATGTGCGCGATGCCCATGTCATAGTGCTTGCCTCCTGGCGTGAAGGCACGCCCACGGCCATCATGGAAGCCATGAGCATGGGCAGGCCCTGTGTTGTGACGGATGTGCCTGGCTGCAGGGAAGTGGTCGAGGATGGCAGAAACGGCCTGCTTGTAAAGGTGAAGGACCCGCAGTCCCTGGCAGCTGCCATGGAGAAGCTGTGCGCACATCCGCAGTCTCTGGCAGCCATGGGTGCCAGCGGACGCGCCCTTGCCGCAGACAAATTTGACGCCCGTGTGGTGGCTGACGGCATCCTGAATGACATGCACGTCCCTGCTGTGCGCTGAGCCGGAGGCCCGGGACCTGCGCCGGCATCAGGCCGGACTGCGCTGCCGGCCTTTCCCCCTTCAGAACACAGGATTTTCTGCCGACAAGACTTTCAGGATTTTTCCCAGACATAGAGTGCCCCGGTATCCGCTCTGATGTGCCGGGGCCAAGGATCGGATCATGATCAGCAATTATCGCAGAGCGCTGCTGCAGGCAGTGGACCTGTTGTGCATAGTCGTGGCTCTCATTGCCTGTGAGCTGCTGTCCATTGCCCCTGATCTCAACATCTTCCGGGACTACACCGGCGCCTGCCTGTTCACCCTCTTCTTCTATCTGCTCTTCTTCTACATCCTGGACGCCTACAATGTGGGCAACGAGGACTTCAAGGAGACCATAGGCCGTGTCTCAGTGGCCTGCGTGCTCGGCATCATCAGCTCGGCAACCGCGTCCTATGCCTTCCAGCACTGGCGCTTTGACAGGGCAACCACCAGTCTGCTCTTCCTCATCTCGCTTCTGCTGTGCCTGACCTGGCGCTACTTCTATAACCGTAATTCTGATGAGCTCACCCACCCCCTGCGCATCCTGCTGGTGGGTGTGGACAGGGCCGGCAAGGTGCGCCAGCTGCTCAATGAAGGCCTGCCCAAGGCCCGCATCATCGGCTACGTGGGCGAGCCGGACATGGACCCGGATGCAGGTCCCTGTCTGGGGGCCCCCTTCAACGTGCTTGAGGCTGCCAGGGACAACGGGGCAACCATGATCCTGCTTCTGCCCGACGCACCCATTGATGACGACATTGCCCATGCCCTGCTGGAAGCCAAGCTGCGCGGCGCCATGGTGGTGGATATCCGCAGCTTCTACGAGCATGTGGTCAAAAGCCTGCCCATTTCCCAGATCACCGAGGAATGGCTGCTGCAGACAGAGGGCTTCAACCTCAATACCAGAGGCTCCCTGCGCCGTCTCAAACGTGCCCTGGATGTGCTGATCTCCATTGTGCTGCTCATCCCCGCAGCCCCCATCATGCTCATCACAGCCCTGGCCATCCGCCTGGAATCGAAGGGCCCTGTCATCTACAAGCAGGATCGCGTAGGCCTGTTCGAGAAGGAGTTCACGGTCTACAAGTTCCGCTCCATGCGCACGGATGCCGAGAAGAACGGCGCTGTCTGGGCAAAGGAGCATGATGACCGTGTCACGCGCGTCGGCCGCTTCATCCGCAAGGTGCGCATTGATGAGCTGCCCCAGATCTGGAATATCCTCAAGGGCGACATGAGCTTCATCGGGCCCCGCCCCGAGCGCATGACCTTTGTGCAGGACCTGAAAAAGCAAATCCCCTATTACAGCCTGCGCCACACTGTGAAACCCGGTCTCACCGGCTGGGCCCAGGTCTGCTATCCCTATGGCGCATCTGTGGAAGACAGCCTGCGCAAGCTTGAGTATGACCTCTATTACATCAAGAATATCTCTATTCTGCTGGACATCACCATCTTTTTGAAGACCATAGGCGTGGTGCTCTTCCCCAAGGGCGCCAGATAACAGCTCTTCTCCAACGTCTTGCGAGACCGCTTGCAGACCTGGTACAAGGCCAGGGTGCAGGCGGTTTTTTTTGTGCGTGCAACCAGGACTGGCATCCCCTGAAAATCGGCCACACAGGCCGCTTTTCCGGCCGCTTTTCCGCCCACTTTCCCCGGACAAATGCGTCTGCACCAGGGCGTTCAATGGTGTGCGCGTGCCTGAAGGTGCAAAACGACAGGCATCCGCATTCTGTGAAGAACGCTGTATGAGCAGGAAGTCGTGAGAATGGCTGAATGCGTACTGGAGAAGTGCTGGAGAAGTGCTGGAGATGTGCTGAAGGAGTGCGGCCCATGACCATAGAACAACAGCTGCAGCAGAGCCTGCAAACTGCAATCTTCAACAGTGCCCACCCCTCGGACGAGGAACTGCGCATCAGTCTGCTGTCCAATGTTCAGGGCCACAAGGTGCGCGACGACATTGAGCGCGAGCTTTCCAGCTGCACCTCCTTTGCCATCAGCGTGGCCTTCATCACCAGAGGCGGCATCACGCCCCTGTTGCAGACCCTCAAAGAACTTGAGGAAAAGGGTATCCCGGGCCGCATCCTCACCACAGACTACCTGCACTTCACAGAGCCTGAAGCCCTGGAGAAGCTGGCCTGCCTGAACAACATCACAGTGCGTCTCTACCGCACCCGTCAGGGCGATGACGGCTTCCATACCAAGGGCTACATCTTCTGGAGAGAGCCTGGCGAGAGGCCCAGAACTGGCAATGGGCACAGCGTGCAGGACGGTACCCTGCACCTCATCATCGGCAGCTCCAATCTGACAGACAAGGCCCTTTCCGTGAGCAGGGAGTGGAATACCCGCCTGGTCTGCCTAGGCACAGGGGAGTTTGCCAGGGGTGTGCTCAGGGAGTTTGACGCTCTCTGGGAGCATGAGCAGACAAAGCCCCTTGCCGAGGTCATCACAGCCTACACAGCCGAATATAAGGCCTGCAAGGCGCAGCGCACAGCCCTGCCAGTGATGCTGCAGACACAGCGCAAGGGCATGCTGCCCAGGGAAAACCTTGTGCCCAATGCCATGCAGCAGGCCTTTCTTGAACGCCTGCGGGCCACCAGACAGCTGGGCAGAAAGCGTGCCCTGCTCATCTCTGCCACAGGCACAGGCAAGACCTTTGCGGCTGCCTTTGCCATCAGGGACATGCAGCCTTCGCGCCTGCTCTTTGTGGTGCACAGGGAGCAGATTGCCAGACAGGCAAGAGCCTCCTTCATGCGCGTGCTCGGCGGCAGGGCCAGTGACTACGGCCTGCTCTCAGGATCCTCCCGGGACAAGGACTGCACATATGTCTTTGCCACCATGCAGACCCTGGTCAGGCATCTGGATGACTTCCCGCGAGGGGCCTTCCCTGTGATCATCATCGACGAAGTGCACAGGGCCGGAGCCATGAGCTATCAGCGCATCATGAGCTACTTTCTCCCTGACTTCTGGCTGGGCATGACCGGCAGCCCGGACAGGCCGGACGGCTTTGATATCTACGGGCTCTTTGACCACAACATTGTTTACGAGATTCGCCTGCAGCAGGCCCTGAAGCATGACCTGCTCTGTCCCTTCCACTACTTCGGCATAGGCGAGTTCACTGTGGACATGAACGGCACCACAGTTGCTCATGCCCTGCCGGAGGTTGCCCGGCTGGAGTTTGAGGAGCTCGTACGCCAGATCCTGGAAAAGGCACGCTACTACGGCTTTTGCGGCGAGCGCCTCAAGGGCCTGATCTTTGCTGCCTCCACAGCAAAAGCCGAAGGCATTGCCGCTGCCCTCAACAAACAGGGCTGCAGAGCTCAGGCCCTGTCAGGAAGCGACAGCCAGGAGAAGCGCGAAAAGGCTGTACGCAGGCTGACCCAGGACAGCGGCGAAGACTGTCTGGACTACCTGGTGACTGTGGACATCTTCAATGAGGGTGTGGACATCCCTGAGGTCAATCAGATCCTGCTTTTGCGCCCCACCGAAAGCCCCATCATCTTTGTGCAGCAGCTCGGGCGCGGCCTGCGCAAGTACAAGGGCAAGGACTTTGTGGTCGTGCTCGACTTCATCGGCAATCACGAAAAGAACTACCTCATTCCCGTGGCCCTGTCCGGCGACCTGTCCTACAGCAAGACCACCATGCGCCGCGTCATCCAGGTGGAGTCCAGGCACATTCCGGGCATCTCCTCCATTCACTTCGACGCTGTTGCCAGGGAACGCATCTACAAGGCCATAGACACTGCCAGGACAAACTCCATGGCACTGCTCAAAGAGGCCTACTTTGCCCTCAAGAACAAGCTGGGCAGGGTTCCAGAGCTCACAGACTACGAAGAACACGGTCAGCTTGATGCCCTGAAGTTTCTGCAGAAGACAACGGACTACTCCTATTACAACTTTCTTGTGAAGGCAGACAGCGACTACACAGTCCGCCTCACACAGGATGCAGCCAGACGCATTGCCTGGCTTTCCAGAAAGCTCGGCAATGCCGTGCGTCCCTCGGAAGCCCTGCTCATACAGGGTATTCTGGCACAAGAAACAGACCTCAAAGCCTTTCTTGTGCGCAGACTTGCAGAGGTCTGCGGCTATACTGCCACGCAACAGCATCTGCGCTGCGTGGAGGAAGTGCTCTGTGCCCGCTATGAGCGTACCAGAGAGGAGAAGGAGCGCTGGCAGGGCATGGAAGTTGTGCATGTGGACGCGGCAGGCTGCTGGCAGCCTGCACAGGGCTTTCTGCAGGCCCTGGAGGATGCAAACTTCCGCGGCATGGTGGAAGACCTGTGCGACTTTGTCTGCACACGCTGGCAGAGCCTGTACTCACAGCGCTATGAGGACACCATGCTGTCCCTCAACGCTGCCTATACCTATGATGATGTCTGCAGGCTGCTGGACTGGGAGGTACTCCTGCCCTCCCAGAACATAGGCGGCTACTTCTACCATGCCACAACGCGCACCCTGCCCATCTTCATCAACTACATGAAGCCCGACGACGCCATCCCCTATGAGGACCGCTTCCTGTCCAGACAGGAGCTTCTCTTCCTGTCCAAGACCAGCAGAAAGGTGGACAGTGACGATGCCAGGCGCATGCTGAAACGTGAGCCGTATCAGGATACGCGCATCTTTCTCTTTGTGCGCAGGAACAAGGAGGACAAGGAGGCCAAGGCCTTCTATTTTCTGGGCGAACTTGACGCTGTGGACAAAGCCGGCAACCCTGCCCCTGTCACCCTGCCCAATGGCAGCCGGGCCTTCACCATACACTGGAAACTGCGCCAGGCCGTTGAGCCGGGCCTGTACGAATATCTCACTGGAGAAGAGCTATGAAACATATCGTTGTCTCTGCTGCCATGCTGCAGCACGAGGGACGCATCCTGGCCACCCAGCGCGGCTATGGTGATTTCAAGGATGGCTGGGAGTTTCCCGGCGGCAAGGTCGAGGCCGGGGAATCCCCTGCAGAGGCCATTGTGCGCGAGATCAGGGAAGAGCTCGGCGTGGAGATAGTGCCTGAACGCCTGGTGACTGTGGTAGACTATGACTACCCGACCTTCCACATTACCATGCACTGCTTCTTAGCCAGCCTGCGCAGCGGTGAAGTGCACCTTCTGGAGCATGAGGCTGCCCGCTGGCTGAAGCCTGAAGAGCTGGACGAGGTGGACTGGCTGCCTGCAGACGTGGCTGCAGTGGAAAAGCTGAAGGAAGTGCTGAAAGAAGCGCGCAAAGACCAGCCCTCTGCCTGAGCAGACTGACAAAGAGAGGGGGCGGCAGACACATGTCTGTCGCCTGCTGCTTTTTTTGAGGGGCTGTGTCAGCAACTGTGTCACTTTCTGTACGTCCCTGAAACCACTGCACCAGCATTTCGCACCTGAAAGGCTCAAAAATCGCCCGCAAATCCCCGAGTGAGGCCGGTTTGCGGGCATTTTCATTTTTTTGCCACCTAGCTACATAAGCTCAGGCAGACCCTTCGACTGCACATACAGGTCCAGCCCCGGGCAAGAGTCAGGAGCGGCGCCCAAGGCGCTCAGCGGTTGTGTCGTCCACCTCGTCCTGCCAGCCGTTTCTGGTCGTCGCAATGCCATCAAAGCGGCGCGAACAGGGCTTGATGTCGAGCAGCGGTGTGCCGTCCAGGACGTCGATGTTGCCGACATGAAGAATGTTTCCCTCCCTGGAAAGCAGGGGCACGATGCTGATGCCTATTGGGTTGGGTCTGCCAGGCATGCGGGTGGAAAAGAGGCCGTGCTCCTTGTTCTGCAGGAAGGGTTTCACCAGCATGGGGCAGGGCTTCGCCCTGTGGCAGTGATAGAGCAGCATGATATGGGAAAAGCCCTCCAGGTCGAGCAAACCCTGCTCGTACTCGGGCCAGACTTCCACTGTTCCTGTACAGCCTTCGGCATAGCAGGGCTGCACAGGACCATGGGCAGGGTCTGTGTGCGGGCTGTGGATGATGCCAATGGGATGATAGACAAAGCTCTCGGACATGATCTTCCTCTGCACTGTGTTTGTTGCCCTCACGCCCCGGCCTGCACGTGGCAGACCGGAACTTTCTGCAGAGTAGCCCGTCTGTGCTGTTTTTGCCAGAGAAGAACCAGTGTCCTGTCGCAAGGCTGTCCTGCTTCCGCCTGTCTCGTGCCTGATGACTTTTCTCCTGCTCACCAGAATGCCAGTATCCAGCGCCCTGAGCACCAGGAGTCCCTGTCCGCCCCACTCCTTATGGCAGCAAGCGACTGCCGCCCCTGTCCGCTCCTCTCTGATTCAGGCTTTGAGGCAGCGGTCATTCTTGTGCTTCCTGGGGTCTGACGACACTAGGCAAAGCTGGCAGATTCCTGTCTGTCCGGGTCAGGCTGCGGGCTTGACGCCGCCCCTGCGACCAAGGCGGAAGGGGATGCGGTAGATGTCCGGCATATTGAAACGTCCGTCATGCAGAGTCATGCAGAAGCCCTGCCGTTCAAGCAGCTCTCGTACATCCTGCCATCGCTGTGACGCAAAGTCCGGTGGCGTTTGTCCAGGATACCTGATGACCAGCTCTTCCGGCCCCTGCGGGAACCTTCCGTGCCACAGTGTTTGCACTTCCGTAAAGGAGCAGGGAAGCATCACACCATCAAGACACCTGAGCAAGTCTTCAGCCCAGGGAAGGTCTTTCTGCATTTCTTTGACGCGGTTCTTCATGGCGACCCGTACGCCGGCTGCGATGCTCTCAGGGGGAATGGCAAACTCAGCATCGGGGTGCTGTTCTCGTGCGTCAACGCAGGCATGGCGCAAGGCAGCCAGAAAGGAACGGGGAGTCGTCTGCTGCCGGGTGTCGGCAAGATGTCCGACCGTCCAG
This sequence comes from uncultured Desulfovibrio sp., assembly GCA_949291675.1. GTDB lineage: Bacteria > Desulfobacterota > Desulfovibrionia > Desulfovibrionales > Desulfovibrionaceae > Desulfovibrio. The sequence continues at coordinate 48,686 of CASEWR010000077.1, read as the reverse complement.
ATGTAGGGGACACCGCGCCGGTTGTGCTTCCCCATACTGGGACCAGTCAGGGCATGAAAAGCCCGGCGGAGCCTGTCGTCATCCAATTCGACCGTCCTGTCGAAAAGCCAGCAACCATCTTTTTGCACAAGGGCGCCCGGCAGGCGTTGAGCAAACACGTCACGCAGCACCTCACCTGCGCCATTGACAGCATTACAGAGGCACTGCCAGAACAGGCCATGGAGTTCTGCCCGCGTCCAGGAGAGCCGTACCTGCGTGGAAAGCAGCCTGGAAGCACCGGGAAAGGAGAAAGAAAGCCGGCTACAATGGTCTTCCCGCAGGAAGATCTTGCCTGTGATGTGGGAACAGCCGGAGAACTGCACTATCGTCCGCAACAGGGCCGCAGTCAGGGTGTCACGCTCCTCCCACGTCTCGGCGGCGCGATCCAGGGCGTCAAACAGCACCAGAAGACGCGTTCCGGCTGCTGCAAGCGCCCTGTTGGCCTCAGCAAAAAACCTGTCTGCAGCTTCGGGTGCCTGTGCCACTGCTGCGACATCCTCTTCCCATGACCGGGAAACAAAGGGACACAGCAAGGCAGCTTCCGGCTGGGCAGCAAGAGCCCGCCACCAGACAGCCCGCCAGATATCAAGGGCATCGTATCTTGTGAGCAGAGAGGAAAACTGCTCCGGGTCTGGGTAGCTCCCGGGCTTTTCTTTGTCCGTGTGCCCGATGATGACCCGAACACTGGCAAGTTCAGGAAGCTCCTCTTTCAGCATTGAGCGGACGCTTTCCTGTTCCAGGGCACGCGTCAAAAAGGTTTTGCCAACCCCGCGTGCGCCAGTGACCAGCAGGGTGTGCAAACGCAGCGCCCGACGCTGTGAAGCCGGCATGAAGACCCTGGCTGGCGTCGGCAGATCGTCGCATTCCGCAGCGATAGGCAGGTCCTCAGTTGCTGTCATCAGTGCTTCCTGCAACTCAGGGACGGAAAATCTCATAGCTCTCTCCTTGCAAACATTGTTGCCGGACCAGAAAAGCACGTCTGACTCTCATTCTGACCACCTGGGACGGCTCAGACGCTCACTGCAGGGTCTGACGGCAGACACCTCTTTTGCCGCTGCCCCGGCCTGCTTCCTCTCTGGTTCAGGCTTTGAGGCAGCGGCCGTTTGTTCTCACGTTCTGACAGCTTCTACGCAAAGCTGGCAGATTCCTGTCTGCCTGCGGCCTGCAGGGCCAGGACATTCCTGCGCGGCGCTTCGCCGTAGAGGCGCTTGTACTCGCGGACAAACTGGGAGACGCTCTCATAGCCCACGGCATAGGCAGCCTGGGTCACGTCGCACTGGCCTGACATCATGAGATGATGCGCCTTATCGAGGCGCAGCCGCTTCTGGTACTGCAGGGGACTCACGGTCGTTACTTTCTTGAAGTACCTGTGGAAGGTGGAGGGAGCCATGCTGGCACGAGCTGCCAGCTCTTCCACGCTCAAAGACTCCTTGTAGTGCTCCTCAAGCCAGTGTATGGCCCGGCTAATCTGATGGCCCTGGCTTCCGAAGGCGTTGAAGGTGCGCAAGAGGGCGCCAATGGGGCTTTTGAGCAGGCGGTAGTGGATCTCGCGCAGCACAATCTCGCCCATGACAGGAATCTCGTCAGGCCTGGTCGTGAGCGCTGCCAGGCGCACAAAGGCGTCCAGAAGCTCAGGGCCCATCTCCTGAATCATGGCCCCGCAGGGACATTCGGCCTGTGCTCCCTGTGGCGGGGTGCGCACAGCGAGCTCTGCCAGCAGTTCCATGTCCAGATACAGGGACATGGCCAGATAGGGCTGGTCCTCGCTGGCTTCCAGCACACAGCTTGTGACCGGCATGTTCACACCAGTGACAAAACAGGTATTGCCTGCGAACGCATAGTCTCTGCCACTGATATGCACCACCTTCCGTCCCTGGGCAACCACAATGAGCACAGGCTGCATGAAGTGCGGCATGGGATCGCCAGGGCTGGTGAAGTGATGAAAGGCCAGGCCTCTGATGGCTGCAGTGGTACTTCCTTCACCAGGACTTCCTTCGCCAGAAGCAGTATTGTGCAAGACAAGGTCTGCCAGCAAGGTCAGGCTTCTTGTGATGTCCACACGTTCAAGCTCAGTCATAGTTCCCTCTGATGACAAGGTTTGAAGCAGTATTCCTGTGCAGGGGCAGGCGTGTTCGGAAAAGGGGAAGCATGCCGTGTTCCTGTTGCGTCCTCTATGCCAGAAACTGCCTGTTTCGTCAGTATGGAGAGAGAATTGAGCAAAACAGAGGCAGAAATAGGTCTCCTCTTCAGGCATGTGCATGGCTACTCTCTGACCTGTGAGCTTTCCCGGACTGGGAAGCAGCCACAACGTCACAGACACGGCTTCGGCAGGACTGCCGGGGCAGAAGACTGCACCGCACATCAAGCACAATCATGCACAATCAAGCATACAAGAGGAGTACTTCCATGCAAACCCGCTCTCTCGGCGGCCAGCTGACAGTTTCCGCCATCGGTTTCGGATGCATGGGCCTGTCCCATGCCTACGGCGTTGCTCTGGAACGCAAAGACGGCATCAGGCGCATTCAGGAGGCCTTTGAGCACGGCCACACCTTCTTTGACACTGCCGAGGTCTATACCGGCAGATATGCAGACGGCTCTGTGGCAGTCAACGAGGACATTGTCGGCGCAGCCCTGCGTCCTGTGCGCGACAAGGTGGTCATTGCCACCAAGGGCGGCATCAGCTGGGGCGACAATTATGAGGTCGTGCCGGATGCATCTCCGCAGTCCCTGCGCAGCTCTCTGGAAGGCAGCCTCAAACGCCTTGGCGTGGACACCATTGACCTGTACTACCAGCACAAGCCTGACCCGGCCAGGGAGCCTGAAGAAGTGGCCCAGACCATGAGCACCTTCATCCGCGAGGGCAAGATCCGCAGCTGGGCCATCTCCAATGCCACAGCGGACTACATCCGCAGGGCCAATGCCGAGTGCAAGGTGGCAGCCGTGCAGATGCGCTACTCCATGATGGCACGCTGGCACGAGTCCATGTTCCCCATGCTGGAAGAGTGCAATATCGCACTTGTGGCCTATTCTCCCCTGGCCAACGGCTTCCTCTCTGCAGTGCAGACAGCCACAACAGATCAGTACGACAAGGAGCTGGACTACCGCAGCCGCATGCCGCAGTACACAGCAGAGAACATGAAAAAAAGCATGGCGCTCATCAACACCCTGCGCACCATGGCCCGGGAAAAGAACGCCACTCCTGCCCAGCTCTCCCTTGCCTGGATGCTCTGCAAGAAGCCCTGGATTGTGCCCATTCCCGGCACAAGCAAGAGCAAGCGCATTGCCGAGAATGCCGCAGCTGCAGACATCCTCCTCAGCCAGGAGGAAGTGGCCCGCATCGACACCCTGCTTGACGGCCTGGACCTCGCAGTCTTCGGCGAGGCAGAAAAGGCCTGGGCAAAGTAGCTGGCTGCGTCAGGCAAAAAAGCTCGTCCACAACGCACACTCGTTTCGCACAGATATCATGAGAAACAGATGGCCAGCGCAACTTCCATTCTTCTCAACGACGGCAATACTATCCCTGCCATCGGCTTCGGCGTCTTCATGGTGCCCAATGACGGCTCCACCTATGCCGCTGTCACAGAAGCCCTGCGTGCAGGCTACCGTCACATTGATACGGCTGCTGCCTACTTCAACGAGGAAGAAGTGGGCAGAGCTGTGAAAGACAGCGGCATTCCCAGAGAGGAGATCTTCGTGACCAGCAAGCTGTGGCTGCAGGACCACGGCCTTGAAGCTGCCCGCAAGGGCATTGATGCCTCCCTGGAAAAGCTTGGTCTGGACTACATTGACCTCTACCTCATCCATCAGCCCTACGGCGATGTGCCGGGTGCCTGGAGGGCCATGGAAGAGGCCCGCACAGCAGGCAAGCTGAAGTCTCTCGGTGTCAGCAACATGACCCCGAACATCTGGAAAAGCTTTGTGCCCCAGTTCGACACAGTGCCTGCCGTCAATCAGGTGGAGTTCAACCCCTTCTTCCAGCAGCGCGAGCTGCGTGAGTTGCTGGCAAAGGATAAGGTCGTCCTGGAGGCCTGGTTTCCCCTTGGGCACGGCAATGCACAACTGCTGAAGAATCCACTCATTACAGCCCTGGCAGAAAAGTATCACAAGAATGCCGGCCAGATTGTCCTGCGCTTTGAAGTGCAGGAGGGGGTCGTCATCCTGCCCAAGTCCACGAACCCGTCAAGAATTGCCAGTAATCTCGATATCTTCAACTTTGAACTGACTGCCGGGGAGATGGAACAGCTTCGCGGCCTCGACACAGGCAGGGGCACACACAATCCCGAGACCCCGGGTATGGCCGAGATGCTGCTTGCCAACTACAAGGTGCACGACTAGCCCCAGACCAGGAGAAAACAGGAGACGAGCATGATCCGCCACATCTTCATCGGCACCTTCAAGGCAGACGTCAGTGAGGACGTTCGCCGGCAGGAGCTGCTCGATATGCAGGCCATGAAGGACAAGATCCCGGGAATTCTGGATCTGCAGATCGGCTTCAGCACAGGCTGGGTCGGACAGACAGGACAAATTGTCATGACTGTGGACTTTGCCACCAAGGCTGATTTTGATCTCTACATGACCCATCCCTATCATGCGGACTACATCAACAAGACCGGAACGCTCTATTTCGATCGCACAAGCTTTGTCAGCGCGCAAATCGAGGTTCCCGAAAACTGAGCATATCGGGCTCCCTGCCCCAGTCACACAGACAGATCGGCAGGGAGTCCTTCTGGAGAATATGATGGATTTTTCAGAAGTTATCGCAAGACGCTGGTCCTGCAGGAAGTTCTCTTCCCGCCAGGTTGATGCTGACAGCCTCAACGCCATCCTGGAAGCAGAGCGCCTTGCCCCCACTGCCAAGAACTTCCAGGAGCAGCGCATCTACGTGGTGCAGTCTGCGGAAGGGCTGGCAAAGATCGATACCATCACGCCCTGCCGCTATGGCGCTCCCACGGCCATTGTGGTGGCCTTCGACACAACAAATGTCTTCACCTATCCCGGCGAACAGCGCGACTCCGGCGTGGAAGATGCCACCATCGTTGCCACGCACATGATTCTTGCTGCAGCCAATGCCGGTGTGGACAGCTGCTGGATCAACTTCTTCGATCCTGCCAAAGCCGCAGAGGTCCTTGGGCTTCCCGAAAAAGAGGACGTTCTCATGATCCTGGACCTCGGCTATGCCGCAGAAGGTGCAGAACCTGCCACCCTCCACAGCTCCCGCAAGCCTCTGACTGAAACAGTCAGCTGGCTCTAGCTGCCTCTAAGGAACCGTCATTCTTCAAAAAACCACGCTGCACACACAGCCGGAGGCATCTGTTCATCCAGGCAGGCCATTTTTTTCAAAAATGCCTGTCCGGAAGGAACAGATGCTTTTTTTGTGCTGCTGGTCCCGGCAAAAAATGTAGTGCGGCCTACATGAATTTTCTTGCCAGCGCAGGCAAAGTCGTGCAAACACTGGACATCGCTTTTCTCTTCCCCCGAAGAAAGGCATACACATTCACACACACGCGGATCAGCCTGTCTGCTCCGCAACATTCAGCGTCCGCGTCCTTTGTCTGGAGGCGCGGAGGTCTCTACGGAGTTTGACGTGAGCAGCTTCGCTATCCTTGCCAGGGCCGATCTGGCTGTCCTGATCGGAATTTTCTCCCTGCTCCTGTCTCTGGTCCTTTCCCTTGCACAGCTTGTCCGCACCCGGAGGAAGTAATGGTTTTCGTTGATATCCTCATCTGGGTTGGCTACATCGCCATCTTCTTCTGGCTGTCACGCAAGGGACAGGGACATGATGTCATGGTCACAGGCAGAGTCGGCTTTGCAGTCCAGGCTCTTGCCTACGTGGCCACCTACATCTCCGCAGTAGCTCTGGTGGGCTTTGGTGGCCTTGCCTACAAGTTCGGCATGCAGATGCTCCTTGTGGCTGCAGGCAATGTCTGGCTCGGCACCTGGCTTGTCTACCGCTTCCTGGCCTGGCCGACCCGCGTCTGTCAGCGCAACCTCGGGGCGCGCACACCTACCCAGCTGCTTGCCAGGGGGCACAGATCGCCCCTGCTCGGCCGCTGCCTGGCGCTGATCTTTGCCGTCTTCCTCGGCGTGTACGCCTCTGCAGTCATCAAGGGCGCAGCTCTCCTGCTTGCCCAGGTACTGCCCCTGCCCCTCTGGCTCCTCATCTGGCTGGTGGCACTGCTTGTGGCAGTTGCCATCTTCATGGGCGGTCTGCGCGGTGTGCTCTATACGGAAGCCATGCAGGGCCTGGTCATGACCATCGGCATCATCATGCTCACTGTTGCCGTCTTCTCCGCAGTGGGCGGCCCGCTCACGGGCATGGAAAAGCTCAGCGAGCTTGCTCCCACTGCTGCTGCCAATGAAGGCTATGTGTCTCTGTCGTCAGGCTCCCAGGGCTGGTTCATCATCTCCCTGGTCATCGTCACCTCCATTGCCGTCTGGGCCCAGCCGCAGATGATTCAGCGCCACTTTGCCCTCTCCTCTGCAAAGCAGGTGGACCGCATCACCCCCCTGGCCATGCTGGTGCTCACAGTGCTCGTTGGCGGCGCCTATTACGTGGCCTGTCTGGCTCAGCTCATCATGCCCGGCATTGCCAATCCTGACGATGTCATGCCTGCCCTTGTGAAGGCACTGCTGCCCAATATCGGGCTGCAGATCTTCGTGCTGGCCATTGTCTCTGCCTCGCTCTCCACAGCCACAGCAATCTTCCACATTGCCGTGTCTGCCATTGCCGAGGACCTGCCTGCCCGCAAGGCCACACGCCCTGCCTGGCTCTTTGCCATTGCCTTCTGCGTGCTGCTCTCCGGCGGCTGCGCCCAGATCAAGGGCGAGCTCATTGCCATGCTCTGCACCACAAGCTGGAGTATCGTGGGCTCCACTGTGCTCGTTGCCTATGTGGCCCTGGTACGCTTCGGCAAGCGCAGCACCCTGGCTGCCTGGTGCAGCGCAGTGCCAGGCTTTGTGATCTGCCTTGGCTGGTACCTCATGACGCACCCGCAGTTTGCCATCATTCCCTCGCCCTCACCCGTCTTGAGCCAGATTCCGCCCTTCTTCATCGGCTTTGCAGCCTCCCTTATCGGCTGGTTCGCAGGCTGGGCTCTGGATGCCGAGGGCCGCAGGCACTCCAACTTCTGGCCCGAGGCCTCTGCAGCTGCAAATACAGCACACAAGTAGAACTCAGACACACACTGTTTGTTCAAGACCGCTTCTGACAGACCCCGGAAGCGGTCTTTTTCTTTCACCAGACGACGCTGGAAACGTGTGCAACGCCCCTTCCCTGCAACACAGCGTGACTCAGGGAAGGGATATCGTCTCTTTCTTCACCACGACTTTGCAGAGCTTTCCGCAAAAGGCCATGCCCCAGTGCAATATCTCGGTGTATGTGCGCTCTGCCCGAAGTGCTGTGTCGTATTTTTTCGCTTCAATCTGCGCCAAAGCCTCTCTGGCCCTGGCTTCGAGGTCCTCTTCGCGTGCTGCTCGCTTTACCTCGATGACTGCAGCTCTGCACTGATTTTTGTCGAGGATGAGAATATCGCTTCGTCCGAGCCCTGTCTCACGATTAGATAGCACCGTGTAGGCAGGGCCTGGAAAGATCACGACCAGCATGACGTGATACGTGTATTCCTGGATATCGTAATAACTGAGCCTTTCCAGCAATCTCTCGCCGAGAGCCTGCTCTGCACCTGCTGTATCTCCCTTCCAGAAGGCAGTCACAAACGAATCTATGTCCCGCAGGTCAAATTCGGACTTCAGCCATTGCCGTACCTGTGTCTCCCAGACTCTTGTGATTTCCTTATTTGGAATGAGGCAGGCAGTCTTCCCTTGTTCCAGTTCAACATCACAGTATTGTCTCTGCTCCTCAGAGGCCTTGGTCAGATATCCCGTCATATACATCAACGTCCAGAAGTGATCTGCTGAAGTATAGCGGTCTCCATAGTTCATCTGTGTCTGCAACGAGACTGGAATACATCCTCCATCGACGAGCTTTTCAATGCTTTCCATCAGCCTGAAATGCGTTTTTTGAAAAACATCCCTGGAGATCTCATTGGCAGAACTGTTGAGCCAGTACAGTTGTGGCTCCATATCAGGCGACTTGATATGATCACGAACATAGTTGGCGATCCCCCAGGGGCAGTAGATGTCATCCATGTTTCCGAAATGGTAGCCGTCATACCATTCCCGTACCTCATCCATTTTGTCAGCCATGCCAAAAGCCTCAAGCAGTGTGTATACTTCTGCTTCCGTGAAGCCAAAGGCATCGCCATACCCGGGGTAGGTAATATCAAAACAGTCCAGATTGTTGAGTCCTGAAAAAATACTCTCCCGAGTGACACGCAGGCAGCCTGTCAGAACAGCAAGCTCCAGAAAAGAATTTTCTTTCAGACTGTTTGTCAGAAAATCCTGCATAAATTTAATCATAGTATCATAGAATCCATTCTCCTCTGCATTAGAGACAGGAGTATCGTATTCATCAATCAGGAGAATGGCCGGTTTGCCATAGTGATCAGACAGAGCGCGACACAGGCGATACAAAGCAACCTGCATGTCCATCACACTTGCCTGCCCGAACATCACCGACTTCAGTGTCATCTTGTCGATGTCATTAACATGAGGACTTTTCAGCAGAAAACAATATGGCATGCAGCTGTCCTGCAGCTTCTGCAGCATCTGCTCACAAGCTGCCTCATAAGACGCAGCATTGAAAAAACCTTTCAAAGACAGAAAAACCACCGGGTACTGATTCCGCCATTGCCGGCACAGCTTTTTGCTGCGAGAGATGGCAAGCCCTTTGAACAGGGGAGTACTGTCCTTTGTGATGTCAAAGAACTCGGCCATCATGCTCAGCATCAGACTTTTGCCGAAGCGGCGAGGACGGGTAAAGAGAGCAACCTTGCTGGATCCGTCTTGCAAAAAGTCTCTGAGAAAGCCCGTCTTGTCCACGTAGTAGTACTTTCCCTGACGATATGAGGCAAAGTTGTCCAGATTTGTGCTGATCTTACGCGCCCGAACCATGGCTTCCTCCTTTTCCATCGTCGACGTTCAGCTGTTGCAGAAGTTTCACATACCGGGGCTGCAAGGGCAAGCCCGTGTTTTTGCCTTGTTCATGGCCTCCCACTTCAGGCCGGGCTCTGGATGCCGAGGGCCGCAGGCACTCCAACTTCTGGCCTGATGCCTCTGCAACTGCAAACACAACACACAAGCACACCGGCAGCGTTCAGCAACGCCCAGGACAATGCTCTTTCCAGGACCACTTCCGGCAAAAGCCGCAGCTGCCCTTTCTTGTCTGCAAGACCTGTGCACACGTGCAAAGTCCTGCCAGGCCCCTGTCTGGCCCCCGGCCGGCTATTCCGGCTTTCGGGGCGCTGTTGTGCTGTCTGCGCCCTGCCCCCTATGTCCCTGGGTCTGCTGTCAGCTTCTGCCAGAGGGCAAGCGCCTCAGGGAAGGGAGCCAGGGCTTTTGTGAGCACGCCCTGGGCAAGGGAGATGGCAATACCGTAGTTGGTCATGGGGATACCGAGGGCAAGGGCCTCCTTGAGACGCGCATTCATCTCTTTGCGGGTGAGCGCACAGCCGCCGCAGTGCACAATGGCCCTGGCCTTTCCCTCATAGCCGGACCAGTGCCTGCCTGCCAGCATGGGACAGTGCACAGGGCCGCCTGCCATCCGGGAAAGCAGGCGGGGAATCTTCACCCTGCCAATATCATCCTTCTGGGCATGGTGCGAGCAGGCCTCCTGGATAATGACTGTGTCGCCGGGAGCAAGCTGTGTGAGCGCTGCTGCTCCCTGCACAAGCAGGCTCAAATCGCCCTTGAGGCGGGCCATGAGGATAGAGAAGGTCGTCAGTGGCACATGTTTGGGGGTGAGGGGTGCCGCCTTGTGGATGATCTGGCTGTCGCACACCACAAGATCAACCTTTCCTGCAAAGGCCTCCAGAGCATCCGCATACTCATCCTCAGTGCAGACAAGGCACAGTGCCCTGGCATCCAGGGCATCACGGATGGCCTGCACCTGGGGCATGATGAGCCGCCCCTTTGGAGCACCGCTGTCCTGGGGGCAGAGGAGGATGATGCGTGCAGCCTTTCCGGCAGGCAGAAGGTCCTGCAGCATGGGGGGCTCTTCACTGTCAGGGGCAAGCTGCACAAGCTGGCTGCGCAGGGCATCAAGGCCCACCCACTGCCCGTCAGGACGCCACAGTGCGGTGACAGGTGCGTTCACGTTCTGCGGTCTGAAGGTCTGTGCCGCCGCAAAGGCCTCTTTGCTTCTGCAGTTGCAGACAATGGCAAAGGGGATGGCTGCCTTTGCAAGCAGCCGGACAAGCCTTTCCTCATGCTCACCCCAGGCTGTGTCTGTGAGAATGAGCAGAGCCACATCCACGCCCTTGAGCACAGCAAGGCTTTTCTCAACCCTCAGTGCACCAAGCACACTTGCATCGTCCAGACCTGCCGTGTCATGCAGGACCACAGGACCAATGGGGAGCATCTCCAGCACCTTTTCCACAGGGTCTGTGGTTGTTCCCGGAATCTCGGAGACCAGGGCCACATTCTGGCCGCTCAAGGCATTGCACAGTGTGGATTTGCCGGCATTGCAGCGGCCGAAGAAGCCTATGTGCAGGCGCTTTGCACGTGTTGTTTCGCGTGTTGTGTCCATGGGCTTGTCTCCTTCTTCCGATACCATGACAGGAACGCCGGGCGGGCACCGAGGCGTCAGGTCCTGGCTCTTCAGACTATGGGCTTCAGCTCTTGTCCCGCTGCAGGGCTGTCCTGGCCCTGTCCGCTCTCTCATCAAGGTCATGGGTCAGGCCTGCTCCGGCAATGGCAGTGCGCACAGCCTGCATGCTGACCCGGGCCTTGCTGTCGTAGATGGCATAGGCACCCTGGCACTGCGCAGGCGTAAAGGAGGGCATGAGCACATTGGCTCCGGCAAGGAGCCCGTCCTGCTGTCCATGGCCGGGCGAGAGGGTGGCAAGAGCTGTTGTGGCAGGCAGATTGGCCCATGGCAGGGCAATGCGCAGCACTGCCACAGCACGCAGGGTCAGGCTGATGTCCCCGTGAGGCTCGCTGGCAAGTAGTGTTGCGGCATGGGGCACAAAGGGACCGACACCGCACATGTCCACGTCAAGCTCCCTGGCAAGAAGAATGTCCTCTGCAAGGATGTCCAGGGTCTGTCCCGGCAGCCCCACAATGAAGCCTGAGCCTGTCTCATAGCCGAGCTCCTTGAGACAGCGCAGGGCAGACACCCTGCTTTCCAGGCTGTAGCCCGGATGCAGCCTGGCATAGAGCGCTGCAGAGGAGGTTTCATGACGCAGCAAGAAGCGGTCTGCCCCTGCCCTGCGCCACAGAGCATAGTCCTCACGGCTGCGCTCTCCGACACTCAAGGTCACAGGAAGGGCAAAGCGCTCCTTCAGGGCCTGTATGCACGCTGCAAGCCAGTGCGGGTCATCTCCCCACTCGCCGGACTGGAGCACAAAGGTATCCACACCACACAGGTACGCCATTTCGGCCGCTGCCAGGATCTCCTCCCTGGTCAGCCTGTAGCGGACAGCCCTGGTATTCTGCCGCTGCAGCCCGCAGTACAGACAGTTGCGGCGGCAGAAGCTTGCGAACTCAATGAGTCCGCGCACAAAGACATGCGTGCCCAGACTGCGGTTGCGCACAGCCTGGGCACGGGCCTGCAGCTCGAGCCAGGGAAGGCGCAACAGCTCCAGGATGTCGTTCTTTGTCATGGCGTAGCGGCGCTACCTGATGACAGGCGCCACTTCACGGGGAGCACTGCCGGGCGTGCTCTGGGCAAAGCGGTCCACCAGTCGTGCTGCAGCAGCGGCATCTTCCACCACGCCCGCGCCGCCGACGCAGCCGCCGACACAGGTCATGACTTCGATGAGGTTGCCAGGGCAATTGCCCTTGATAAAGCCCTGCATCTGCTTCAGAGCCTTTTTGGAGAGGCCGTTCACACAGAAGGGCTGCACCGTATACTTATCGCCGACCATCTTCTTCACTGCTGCAGCAACACCGCCGGAGATGGCGTAGCCGCGACCGGCACCGGTAGGCTGTTTTTCCATGGGCGCCTCTTCGCAGCTCTCCACATTGATTTCCTTCGCATTGAACAGGGCCCAGACCTCGGCAAAGGTGAGCACAAACTCCACGAGCTCGTCGTGCACGCCTTCCGTTCTCTTGGCAACACAGGGGCCAATGAAAACAGTAATGGTCTTTGGATTGCGTTTGAGGGCAATCTCGGCAGCATAGTGCATGGGTGTGCCTGTGGTTGAGACATAGGGCAGGAGATCCGGGGCATGGCGTTTGACTGCCTCGACATAGGCAGGGCAGCAGGACGTGGTCATGAACTTCTCGCCGCGCTCCATGCGTTCCACAAATTCCGCAGCCTCGCGCTCGCTGGTCACGTCGGCACCGGCAGCCACTTCAATGACTTCGTCAAAGCCAAGCATTTTCAGGGCTGTGATAATGCGTGGCAGGCCGCCCTTGAACTGACCGGCAATGGCGGGGGCTATCAGAGCTGTGACATGCTCCTGTGAGGCCAGGGCAAGGAGGACTTCCAGAACTTCCGACCTCTCCAGCACTGCGCCAAAGGGACAGGCACGCATGCAGCGCCCGCAGCTTGTGCACTTGTCGATATCAATGGTGGCCCGACCATGCTCACCCTTGTGGATGGCCTGCACAGGACAGGCGGATTCACAGGGCACATCTATGTGCACAATGGCCTGATAGGGGCAGTGGTCATGACACATGCCGCAGTTACGGCATTTTTCCGGGTCAATGAAGGATCTGCCGTTGGCAATGGAGATGGCGCCGAAGCGACAGGCCGTGGCACAGGTGCGGGCAACACAGCTCTGGCAGGCGTCACTGACAAAGTAGCGTGTTCTGCCGCAGCCGTGGCAGGCAACATCACAGACTGTGAGGATGGGCCAGGTGGGCTTCTGCTCCTCCAGTGCCCTGATGGCAAAGTCCTTCAGGGGGATGCGCTCGTCAGTATTGTCTTCCAGGCGAAAGCCCATGAGCGCCAGCAGGCGTTCGCGTAAAATGGCCCTGTCCTTGTACAGGCAGCAGCGGTTTGAGCCACTGTAGTCGCGCGGCCGCATGGCAAAGGGGATGTCGTCAATGGAGTTGGGCAGATCTCCGGCCCAGAAGGCCTTCGCAAAGCGGGTGAGGACTTCAAGGCGCAGAAGAGCGATGTGATTGTGCTTGGCTGGCATGGTCTCTCCACAAAGGGGATGGCTCGGTCAGAAAAACGTCTTAGCAGTACACGTCACGGCTGCCACTGCGCACCTTTTCCAGCAGGCGCTCGGAGATGGCGCGGACCTTCTCATCCATGTCCTGCAGCTGCAGGGCAATGGCATCCTCGCCAACGGCTCTGGCAGCAGGGGTGGCATAGTCGAGGAGGTATTCCTCAAAGGTAGACAGGGCATTGGGAGCGCACTTGCGCTTGATGAGGCCTGGCTTTGCCAGATCCATGAAGTCCTTTCCTGTGCGACCGCTTCTGTAGCAGCCTGTGCAGAAGGAAGGAATGTAGCCATTGCGGCCAAGGTCTTCGATGACTTCGGCAAGGGATCTGTGGTCACCAAGCTGGAACTGGGCAGCCTCAAAGCGCTCGTCATCTGCATAGCCGCCGGGATTGGTGCGGCTGCCTGCGGAAATCTGCGAGACACCGAGTTCAAGTGCCTTCTTTCTGGTGGCCGCACTCTCACGGGTCGAGAGAATGATACCTGTGTAGGGCACTGCCAGGCGCAGAGTGGCAATAAGCGTGAGGAAGTCGTCGTCTGCCAGGGCATGGGGCGGCCGTGAGGCCACGTCCGAGCCGCAGGCAGGCTCGATGCGCGGCACGGAAATGGTATGGCAGCCCACGCCAAAGCGTTCTTCAAGATGATGAATATGGCTGAACAGCGCCAGGGTCTCAAAGCGCCAGTCATACAGGCCGTAGAGCAGGCCCATGCCCACATCATCAATGCCTGCCAGCATGGCACGGTCAAAACTCGATGCTCTCCAGTCAAAGTCCTTCTTGGGGCCTGCCAGATGCATGGCTGCATAGGTAGGCCTGTGATAGGTCTCCTGAAAGAGCTGGAAGGTACCTATCTGATGCTCCTTGAGCTCGCGAAAGTCCTCCACAGTGAGCGGGGCCAGGTTGACATTGATGCGGCGGATGGAGCTGCCACCTTCCTGCACGGCATAGACCGTGTCTATGGCATCGAGCACATAGTCAATGCCTGAGCCGGGATAGGCCTCGCCTGCCACTAAAAGAAGGCGCTTGTGCCCCTGCTTCAGCAGAATGCGGGTCTCTGCGGCAATCTCCTCCATGCTGAGGGCCTTGCGGGTGACCTCCCTGTTGCTGCAGCGAAACGCGCAGTACAGGCACTCGTTGGAGCAGAGGTTGGAGAAGTAGAGCGGAGCAAAGAGCACAATGCGCCTGCCGTAGATCTCTTCCTTCACGGCCCTTGCTGTTGCAAAGAGTTCCTCGCGCAGGTCCGGAGATTTCAGCATGAGCAGACAGGCAACATCCTCCATGGCAAGACCGTGCAGCTCGCGGGCTTTGGCAAGCACCTCGCGAATGCGTCCCGGATCTTCCCGAGAATGTCTCTGTACGCAGTCTTCAATGGCTCCGGCGTCAAGCCAGAGCGCCTTTGTATCCATATCTGTATCCATGGTGCAGTGACCTCGTCAGACAAGAGCAGCAGTTTCTCATGGCAGACACTGCTGAGCGAACAATGTCAGCTTCTGTCCCTCAGCCGGTGTCCGTGTTCTGCTGCCTTCAGAGTGCAAGCAGGGCGAAAAGTTCAGGAACAATGTGGTGCCTGTGTGCAGGAAGAAGGGAGCCATTCTCCTGCACACAGAAAAACTGAGTAATTTAGTATGAAATTGATTGATTGCTCAGTCAATAGTGACATTTCTCAATAGAAGTTGCAAGTGAAAAATTGGACTACAGAAACTCTGTTACAAAGCTGTTTCAGGAGTACAGCTTCTTCTTTTCGCTGTAAAGATACAGGAATGACAAGCACTTTGTAAAGCAACATCCCAGACGGGAATTTTGAGAAATTTTTCACAAAAATGGTGCTGACAAGGCCTTGCAAGACAGTGCCAGACAGGCTCTGCCGCTCTTCTGGCAGGTATTGTTTGGTGGCGTTCAGTGTCCGGGGCTCGTCTGCAAAGACTGCCCCCGTCACTTCCTGGTGCCAGGCAAAGCGACCCGGACTGTCCTGGCGTGACAGAGAGCGTCCAGGCTCTGTGGTCTGGAGCTTCGGTCAGGATCTTTTGTCAGGCTCTTCGTTTACGTTCTGCCGGTCAGTTTCACTGCCGGTTTCCCTGCGGCAGTCTGCCCTGGCAGGGGAACCATACTCAAAGCCATACACGATTTTGGCGAGACCACAGCGCCGGGTGCGCCCGACAGCCCTCGCAGCGCCTGCGGGGCCTCCCCTGCAAGGGGTCGCGAATCCTGAGATTTTTGGGCAAAAAAAAGGCCTTACGGATACCGTAAAGCCTTATTGCATTCTAAGTGGCGGAACGGAAGGGACTCGAACCCTCGGCCTCCGGCGTGACAGGCCGGCGTTATAACCGTCTTAACTACCGTTCCGCAGTCATGGGTGGTGGGCAGTACAAGACTTGAACTTGTGACCCCCGCCGTGTGAAGGCGATGCTCTACCAACTGAGCTAACTGCCCCCATGCGGAGATTGCTTTTACGCGCGGATGCCCTGCTTGTCAACGACTTTGTGACAAAAATTTTTCGCAAAAGCACAAATTCTCCTGCAAGCGGCCAGTTTCGGGCCTTTGCCGGTTTTCGGACAGCTCACGTCAGGGTGTTGCCTGGCCGGATTCGGCAGGCTCTGCCTGCAGCTCGCGCCAAGAGTGCGTGCCGGAAGAAGAATGCTGCACTGCGCTGAGGACGATCCTGCCTGGCAGTCCTGCGGGTTCTGCGCTGAGAGTTCAGCGGGTTCCGGGCGTCCTGCAAGGCCTTCAATTCCTGCTCAAAGCCCGCCCGGCCCCCTCAGAAGCGCTGTTTCAAGTTGTGTTTTCAGCCTTTGAAGTGTAGAAACCGGCCTTGTACATTTTGACGCTGGTGCTTCAATGCTGCAATATCTTTTCTCTTTTCTGACTGTGCTCGTGCTGCTGATGCTGCCCGCAGCACCCGGGGCAGCTCCCCGGACCAGCTACTATACCCCTCCCCTGCCGCCGCCGGGTGTGACCGGCAGAGTCATTGATCCCTCCGAGCCGTACACACCGCCCGCAGAGGATGTGTCTGCTGCGCCTGACCAGCCTGATCCACAGCCGTGTCAGCCGGAGCTGGCACAGCCGGGGGAACAGCCTGTGCAGCCGTCTCCATCTTCCACAAGGACATCCCTGACCTGGTCAGAGCTGGAAGAGAGGGGCTATGCGCCCTATCACGGCAGCCTCATCTACGAACAGGACATGGGGGAAAACCTCTGCGCCCTGACCTTTGATGACGGCCCCTCCAACTACACTCCGCAGCTTCTGGACATTCTGGATGCCCACGGCGTTTCCGCCACCTTCTTCATGCTCGGCGTCAATGCCGCCAAGCTGCCCCATGTGGTGCGCAGAGTGGTGGACGAGGGCCACGAGGTGGCCAGCCATTCCTACAAGCACCCGAACTTCAAGCGCATCTCCACTGCCCGCAGGCTGGATGAGCTGGAGAGGACCAACAGGATTCTGCGCTCCTGCGGTGCAGACCCCACCCTCTTCCGCCCGCCCTATGGCGCCCAGGACCATGCCCTGGCTGTACAGGCAGCTGAGCTTGGCCTGCGCATTGTCACCTGGTCCTATGATACGGAAGACTGGAAGCGCCTGCCTGCAGACTACACCCGGCTGCGTGACCCCAGGGGACGCATTGCTGCCAGGGGGCATCTGCGCGGCATCTTTCTCTTTCATGACATTCACAAGAGCACTGTGGACGACATTCCCCGCGTCATTGCCCAGCTTAAGGCCGGCGGCTGTGATCGCTTCGTGACTGTCAGCGACTATATCAGCGGCCTTCTTGATCCTGAGCCGCCCATGCGCATGACCATGCACAGGCGCGCCCGCAGCAGTGCTGTCCTTCCTGCATACAGCCATGCTACTCCCCTGCACAATGCAGACGCAAAGGCAGCAGCCCTTGCTGCGCGTCTTGTCAGCCAGGCTGACATGCCGCAGGACATGGCACAGGACGCACCGTCTGGCGAGCCTGCCCTGACTGCCTGGCAGGGCTATGCCAGGGATGCCATCAGGATTCAGCCGCCGCAGAGCCGCTTTGCCAGCCTGACGCAGAAGCTGAAGAATGTCTTCAGCCACGACACAAACAAGACACAGCAGGACACAGGGCAGGCAGCACACCATGCAGCAGCAGACGCCAGCCGCAGTGCAGGCCAGAAAGCGCAGCGCCCTGCACTGCCCCCTTCCTCCTTCCCGGTAGGCAGGCACGTCCTCCTGCCCGAGGTGGGCAGCAAATCCTATATCGTGCGCCCCATACAGCGTCAGCCTGCAGGCACTGGACAGGCCGCAGGACAGACCACAGGACAGGCCAGACCCCGCTAAGAGGGCATGGCGCAGCCAGCGACGCAGAAATAGTGCAGCCCCGCTCCGGTTTCCCGGAACGGGGCTGTTATTGTCTCTTCTGCCCCTGCGGGCAGCGAACGCTGACGCCCTAGGCCAGGCGGCAGCGGAAATCCTCATAGCCGAAGACATGCAGCAGGGTGAAAACATCCCTGCCGCCTGCCCCGTCCACAAGGCCTATGGAAGGCAGACGCAGGCCGTTGAAGGTCGTGGTCTTCACCATGCTGTAGATGGCCATGTCCTGGAAGAGCAGCCGCTGGCCAATCCGCAAAGGCCCGGCAAAGCCGTACTCACCCATGACATCGCCGGCAAGGCAGCTCTTGCCGCCCAGCCTGCAGCGCCAGGGACCGCCGTTCTCATCCTTTGTCTCGCACAAGCCGTCCTTGTGCTCGTAGATGATGCGCGGCCTGTAGGGCATTTCCAGGACATCCGGGGTGTGGCAGGCAGCGGAGATGTCGAGCTGCACCAGGGGCATGTCGCCCTCGGTGATGTCGAGCACTGTGGCCACCAGCACGCCGGCATCCAGAGCCACGGCCTCGCCGGGCTCCACGTAGATCTGGGCACCCCAGCGCTCATGCAGACCGTTGAGGCGCGCGCAGAGCAGATCCACGTCATAGTCAGCACGGGTGATGTGATGGCCGCCACCCACGTTGATCCAGCGGCACTTTGCCAGGAAGGGCGCAAAGTTGCGCTCCACCACTTCGGCAGTGCGGTCAAAGGCATCCGAGTTCTGCTCGCACAGAGTGTGGAAGTGCAGACCGTGTATGCCTTCGTCCATGATGTCCTTCGGCAGATGGCGCAGCCGTATGCCAAGGCGCGAGCCCGGAGAGCAGGGGTCGTACATGGGGACAGTCCCCTCGCTGTGCTCGGGGTTGATGCGCAGGCCCACATCCAGCCCCTTTGCCTGCACCAGGGGACGGAAGGTGCGCCACTGGGCAACGGAATTGAAGACTATGGTGTCCGCAATGGTGCACAGTTCCTCCACCTCTGCCTGTGTCCAGGCAGCGGCAAAGGCATGCACCTCTCCGCCAAACTCCTCTCTGCCCAGACGGGCCTCATCCACACTGCTGGCGCAGGTGCCCCACAACGGACCATTGTGCGCGCGGGAGAGAATGGAGAAGGTCTTCCAGCAGGCAAAGCTCTTCAGGGCCAGCAGGACCTTTGCGCCAGTGCGCTCCTGCACGCTTCTGAGCACGGCTGCGTTTGCACGCAGCTTGTCCATGTCCACCACAAAGCAGGGGGACGGGACCTCTGCTGTGAGAAGCAGTTCCTCGTGGGCCACTAGACAAGCTCCTTGCCGGTCACGTCAATGCAGGTCCAGGGCAGGCCGTACTCGCCAAGGTCCTTCAGGAAGGGATCGGGGTCGAACTGCTCCATGTTCCACACGCCGGGCTTCAGCCATGTGCCCTCGCACATCATCTTGGCACCAACCATGGCGGGCACGCCAGTGGTGTAGGAGATGCCCTGGGAGCCCACTTCGGCGTAGCAGTCCTCGTGGCAGCAGATATTGTAGATGTAGACGCTCTTTTCCCTGCCGTCCTTCACGCCCTGCATGACATCGCCAATGCAGGTCTTGCCTCTGGTGAGCGGGCCAAGGGTGGCAGGATCCGGCAGCAGGGCAGCCAGGAACTGGATGGGCACAATCTTCTGGCCCTTGTACTCCACCTCGTCAATGCGGGTCATGCCCACGTTCTTGAGCACGGAGAGGTGCTTGAGATAGTTGTCCGAGAAGGTCATCCAGAAGCGGGCGCGTTTCAGACCCTTCAGGTTCAGGGCCAGGGATTCCAGTTCCTCATGGTACATGAGGTAGCACTTCTTGCTGCCAATGCCGTCCGGGAAGTCAAAGTCCATGGACCAGGCCAGCGGTGCAGTCTGCACCCACTCGCCGCGTTCCCAGTAGCGGCCGCGGGCAGAGACTTCACGGATATTGATTTCGGGGTTGAAGTTGGTGGCAAAGGCCTGGCCGTTGTCGCCGGCATTGCAGTCAATGATGTCGAGCACATGCACTTCATCAAGCTCGTGCTTCATGACCCAGGCTGCAAAGACGTTGGTCACGCCGGGGTCAAAGCCAGAGCCGAGCAGCGCGGTGAGGCCCTGCTCACGGAAGCGATCCTGGTAGGCCCACTGCCATTTGTACTCGAACTTTGCTGTGTCCAGGGGCTCGTAGTTGGCTGTATCCAGGTAGTGCACACCGCACTCAAGGCAGGCATCCATGACGTGCAGGTCCTGGTAGGGCAGAGCAATGTTCAGCACCATGTAGGGATTGACACTGCGAATCAGGGCGCACAGTTCGGGGACATTGTCCGCATCCACCTGTGCAGTCTCGATGGTGACGCCGTAGCGCTGCTTCACGGACTCGGCAATGGCCTTGCAGCGGGACTCGGTCCTGCTGGCAAGCACGATTTTACCGAAAACTCCCTTCGTGGCCGCCTGGGCACACTTGTGAGCAACAACGCTGCCGACGCCGCCGGCTCCGATAATCAGGATGTCTTGGGCCATGTTTTTTCCTCCAGGGGCCAGGATTGAGTGGGATGGAATGTTGTTTCGTCCAGAGTCAGGACGTGGGTGAACCTGCCGCTGGCACGTGCTTCGTGCACCTGCTCAAGGGCCTCGTTGCGGCACTGAGCACAGGCATCGCGGGGGATATGCACGCACAGGGACAGGGCCGTGCGCGTGGACTGTGTGAACCACATGGCATAGCCTGAGCAGCCCTGGCCGCCGAAGCAGCCTGAGCAGAGCTTTGAGTACACGCGCTGCCCTTCGCTGATGCCGTCCGTATCGTAGTAAATTTGTCTGTCCTCGACCCAGAAGCCGTGTTCCTCCCTGCCCCGCCAGGGCTGTTTGGGGGGATCCAGGTACTGGGCAAGGGCAGCTTCCGCCACCTTGCGCACCTCGTCGGTCACCCGCTGCGACTGGCGCTGCACGCGCTCATCCCAGTCAGGCTCGCGGATGTCGTCCGCATCAAGGCCTGCCAGGGCAAGGCAGATGCCCATGTTCACATAGGGCAGGGCTCCGCGTATGGCATAGCCGCCTTCGAGCACGGCAATGTCCGGGTTGAGCATGCGATTCAGGGCTGCATAGCCCTGGGCTGTGAGCAGCTCGCTTGCCAGGGGATCCGTGAAGTGATTGTCCTGGCCTGCGGAGTTGATCACAAGGTCCGGGGCAAAGTCGCGCAGTATGGGCAGCACGGCATGCTCCATGACAAAGAGATAGCCCTCGTCGCAGGTGCCTGGCGGCAGGGGAATATTCACTGTCCTGCCCAGGGCTGCCGGGCCGCCGCTCTCGCGCAGAAAGCCTGAGCCGGGATAGAGGGTGCGCCCGTCCTGGTGCAGGGAAATGAAGAGCGTGTCCGGGTCGTTCCAGAAAATGTCCTGGCTGCCGTCCCCGTGATGCACGTCCGTATCCACCACAGCCAGGCGCAGGGGCCTGCCGGCAATGCGGTAATTTGCCCGTATCCAGGCCAGCATGAGGGCTTCGTTGTTGATATTGCAAAAGCCCCTGTTGCCGTGCACCACGCGCATGGCGTGATGGCCGGGTGGCCGCACCAGGGCAAAGGCCTTTGTCTCGCGCTGCTCCAGCACCAGGCGTGCTGCCTCAATGGCGCCGCCTGCTGCTGCCAGATGCGAGTCTGTCACCACATCCTGTATGGAGGGCAGGCAGAAGTGCACCCTGGCCACGTCTTCCAGGGCCATGAGGCGGGGGCGGTACTCGCGTATGCCCTCGATGTCAAAAAGCCCCTCTTCCTTCAGCTGGTCGCGGGTGTAGAGCAGGCGCTCTTCCCGTTCCGGATGGGTGGGAGAGATGGCCCAGTCAAAGGCAGGAAAGAAGACCACACCAAGGGAGTTTTTCGCCCTGTCAAAGGGCTGCAGATGCCGGACACCGGCACAGGACGCTCTGGTACTGCTCATGACACCTCCCTGCACAGGCAGGCTGCGCCTGCCGGGTGGCCGGCTGTCCGGCCGGCCGTACGCGACAGCAGAAGGCAGTTTGTGTGCCTGCGCTTCCCGGCCGCTGCCCTGGCATGTATCGCTGATCTGGCCTGTATCGCAGATCTGGCCCTGGCCGCTGCCCTACTCGTCGCTGTCGTCAATGTTATCAAAAATGTCCTGACCGTAGCGGATGTTGGACACCTGGCTGGCAAAGTGAGAGGCCGCAGCAATGAGATTGAGGCTGCTGTTGGCAATGACATAGAAGAGCACTTCGTTCATGGCAGAGACCGCCACGATGCCGCCGGCAGCTTCTGGCTGACGAAAGACCGTGACAAAGGCCACGTCCGGGTCGCCGGCAGCAATAAAGGGCTCCAGCGCTTCAAGGTTTTCCTGCTCGGCTGCCTGTTTGAGCTGGGGATTTACCTGGCTGCACTTGCTCAGAGGGGTGAGACGCACGCCGTCGCAGCTGTCAAACACATAGATTTCCCGCATGGATGTCCTCCAGGATGTCCAGGGCCTCTTGCCTGGTGGTAAAATTGTTGTCTTGCAGGGCAGGGCCCGTGCGGGCCCGGACACATCAGTGTCTGCGGCTCTCGATGGCCTTGAGACAGGCTGCGAGCACGTCTTCCCTGGCAAGAGAAGCATCAAGCAGACATACTCTAGAAGGGGCGTGTTCGGCAATGAAATGAAAGCCCTTGCGCACTGCAGCATGGAAGCTCACAGCCTCGGCATCAAGGCGGTCACAGCCCTGTTCCCCGAGCTCTTCCTTGCGTTTGCGCACCCGTGCAAGGCCCTCTTCCACAGGCAGGTCAAAGAGCAGGGTCAGGTCCGGCTCAAGGCCCCCTGTGGCAGCGGCATTGAGGGTGGTCAGGGTTTCGAGGCTGAGGCCTCTGGCAAAGCCCTGGTAGGCAAGGGTTGAGTCCGTGAAGCGGTCGCACAGGACCAGTGCGCCACGGGCCAGGGCTGGACGGATGACTTCTGCCACATGCTGGGCCCTGTCAGCCAGAAAGAGAAAGAGCTCGGCCTCAGAGACCATGGAGCTTTTCACGTCCAGAAGCAGGGAGCGCAGGGTCCTGCCAAGGGCACTGCCGCCAGGTTCCCTTGTGCAGACAAGGTCCACACCACATGCTGCATAGTGGGCTGCCACAGCAGCCAGGGCCGTGGACTTGCCGGCGCCTTCCACGCCTTCAAAGGTGACAAACATGGGAGCCGCCTATTTCAGAAGATCAAGCAGAGGCGTGGTCTTCGGCTTCTCGGGCTTTTCAGCCTTTTCCGGCTTTTCCCCAACTGCTTCCCTTGCTGCAGAAGCTGACGCTGTGGAAGCTGCAGGGGCAGCGCTGTCAAAACCATCCCGGGGGGTGAGGCCGGCATCAGCGCCAAAGCCAGCGTGTATGCTGGTCAGGCTGTCGAGATAGCCGTCTTCCCAGACTGGCCCTGATGGCCAGGAAGGCCCTGAGGGCATATCCATCTCCGAGCCGCGAATGCCCGTATCCGGCAAGGGACCCGGCTCGGGAGCAGGGCCATGCACAGAGCCATGCGCAGAATCCGGGGCCGGACGCCGGGCAGCCGTGCGAGTGCGCTGTGCAGACGAGGCCCTGCTCTCCCTGGCAGACTCTGTGTCTGCCGGGGCCTGGGGCGCTGCGGCTGGCTGGGGAGCCTGAGACGCCCGGGCAGGACTCTGAGCTGCTGCCTGGGCAGGACTGGCAGGGATTTCCGAAGATACAGGGCGGCTGGGTTCAGGCTTGTACAGACTTCTGCCGAACTCGCGTGCCAGGGCAGTGAGCTCGCCTGGAGCGACCTTGTCGAGCAGGCCCTGCATGGTGTTGAGCTTGGCATCCAGAAAGTCTGCGGTGGAGAGCACCATGGCCTCCATGGTGGAGGGCTCCTTGACGGCACCGTACTCCGTGCGCCCGTGATGGCTGAGAAGAAGATGGAAGAAGTGATCGCGCTGGGCTGCAGGAATGGCAGCCTGCTCGCAGGCCTTGTGCAGCATGGAGATGCCCAGCACAATGTGGCCGATGAGACTGCCGGGAACAGTGTAGTTCACCTCAAAGGGGTCAGTGTGCATTTCCTCAAGCTTGCCGATGTCGTGGAAGAGCGCACTTGTGGCCAGGATGGCCCTGTCCAGCACAGGAAAGAGGTCTGCCATGGCAAGACAGATTTTGCACACTTCCAGGCTGTGGGCGGCAAGGCCGCCGCGCCCGGCATGGTGCATGCTGCGGGCTGCAGAGGCATTGATGAAGTCGGTCCGCATCTTCTCGTCAGCAAAGAAGGTTGTCACCAGGCGCTCCCAGCAGGTGCCGGCAGTTTCCCTGCGCACAAGCTCCATGAGCTCGTCCATGCAGGCTGCGCCGTCATAGGGTGAGGGCGGCGCAAACTCCGCCATGTCCAGCTGCGCGCACTCCTGCTGGGAAAGGACAGTGATGGTATCCACACGCACCTGCATCACCTCGCGGAAGGTGCTCACCTGGCCATGCACACGCACAAAGGCGCGGGCGGGCAGCTCCTGCGGGGTGAGCGTGCCGCGCTGGGACCAGATTTTGGCCTGTATGCTCCCTGTGGTGTCACAGAGGTTGAAGGCCCAGTAGGGCCTGCCATTCTTGTCACTGAGCCTGACGACGTCAGAGGTGACAAAGATGCCGTCCACCATGGCATTGTCGGTGAGAGCTGCGACAAAAGTTCCCTTCTCCATAAGATGCATGTCCTGCCTGCACGAGGCGTCTGTCTGCTGTTGCTGCGTGTGCTGCAGCCTGATGCTGCTGCATGGGGCACTGACTGCATGGCATGCAGCGACCGGGAAGGCTGCCCCCGAAGCCCGGCTCCAAAACTCAGCCTGGAAACTCAGCCTGAAAACTCAGCTCAGACACTCAGCTCGGAAACCCGGCTCTGAAGACCGCACCCGGGGATTGACATCACAGCAAAAGGCAGTGACAGTCTGACAGTTCTGCTGCAGTTGCTGCGCCATGTGGTCGCAGTTTCCCTGATTTTCAGCAAAAGTCAAACTTTCTGCCCTGTGCAGGTTGCAGATCTGCCACTGGTGCCTGGTCTGGAGCGAGCTGCTGCCTGCCTGTCAAAGACAGGCACTGCGCATGACGCACCCTGCAGGCGCCGGAGTCTGTGCTGACAGCATGCAGGCGACTTACAGGTCCCATACAGGCACCATGCAGGCCCGCTGCAGACACCATACAGTCACAGGGCAGACATCTGCCGGACAAGAACATCCTGCAGCATCCTGTAGATCAGGTCTGTGACAATCTCTCGTCAGGACAGGGGCAGAATGCAGAACCAGGTGCGCGTCTTCTTTGTAAGACAGCTGTGTGGCGGCACACGCTCCTGTTCCCCGCCAGGGGGCCCTGGAGGCCTGGAGTCCTGGGGCATGGCCGCACGCGCATCGCGCGCCCCGGAGGCTTCCTGATGCCAGCATTGGGGGCAGCTTTGCGAGGCCCACGGTCCTGCACGCCTGGCACACTGCCTGCATCCCATACCCATTCCATCAGCCCATTCCCCGAGCCCCTTCCACCAGCCAGTTCACCAACCATCAGACAGAATAAGGTAGTTTTATGGACGTCCTGCTTACCAATGACGACGGCATACACGCCCGGGGGCTCATGGCCCTCTACACAGCCCTGCGGGAGCGGGGACACACAGTACATGTGGTTGCTCCCATGGAGCAGCAGTCCGGTGTCGGCCACTCGCTCACCGTCTTTGCCCCGCTGCGCTGCCTGCGTTTCAAGCAGCCAGGCTTTGAGGGACTGGGCCTCTACGGCACGCCCACAGACTGTGTGAAGCTGGCCCTGGCCTCCCTGCTGGAGAAAAAGCCCGATCTGGTCATGAGCGGCATCAATGCCGGCGCCAATGTGGGCCCGGACATCCTCTACTCCGGCACAGTGGGTGCCGCTACAGAAGCCTGCCACGAGGATCTGCCCAGCATGGCAGTCTCCGATGACGAAGAAGACCCCATCGACATTCTGGCCAAGGCCAGACATGCCGTGGCCATTGCCGAGTCCATCAGATGGCAGGACATGCCCACCCGCAGGGTCATCAATGTGAACTACCCGAAGGGCCTGCTCTCATCGAGCAAGGGCGTGCGCGTCTGCCCGCAGACCTCGGCTGTGTGGAAGAACAGCTATCTTGAGCGCAGGGACCCGCGCGGCGGCCGCTACTGGTGGCTTCTGGGCAGCATCCCGCCGGAAACCATCAATGCCGGCTCTGACAAGGACCTTTTGAACCGCGGCTTTGTGACAGTGACGCCCCTGTGCTTCAACTTCACGGACGAGACCGGTCTCAGACTCCTTGGCAGAGAAACACTGCCTGACGTGCGTTAGGGCGCATCTGCACATGCCGCATCCTGTGCGGCATGTTTTGTTCCAAAGGCCTGACAGCGGCCTTGCAACAGGCATCCTGCGGCCTGCCCTGACTGGCATCGTACGGCCTGCAGCCCGCGCCCGGACGCTTTTCAGGCAGCAGGCACAGGGGCAGCAGTGTCCGGCAGGGCAGCAGGGCGTACAAAACGCGCAGCAACGCCCCTCAAGCAGGCAGATCCCCTCTTTTTTGCCTGCACAACGCGAAAAAAACCTGCCTCCTGGTCCTTTTTTTGCCCTGCTTGTGTGGCAAACTTTTCCAAGATACACTACGATGCTGCCAAACAGGACCTGCACGGGCGCCATCAGGGCCCTGAGTTCTGTTTGTTTCCGGCACGTTTCATCAGCACTTTGCATCTTCTTTTCCATGGAGGAATCAAATGCCCCTTATCGGCCCCAAGAAAATGTTCCAGGCTGCCTACGAAGGACAGTTTGCCATCGGTGCGTTCAATGTGAACAACATGGAAATCATTCAGGGCATC
Source organism: uncultured Desulfovibrio sp. (assembly GCA_949291675.1). Classification (GTDB taxonomy): domain Bacteria; phylum Desulfobacterota; class Desulfovibrionia; order Desulfovibrionales; family Desulfovibrionaceae; genus Desulfovibrio. Next base: position 22,333 of record CASEWR010000077.1, on the reverse strand, counting down.
ATGCAAGCTGCCTCTGAAGAGAAATCTCCTCTCATCCTCCAGGTGTCCGCTGGTGCCCGCAAATACGCTGGCCAGACCTACATCATGAAACTGGTGGAAGCTGCCCTGACAGAAGATCCGTCCATTCCTGTCTGCGTGCATCTCGATCACGGTCCTTCCTTTGAAATGTGCCGCGACTGCATTGACGGCGGCTTCACCTCCGTCATGATCGACGGTTCCTCCCTGCCCTTTGAGGAAAACATTGCCCTCACAAAGAAGGTGGTGGAATACGCGCATCCCCGCGGCGTGTGGGTTGAGGCCGAGCTCGGCCGCCTGGCAGGCATTGAAGAGCACGTGGTGTCCGAAGGCCACAGCTTCACGGATCCTGACGAAGCCGTGGAATTCGTGGAAAAGACAGGCTGCGACTCCCTGGCAGTTGCCATCGGCACCAGCCACGGCGCCTACAAGTTCAAGGGTGAGCCCAAGCTGGACTTCCCCAGACTGAAAACCATCTGTGAAAAGCTGCCCAACTACCCCCTGGTGCTGCACGGCGCTTCCTCTGTTCCCCAGGAATTCGTGGAACTGTGCAACAAGTACGGCGGCAACGTGGGCGGCGCCAGAGGCGTGCCGGAAGACATGCTGCGCGAGGCTGCCCGCATGGGTGTGTGCAAGATCAACGTTGACACAGACATCCGTCTTGCTCTGACCGCCTCCATCCGCCAGTTCATGGTCGAGCATCCCGAGGCCTTTGACCCCCGCCAGTACCTGAAGCCCGCCCGCGAGGCCGTCTACAAGATGGTTGCCCGCAAGATTCGCGACGTCATGGGCTCCTCCGGCAAGGCTGAGCTGCTCTAGGCCGAACTGCTCTGGCCCGAACCTGGCTGCGCCAGCCCTGCCTGATGCAGATCAGGCTCTGTCAGGCAGAGCCACACAGACGCTTTCGCGCATAGTTCTCTGCTCACATCGACGTATCGACTTATATGGGGCGCGTTCTGCTGCACAGTGCATGCAGAACGCGCCTTTTTGCATGGGGAAGACACTGTACTTTCCCGCTCTGACACAAAAACGGCACGTTTGTTGCGGCACATCTTCACTGCAGTACTGCGAGAGTGAAAAAACAAAGCACTTTGCTCATATTCCTTTCCAAAGCGCTCAGGCCAGGGCTTCTGTCACAGATGCGTTACAGAGACTGATCAGCCGTTCAACATCTGCAAGAACTCTGGACCAGTGACAAAAAAGAGCGTATTCTGCTCACACTAGGCATACATGTATCTTCTCTGTTACGAAATGCGGCAAACTGTCACCCGCGAGGCTGCGGAATCCTCCCCTGATTGTGGCTTTTTTCCTGTGTGATGACACAAAATTGCAGGCAAAATGACACGGCATTCTTAAGGAAGGCCCGCACACAGGCCTGCGCCCGGCAGGTCCTCATTTCAGGACAGGGAATATGGTATCCGGGGGAACGCCCCCTTCGCTCTTTTCATATCAGCTCTTTTTGCAACAGCTTTTTTGGTAAGGAGTTCACCAATGTCAGCTATCAAGAATGTCTGCGTCATCGGACTTGGCACCATGGGCATGGGCGCAGCGAAATCCTGCATCAAGGCCGGCCTCAATACCTATGGCGGTGACATCAGCGACAAAGCCCTTGAGACCCTGAAGGAAGCAGGTGCAGTCAGGGTTTCCAAAACACCCAAGGAATTTGCCGGCGAACTCGACGCCGTTCTGGTGCTCGTGGTCAATGCCGCCCAGGTGCGCAGCGTGCTCTTCGGCGACACTCCTGACGACTGCCTGGCCTCTGCCCTGAAGAAGGGCACCCCTGTCATGGTGTCTTCCACCATGTCTGCCTCTGACGCCAAGGAAATCGGCGAGAAACTGGCTTCCTACGGCCTGCCCATGCTCGATGCCCCTGTGTCCGGTGGTGCCGTCAAGGCCAATGTGGGCGAGATGACCGTCATGGCCTCCGGCGCAAAGAGCACCTTTGAGGCTCTGAAGCCCCTGCTCGATGCCGTGGCCGGCAAGGTCTACAATATCGGCGAGGAAATCGGCCTTGGCGCCAGCGTGAAGATCGTGCATCAGCTGCTGGCAGGCGTGCACATTGCTGTTGCTGCTGAAGCCATGGCCATGGCTGCCAAAGCCGGCATTCCCCTGGACATCATGTACGATGTGGTCACCAATGCCGCAGGCAATTCCTGGATGTTTGAAAACCGCATGAAGCATGTCCTTGAGGGCGACTACACCCCGCTCTCCGCTGTGGACATCTTTGTGAAGGACCTCGGCCTTGTGACCCAGACCGCCCAGGCGCTGCACTTCCCCATTCCGCTGGCCTCCACTGCCTTCTCCATGTTCACCTCCGCGTCCAACGCCGGCTACGGCAGATGGGACGACAGCGCAGTGATCAAGATCTTCAGCGGTATCGAGCTGCCTGAAGAGAAGAAGCACTAGGAGCGAACCATGACGCTGAAAATTGGCGTGATTGCCGACGATTTCACAGGTGCCACGGATATCGCGAGCTTCCTTGTGCTCAACGGGCTCAAGACCGTGCAGCTGTGCGGCGTCAGCGAGGATCTGCCTGTCCCGGACGTTGAGGCTGTGGTCATCAGCCACAAGTCCCGCTCCTGCCCTGTGGAAGAAGCCATCAGCGAGACACAGGCCTCCCTGGACTGGCTGATGAAAAACGGCTGCAGGCAGATCTATTTCAAGTACTGCTCCACCTTTGACAGCACCAGCAAGGGCAATATCGGTCCTGTCACCGACGCGCTCATGGACAGACTGGGCACAGGCTTCACCATCTTCCAGCCCGCCCTGCCCGTGAACGGCCGCACTGTGTACAAGGGCTACCTCTTTGTGGGTGATGTGCTGCTGGAAGAATCCGGCATGAAAAACCATCCCATCACCCCCATGACGGACAGCTCCCTGCAGCGCCTGGTGGAAATGCAGTCAAAAGGCAAGTGCGGTCTGGTGAGCCTTGAGACCGTGAAACAGGGTCCCCAGGCCATCAGGGAGCGCATAGCAAGCCTTGAGAAGGACGGCTATCGCTACGCAGTGCTCGATGCCACAGACGAAAGCGATCTTATCGCCGAAGGCGAGGCAGTGAAGGACATGGCCCTTGTCACCGGCGGCTCCGGCCTTGCCATCGGGCTTGCCCGCGCTGTGCGCGAGGCTGATGCCGATCCTGTGCAGGCCCAGAAGGCAGGCTATCCTGCAGGCAGAAAGTGCGCAGTGCTCTCCGGCTCCTGCTCGGTCATGACCAACAAACAGGTCGAGTACTACAAAGAGCGCGCAGCCTGCATGCTGGTGGACGTGGACGCACTGCTTGCCCCGGCAACGGACATGGCTGCCTTTGTGCGCGGCTACAAGGAGTTCATCCTGGCCCATCAGGACGATGCCCTGGCTCCCCTGGTCTATGCCACGGCCAATCCCGAAGAACTGGCCCGCGTGCAGACACAGTACGGCGTTGAGGCCTCCTCAAAGGCCGTTGAGACCTTCTTTGCCGCCCTGGCTGCCGCTCTGGCAGAGGAAGGCATTGAGCGCTTCATTGTGGCCGGCGGCGAGACCTCGGGTATCGTGACCAAGTCCCTCAATGTGCAGGGTTTCTACATCGGACCTGCCATTGCCCCGGGTGTGCCGTGGGTGCGCTCCATCAACAATCTTGTCAGCCTCACGCTCAAATCCGGCAACTTCGGGCAGGAAGACTTCTTTGTCCGTGCCCAGGAGAGCTTCCCTGTCCAGGCCTAGGGTCTGGCCAGGCTGACAGACGAAAACACACCGCTTCTGCAGACGGGCAGACAGGGAACGTGAGGCATCTGCCCCAAAGCGTCCGACAGCCCCGGCAGAACGGTTTTCCAGGATACTACCGCAGTTTCCCGGGGTCCCTGGCCGCAGGTCAGGGGCTTTCGGGAAGCCCGGACACAAGACCACGAGAGTCATGCTGTACGAAAAAGAACGTGCCGAATTTGTGGACGCCGGCAGGACACTGTACGACAGAGGCTATGCCACAGGGGCAGCAGGCAATATGAGCATGCTGCTTTGTGATGGCAATCTGCTTGCCACGCCCACAGGCTCCTGCATGGGCAGACTGGTTGCGGAGGAACTGTCCGTGATCTCGCCTTCCGGCGAGCTTATTGGCGGCAAAAAGGCCACCAAGGAAGTTGCCTTCCACATGGCCCTGTATGCCGGCAATCCCGACATCCGCGCAGTTGTCCATCTGCACTCGTGCTACTGCACTGCACTGGCCTGTCTCAAGGACCTTGATGCAGGCAATGTCCTTCGTCCCTTCACGCCCTATGTGGTCATGCGCATGGGCGAGATCCCGCTCATTCCCTATTACCGTCCCGGCTCGCCCAAGCTTGCCGAGGAACTGGGCAGGGTGGCAGCCGGGCATCTGGCCTTTCTCATGGCCAATCACGGCATGATTGCCTGTGGCAGGGACCTGACAGCTGCAGTGAACAATGCAGAAGAGCTGGAAGCAACGGCAAAGCTGTACTTTGTTCTGGCCAATGACAGGGATCGCATACGCTATCTCACTCAGGAAGAAATCAGGGAGCTTCGATAATGCCCAAATTTGCTGCCAACCTGACCATGATGTTCAAGGAAGTGGACTTCATGGATCGTTTTGCCAAAGCCGCCCAGTGCGGTTTTACGGCTGTGGAATTCCTCTGGCCCTATGACTATGACAAAAATGAGCTGGCAAAGGTGCTTAAGGAAAACAACCTGACCCTGGCCCTGTTCAACACCACTGCCGGCAATGTGGCAGGCGGGGAATGGGGTCATGCCGCCCTGCCCGGCCGCGAGGCTGATTTCAAAAACGAAATCGAGGAAGCACTGGACTACGCCATTGCCCTGGACTGCCGCACTGTGCATGTCATGTCCGCTGTGGTGCCCTATCCTGCGGAAAAGGAGATGTGCCGCAACGTCTTCATCAAAAACATGCGCATGGCTGCGGACCTCTTTGCAAAGTACGACAAGGTCCTCACCATGGAGGCCCTGTGCCCGGACATCAAGCCCCGCTACCTCTATCACAGTCAGTACGAGACCATGGCCCTGCGCGAGGCCATTGCCCGTGACAATGTCTTTACCCAGCTCGACACCTTCCATGCCCAGATGGTGGACGGCAACCTCACCCATCTCATCCGTGACTTTGCCGGTGCCTATGCACACGTGCAGATCGCCGCAGCTCCCAGCCGCCACGAGCCGGACGAGGGCGAGATTGACTATACCTATATCTTCAGGCTCTTCGACGAAGTCGGCTACAAGGGATATATCGGCTGCGAGTACAATCCTCGCGGCGTGACTGAAGAAGGCCTCGGCTGGTTCGCCCCCTACAAGGGCTAACCTGCCAGTGGTCCGGTGTTCTCCCGGACCTGGCTTGCAACTCAACTTCATCGGCTTTTGGCCATCAGGTTCTGCCTATGTCAACAACCGCATTGCTGTGCATAGCACTGGTCTCAGTGCTGCTGCTCCTCTTCCTCGTGATCAGAGTCAAGATGTCGGCCTTTGTGGCGCTGCTTCTGGTCTCCATGATCACGGCCCTCGTAGCCGGTATTCCGGTGGACAAGGTCATGCCCACCCTTATTGCCGGCATGGGCTCCACCTTAGGCTCCATCACCATCATTGTGGGCCTTGGTGCCATTCTCGGCAAGATGATTGAAGTTTCCGGCGGTGCCGAGGCACTTGCCTCCTACTTCAGCCGCCTGCTCGGCGTCAGTAAAACCGTCGCTGCAGTGACCATTGCCGGCTTTATTCTCGGCATCCCGATCTTCGTGGACGTGGGCTTCATCATTCTGGCACCCATTGTCCTGGGCTTTGCCCGCTTCACCAAGGCCAATCCCATTGTCTACGGTCTGCCTGTGGCAGCTGCCATGCTCACCGTGCACGTGGTTGTGCCGCCCCATCCCGGCCCTGTGGCCGCTGCCGGCATCCTGCACGCTGACGTGGGCATGCTGACCCTGCTCGGCATCCTGCTCTGTATCCCCACCTCTGTGTGCGCCTTCTACTTTGCCCGCAGCGTCATCAGAAAGCATCTTGCCGCTAAGGGCGAGTCCGCTGACATCACCGCGGACATAAGCTCCCTGAACCTGGCTGACATCCAGGGCGACAGACCCAAGCTCGACAACCTCGAACCTCCGAGTGTCGGCCTGATCCTGACCCTGGTCATCCTCCCCATTGCCCTCATCATGCTCGGCACTGTGTCCGCCACAGTGCTCGACAAGGCAAGCGCCGCGTACAGAGTGGCCCAGTTCCTGGGCTCCCCCGGCACTGCCCTCATGATCTCCATTCTGCTGGCCTTCTACTTCATCGGCATCAAGCGCGGCTGGGAACTCGGCCGCATTGGTGAGGTCATGGACGACGCCCTGCCCACGGCAGCAGTGGTCATCCTGGTGACCGGCGGTGGCGGCGTGTTCGGCAAGGTGCTCACCGAGTCCGGCGTGGGTACGGCTCTGGCCAATACCCTGGTCTCCCTGGGCATCCCCATTCTGCCTGCAGCCTTCATCATTGCCGCAGCGCTGCGTGCCTCCCAGGGCTCTGCCACAGTGGCCATTCTCACCACTGCAGGCCTGCTTGCTGATGCTGCAGCCGGGTACAGCGACAACTACCGTGTGCTCATCACCATTGCCATCGGTTTCGGCGGCTTCGGCTTCTCACACATCAATGACAGCTTCTTCTGGATTCTCACCAAGTATCTGAACCTGTCTGTGGCCGACGGCCTGCGCACCTGGACGCTGATCACCTCGGTGATAGGCATTGTGGGCTTTATCTTCACCTGGCTTGTGGCAACGCTCTTCTTCTAGCCGGGCTGAGGATCTGACTCAGTAACTGACAGTCTCAGGCTGCAGAAGACCTGAAGACGCCCTGAATATGCTTTGAACATGCCCTGAACATGCTTTGAAAGCGAGGGGAGCAGGATAGACATCCTGCTCCCCTCTTTCGATCTGACATGCAGGCATTGAAAATGCCTGTGCCGCACGAGTTCTTCCGGACTGCTGTGGTCGTATACCCGTGTCTGTGCACCACTGAAAGAGACAGCCGCGCTGCAAATCGAGTGAGTTTTCAACGCGAGTCAGCTCTTAATGCGCGTCCTCACTCAACGCGACTGCATCTTCGCCCTGGTGTTCCCACAGAGTCCTGCACAAGCTTAACAGGGCTGCTGCTCCAGAGCAAGGCCTGTCAGGTCGTAATCGCTGCTCTCCACAATATCCGCCCTGACCATGGCGCCGGGCTCCACACGGGGTCCGCTGATATAGCACATGCCATCCACTTCCGGGGTCTGGAACCAGACTCTGCCATTGTGCAGGCCCGGCCACTCGGGATTGACGCTGTCAACCAGCACCTCCTGCACGCTGCCCACCTGGCCTTCCAGAAACTCCCTGCTGATGTCCTGCTGCAGCTCCATGAGCTGCGCCCTGCGCTCTTCCTTCACGGCCTCCTCCACCTGATTGGGCAGGCCGGCTGCCACTGTGCCCTCCTCGGGCCAGAAGGTGAAGACGCCAAGCTGGGTGAAGCGCATGCGCTCCACAAAGTCATACAGATGCTGAAAGTGCTCGTCTGTCTCGCCCGGATAGCCCACAATAAAGGTGGTGCGCAGGGCAGCATCAGGCAGCGCCTCGCGTATTGTGTCAAGTACGCGCTCGGGCTCCACGGCAAAGGGTCTGCCCATGCCGCGCAGCACCGCGGGATGGCTGTGCTGCAGGGGAATGTCGAAGTAGGGCAGAAGGGCAGGCACATCCTTCACTGTCTGCAAAAGCTCCCTGGTAACGCCCCTGGGGTAGAGATAGAGCATGCGCAGCCAGGAGATGCCCTCAATCTCGCCAAGGCGGCGCAGGAGATTCGGAAAGGCAGTGGCATCCCCGCCACAGTCATGGGCATAGTCCGTAAGGTCCTGGGCAATGAGCACAAGCTCCTTTGTGCCTTCCAGGGCAAGGCTTTCTGCCTCACAGACCAGCTCCTCTGCAGGGGTGGAATGCAACGGCCCGCGAATGGAGGGGATGGTGCAGAAGGCACAGCGATGCCTGCAGCCCTCGGAGACCTTGAGATAGGCATAGGAAGGCGGGGTGGAGACAAGACGCCCGGAACAGGCCTCTCCTCTGCCTAATGCCTGCAGCACCATGTCTGCCCACTGCGCCCTCTGAGACGGCTCAAGCCACAGATCCACCTCAGGCAGGCCTGAGGCAAGGTCTTTGACCCCGTAGCGGCCTGGCAGACAGCCTGCAGCACACAGCATGGTGCCTTTCCCGCGCTCTTCGGCAAGATCCATGATGGTGCGCACAGACTCCCTGACTGCAGGCTCTATGAAGCCGCAGGTATTGATGAAGATGAGCTCTGCCTCCTGCGGCGTCTCAGTCAGCTCCACACTCCCAAGCTGCCCCAGAAATTTTTCCGTATCAACCCTGTTCTTGGGACAGCCCAGACTCTTGCAGTAGACGGCAAGAGCAGCGCTTTTTGCTGTCGTCATAGTAGCGGACCTCACTTGCTTAAATTTGTCTGCCTCATGGCAGGTGTCCGGCGGCCGGAAAGATGGGAGAGCGGGAAGAGCACACCGGCCCGGTCCGGAATAACGGAATCGCGTATACAGCTGACCCGGCTGCCCTGACAGGCGCTCTCTATGCCGCGCAACTCGGCAAAAGTCCAGTTCCGGGAGAGCTGACAGCCTTTGCTAAGGCAGACCTGACGCACCCAGGTAACGGACGCAGTCTGCCAGTGCCAGGCAGGACTTTTGCCCCTGTTTGCAAAAGTCAGAGGGGGCTGCAGCAATTGCAGTCTGCAGCAAAAAAACCTGTCTTTCCGTGATGATGGCCCTGTTTTCTCCCAAATTTTTGCTGTTGCACGGCTTTACGAGCAGCTTGGATTGAGATATAAGGAAATTCCTTTCTATCACCATATCACAATAACTTGATATATGGATATGCAAATAATCAATACTGCTCAGGACCTCTCAGCCTGCTGCCGCAGCTGGCACAGGGAAGGCAGGACCATCGCCCTGGTGCCCACCATGGGCTACTACCACGAAGGCCACATGGCCCTGATGGATACAGCACGCAGCCTTGCCGACAAGGTTGTGGTCAGCCTGTTCGTCAATCCCACTCAGTTTGGTCCCAACGAGGACTACGAGGCCTATCCGCGCGATATGGAGCGCGACAGTGCCATTGCCAGGGAGCACGGCGCTGATGTGCTCTTTGCGCCCGAGCCTGCCGAACTCTATGCCCCTGACGCCGGCACCTGGGTGGAAGTGCCGGACATGGGGCAGCTGCTCTGCGGCATGTCCCGTCCCATTCACTTCCGCGGCGTGTGCACTGTGTGCAGCAAGCTCTTTTTGCTCAGCCAGGCTGACTATGCCGTCTTTGGCAACAAGGACTGGCAGCAGCAGGCCATCATCCGCCGCATGGTGCGCGACCTCTTTATCCCCGTCACCATCGTGGGTGTGCCCGTTGCCCGCGCCGAAGACGGGCTGGCCCTTTCCTCCCGCAATGTCTACCTCACAGCAGAAGAGCGCGCCCAGGCTCCGGAAATCTACAAGGGCCTTGTCTACGCAAAGACCATGGTTGACCACGGCGAGACCAGGGCAAACGTCATCCGCGAGGCAGTGCTGCGCCGCTGGTCGTCCACCCTGCCCCTGGGGCGCCTGGACTATCTGCAGATCATTGACAGCGCCAGCCTCACCCAGATTGAGGATGTGACTGTGCCTGCCACCATGGCCTGCGCCATCAAGATGGGCAAGGCTCGCCTTATCGACAATATCCAGCTCAGCTAGCGCGCCCTGCGCACCATGTGCGCCACACGCGTTGTACACTGAACGCTGCCTGGATTGCCCTGCCGCAGGCCAGAAGCGGCAGTATCCCCCTGCGCGTTCCCCGTTGTTTCGTCGTCACGCAGTATTGCCGGCTCTTCGTTTCGCCAGACCGTACTTTTCGCCATTCCTTCTCTGCCCCCGCGGGGGCGGTTTTCAGACACAACGTCTCGAAGCACAGCTTTCAGGAGAAGCCATGCAGACCGTAGGAACCTATTTCTTCACCTCGGAATCCGTGACCGAGGGCCATCCCGACAAAGTTGCCGACCAGATTTCCGATGCCGTTCTCGACACCCTGCTTGCCCAGGACCCTGACGCGCACGTGGCCTGCGAAACCCTGGTGACCACAGGCATGGCCATCATTGCCGGCGAAATCTCCACCAGGGGCTATGCCGACATCCCAGCCATTGTTCGCGAGACCATCAGGGAAGTGGGCTACAACAGCTCTGCCATGGGCTTTGACTGGCAGACCTGCGCAGTGCTCTCCACCATTGACCATCAGTCTCCTGACATTGCCCAGGGCGTGCTGCGCGAGAACCCCGAAGACCAGGGTGCCGGTGACCAGGGCATGATGTTCGGCTTTGCCTGCGATGAGACGCCGACGCTCATGCCTGCCCCCATCTTCTGGTCCCACCAGCTCTCCCAGCGCCTGACCAAGGTGCGCAAGGAAGGCATCGTGGACTTCTTCCGTCCCGACGGCAAGACCCAGGTCTCCTTTGAGTACCACAATGGCGTGCCGGTGCGCATCAACAACGTGGTTGTCTCCACCCAGCATGAGCCCCATGCCACCCAGGACGAGATCATCGAGGCTGTGAAGAGCCAGGTCATCCGTCCCGTGCTTGAGCCCTCCGGCTACTTTGATGAGAAGAACTGCGAGATCTTCATCAACACCACCGGCCGCTTCGTGGTGGGTGGTCCCATGGGCGACTGCGGCCTTACTGGTCGCAAGATCATCCAGGACACCTACGGCGGCACAGGCCATCACGGCGGCGGCGCCTTCTCCGGCAAGGACCCCTCCAAGGTGGACCGCTCCGGCGCCTACATGGGCCGCTACATTGCCAAGAACATCGTGGCTGCCGGCCTGGCAAAGGTCTGCGAAGTGCAGATTGCCTACAGCATCGGCGTGGCTGACCCGGTGAGCGTGCTGGTCACTTCCCAGAACACCAGTGAGTACCCCGACAGCGTGCTCACCGATGCCGTGCGTGAAGTCTTCAACCTGCGCCCCTACCACATCATCAAGCGCCTGGACCTCAAGCGTCCCATCTACAAGAAGACCTCCTGCTACGGCCACTTTGGCCGCGAACTGCCTGAGTTCAGCTGGGAACAGCGTGACGCAGTCAGCGATCTGCTCACTGCCGTGCAGAAGCACTAAGCCCTCAGCCTGACAAGGGCCTGACCTGTGTCAGCAAAGGCCCTGACAGGCAGTCTGACAGACACTTTTCCTGTGGCGCCGGCAAGATGCCGGCGCCTTTTTCTTGTCCTGGAACTCGCAACGTTCCAGGACTGGAACTTTTGCCCGCATTTCCCTGTCCAGCCTTGTTGCCGGCCATGCCCGTGCCAGCGTCCCTGCCGGCAGCATCCGCACATTCGGGCCTGTCCGGGGCCGGTGAGCGCCTGGCGCTCAAGCCACCCCTGCTGCACAGCGGCCTTGCGCTCTATGCGCCATGGTCTTGCAGGAGGCCCTCATGTCAGCCACAATGGGCCAGGGTCTTTTGCCTGACAACCAGCAGGCATCCCCCGACACACAGTCCCACGCGCATCATGTCGCTGAACACACAGCATTCGCGTTGCACGCATATTTCGCGGCCGACCCTGTGCACAGCCCCTGTCAGCAGTGCAGCAGAGGTCAGGGCCGGGCATGGAGGGTACGTTCCATGGCAGTTTCCTTTTCCTTCACCGAGACAGAACAGCAGTGCATGGCCGGCATTGTCTGTGACGTCATCAGCGCCCGTCTGCGCAACGAGGCAGTCCAGCCCCCTCATCCTGAAGACTATCCCCCTGCCCTGCAAAAGCACCTTGGCTGCTTTGTAACCCTCACCATCATGGGCAATCTGCGCGGCTGCATTGGCTCCATTGTGGGCAGGGAGCCACTTGTGACCTGCGTGTGGAACATGGCCCAGGCTGCAGCCTTCCGGGACCCGCGCTTTATCCCCTTGCGCGCCTCCGAATGGCCCCTCACCGAGGCAGAGATCACTGTGCTTGATGAGCTCTCCCTCTGTCCTGATCCAGGCCGGATTGAGATTGGCAGGCATGGTCTTGTGCTGCAGTACGGCGGGCGCAGCGGCGTCTTCCTGCCCCAGGTGCCTGTGGAACAGGGCTGGAATCTGGAACAGTACTTAAGCAACCTCTGCCGCAAGGCAGGCCTGCCTGACGGCACCTGGCAGCGCCCCGGAGCCCGGCTCTTCTGGTATGAGGGCTTCAAGTTCCAGGCAAAGAAGCAGAGCTGAGGACAGCAGGTACAGGACTGACCAGAAAGGTCAGTCTCCGTCTGCAGCGTCCTCTGCACGCTGCCCAACTTTTTGCAACACGCTGTGTCCCCTGAATGGCAGGCTGCGCCTTCGTTCCGGGGACATTTTGCGTCAGCGCCCATTCTGCGCATCTGCGGTGTCCTGATCGGACAGCTGTTTCCAGCTTTTTGTCCTGGAGTCCGACCCCGGGCACATTTTGGGGGAGGCAGGATCATTCTGGTGACCCCGGCCAGCACCTCCCAGTGCCCTCATTGTGGCTGTACTGCTAAGGAGAACAGGCCTTCTCAGGCTGTTTTCAAGTGCCAGCAGTGCGGCTATGAAGAAAACGCCGATGTCGTCGGCGCGATCAATCCTGATGCGAGCGCAGCAGCAAGTGCCTGCAGAGCAGCCTCAGTCAATTCTGCAGGGGCGGCCAGCCCCGGGTACCCGTACCAGTGTGTCTTTCGCTCTTTCCGCAGCAGGAACCTCACTGCCTGAAGAATCCCCCTGCCCTCAGACAGAAGAGGATGTCAACGTAATATAAAGTTTCCTTTTTCTACAATAGAGGCATACAGAGAATCCGGTGCAATATCCAACTCTCCGGGCCATGTAATATAACCATTTGAAACCGTCACTTTGTTAAACTCTTCCGGATTTTTCAGATGTTCAAAAACCCCTCGATAAAAAGAAGGCATAACCCGGATGATCCCCTGTAGTCCACTTTGAAAAGTTACAGACAATACACCATGAGAGAGAACAGATACGTCTTGTACATCTTCACACATAGACTACTCCAACGGCTTGATGCTTTGCTGTTGTTCGTGATTGGCAGCGCGATTCCAGTTCTCAAAGAGAGGATATAAGGCGCACTCTACCGGGGAGTCCTCTGTGATTCAATATATTCCCGTACGGCAGAGAGAGGCGCTCCTCCACAGCTTCCGGCAAAATAGCATGCCTGGAACTGTTTGTTCTCCCGTCTCTTCATCTGGCGTGCAGCCTTGTCTGCAATAGTCTCGCGAGATAAAGGAACGTGGCTCTACCCCCAAAGTACAGTACCTGTGAAAGACGACTGAATGGACATAATACTCAGCAACTTCGCTCTAAAGAGCTCCCTTTGAAAGGGTTGAGTGGTACTATTTGGGGAAGCTCAGGATTTTAGTAGAGATAGCAGATATTGGTTATTTTCTTGTTTTGTATCTGAATTATTGCTTTTTACAGTATATTTTACCATTTCATTAAGGATAGACTGTGTCATAATATTAGCACTTCGTCTCTTATGGTACTCTCTGTTGAGACCGAATTGTGGATTGTCACAGTCAGAGCTTTCATTGTAGAGCATAGCTCTGAAAAGTGAATATTCCTCGGCCTTTGCCATGGCATGCCGTGAACCACTATCTCCAACTCCTTCACTGTAGCTCGCAGAAAGAAGAATCGCTTTGGAAAACATTGCCTGGAGTCTGTCTCTGGCTATAAACCTCTTAGTTGATTCAAATTTATTTTCTGGTTTTTTATAGTATTCAGATATCAACAAGCCACCACTAGATACAATTTTTTGTGCAAGTTCTCTGTTTTCAGATGGATATATATGCGATAAAGGAGAAGGTAAAATTGCAATTGTTTTACCATTAGATTCAATACATGCTTTATGGGCAATGGTATCACATCCTTTTGCGAGTCCACTGATAATATTCATTCCTCGTTCAACGAGTTTTTTTACAACTACATACTCTCTATCAGCAATATTTTTATCTGGATTTAACAAACCTATAACAGCAACATTGTTTTGAAGATTTCTAAGTAAAGATATGTTTCCTTTGTAAAAAAGCAAAAAAGGTTTATCGGCATTCTTTTTTACTGTTGAATAAATATGAGGAAATTCATAATCAAATGGAGAAATAATACCATCTATTGAATTGCTTAATGCAATAAGTGACCTAAATTTATCTTCTTCAAGCATAAAATCATATTCATAGTTGCTATCATAATCTTTATCAAGTATTTTTTTTATAATATTTTTAAAAAAATAAAAGTTGTCAATGTCAATAATTCTTTTTATGCAAGTAGAATGAAACTCTTTAAAATTCGCCGATGGTGAAAATCTATAAAAGTCTGAATTTGAAAAGTGTTTACGATTGCTAATAGCATTTTTTCCATTAATTTCATACTCACAAATAGCCATGGTAAAAAGAGTTTCATCTGTATATTTCATATGAACCTCATTTTTTTGGTTCTTCGAGGTTACGTGTAGGTAGACAAGAAAGAGGCTTATGCGAGCTTATCCACAAACTTGGAGAATTTCGCTAAGCCATAGGGACTCTAAGCGAGGTTTTCATTAGTAGCTCCTCTCTATCCACACCTTACGTTCAACAAAAACGGATTACCCACACATAGCCCCGAAGCGCCTATTTTATCAACCACGAACCTGCCTATAGAAGGCTATTTGGGAAAAATGGCTGAATGTTATTTATCTACAGTTCCTAAAAATGTTTTGTCATTCCTAATGTATAAAGAATTACATTTCTAGCACCATAATCCAATAAAAACTGAATACAGTCTTCATCAATACCCTTACATTCTGTATATATATCATCTATTAAAATAATATTTTTCCCAAATATATTACCATTTAACCTACAAGTGTCTTTTGTTATTCCAGGATATGGTTCAGGACCACAGTTCTTTGGATCATATGAATGTGACAAATGTGTTGTTTTTGTTTCTAAAACTCTAGTCAAGTAGTTAATACCATCTATAAGCCAAGGAGTATTTTCACCTTTAACAAAATACTTGCTTTTTTTTACTCCCATAAGAATTGCTGGACGGAATTGTAATTCACAATCTTTCCAAAAACTATCTGGTTTTGATCTTGGAACAGCAATAACTATCGGTCTACTTCTTAAATATATATCATTTATTTTAAGGATTCTATCTAAATCTTCACTGATTATTTTTGAAATACTGTATTTTACAGCATCTGTCCCGTTACTTTTAATTGATAGAATCATATTACTAAACTCACTGCCACCATCTTTAGCAGTAATATAGTAATCATGAAAATAAGCTGTAATTTCTTTTTTTAAAAAAGAATTTTTCGGAAGTATGTGACAAAACAATCCATTAATATTCTCTATTTTGACAGGAAACTTTGTTCCGCAACCTCCTTGGCTTGGAAAGCAATAGTATCCGTTGCTAAATTTATCACGTTTATATGCCTTCATCCCACATATGGGACATCTTTGATATTCACTTTGAAACATTCTACTTACCGCCTAGAGCTGACGACGTCTTGCAACAATGGTCCCTGCTCATTTTGTATTTGGTGTATCTTTTGCTTGTCCAGTGCTGTGTGAGCTCTGAAAATTGCTTTTGACTTCGCTGTGCTGAACGTCCCAACTTGCGAAATCTCATGGTGCCTGTGAAGGCGACTCTTCTTGTCGAACGATAACTACTTGATATTACACGTTAGAAAAGCTCTTATGTCTGGCGACTTTACTGCGTCCCTCTATACACTTGAACAACTTCCTGAAGAACGGTATGCCCACCCTTCCCTTGATACCAGCTCAGAATGCTATACTAGCAATGACTATGCCATATACAAACAAGCACATGAACCTGATGTGGAGTAAATTGACACGAGAGACGGGTCTTTTGCCTTGGACGGACACAGTGCCGAGCCAGATACAACAGTGCTGCAGATATGATATGCTGCCTTACGGGCCATGTGCAAGCCAGAATTTTGCCGGTGTTGAGGGTGTAGAAACATCGTTTTCCAGACTTCGGCCCTCTGGTCCGCCCTCCTGGCGAAGGCTGCGTGCAGCTCCCGCAGTCTTTGGGGTATGTCGTCCTGACAGTGAAAAAATCAGATCGTGCGCCTTTCAGCTATGGATGGATTGGCAAAAAGCCGCCACACAAGCTGTTTGCAGCGACGTCCATAGCGATGTTCATGGCAGCTGCGGGCCCCTTTGAGCCTGGCAGTTGCAAGGGGCTCTCAGGTAAGGAAATGGCCGCATAGACCTGCAAAAATCCCCCAAAACCTGGCAAAACACCTCGAACAGAGAGTGCCAGGATACAGTGCCTGGTACTCTTTTTCACAGCTATTTTACAAGGCAAGGCGCAATTTTCCCAGGCAGCAAAAGACAAATACTATCAATGTATTAGCAGAACATCTCTGACCGCTCGGCACAGAGATGCCGGCAGACTATAGTACCCAAAGCTGGGAATACGGGGCCCAAAACTGCCTCTACACAAGGCCTTGTCATAGCGTAAAATACTGTTATTACAGCATAAACTTTAAATAGTGCCCCTCGTATACGCTCCCGCTTTTTCAAAAACATTTTTCCAGCATACCATTTTCCCCTCCGGGAACTTCAGGAACAGGCTGCAGAGGCTGAGCACATTCGCAGGATCTGCCTGCAGGGATAACATACTTTTCTCCGTCATATCGCTGTCTTACGCATACGTTCCCCTTTTCTGTGCATCAGGCAGTCCGGCAGGAGAGTCCCCTTCTTCCTGCTGCGTCTGCACACGTTCCCCAAAGCCCCCCAGGAAAGGCAAAAGGCCTCCCGATGCAGGAAGGCCTTTGCTGTTGCCGGAAGAACTGAGGGCTGTGACATTAGTGATGACGCCGGTTATGGCGCCCTCACTCAGTAGAGATTGGTGACATACTGGCGCAGACGGAAGGCCAGGCGTGTATAGCGGCGTTTCACGTCCGCAGTGGCCACAGCCCGCTCCAGGGCGCGGCGATCACCTGCCAGCACCACCAGTTTCTTGCCTCTGGTCACGGCTGTATAGACGAGGTTGCGCTGCAGCATGATGTAGTGCTGCATAAAGAGGGGAATGACCACGGCAGGGTATTCCGAGCCCTGGGACTTGTGAATGGAGATGGCATAGGCCAGGACCAGTTCGTCCATTTCCGAGGCTTCATAGTCCACGCTCTTGTCGTCTTCAAAGAGCACGCTGACTGTTTTGCTCTCGGGCTCAATCCTGGTAATGGTGCCCACATCGCCATTGAAGACTTCCTTGTCGTAGTTATTGCGGATCTGCATCACCTTGTCGCCGCAGCGATACACAACATCCCCGCGTCGCACCTCGGGCTGGCTGCGGGAGGCCTTGCCATCCTTACTCTGAGGCAGAGCCGGCGGGTTGAGGGTCTGCTGCAGGGCTGCATTGAGGTTCACAGTGCCCACCGCGCCCTTGTGCATGGGCGTGATGAGCTGGACTTCAGTGCGGGCATCCAGCTTGAAGCGCTCGGGGATATCCTTGCAGATCAGGCGGATGATGCTGTCCACACCCGTCTCCATGTCCGGCACGTCCATGAAGTAGAAGTCCGTGTCTCGCTCCCAGGGTGTCACCAGGGGAGGCACGACGCCGTTATTGATACAGTGGGCAGAGGTGACGATCTCGCTGGTCCTGGCCTGGCGGAAGATCTCATTGAGCTCGCACACAGGCACCTTGCCGGAGGCAATGATGTCTGCCAGCACGCTGCCAGGGCCAACTGAGGGCAGCTGGAAGACGTCACCGACCAGGATGACCACACAGCCTGTGGGCACTGCCTTCATGAGATAGTAGAAGATGAGGGTGTCCATCATGCTGGCCTCATCCACAATGAGCAGATCGCAGGCCAGGGGCTCTTCCTCGTTGCGGCGGAAGCGGTTGTCCTGGGGATTGTATTCCAGCAGTCTGTGCAGAGTTTTGGCGTCGTGCTTCGTGGCCTCCGCCATACGCTTGGCTGCTCTGCCAGTGGGTGCTGCCAGGGCAATGCGCCTGGTCACAGACTCAAAGAGGGAGATGATGGCCTTGATGATGGTGGTCTTGCCTGTGCCAGGACCGCCTGTGAGCACCATGACCTTGCTGCGGGCAGCCATGCGCACAGCCTGCTCCTGGGATTTGGCAAGGCGGTGCTCCTGCTTGTTCAGGGCATCCTGCACCTGGGCATTCATCTGCTTGAAGGACACATTGGCAGGCATCTGCAACAATCGCTCAAGGTAGTAGGCCGTCTTGTCTTCACAGCGATAGTAGGTGGACAGATAGACAGCCTGGTCCTCGGTCCTTGTGTGGCCTTCCTCGGGACGCAGGGCAACTGTGTCCACAACCACCCGTTCCTCGGCAGCCAGGGCCTCAATGGCGGCCCGCACTCCCTCTTCAGGGACTTTGAGCTCCTGCACAGTGCGCTGCACAAGCACTTCCCTGGGCAAAAAGACATCGCCGTTTTCCGAGGCCTTCTGCAGAAGGTAGAGCACAGCTGCCTGCATGCGCAGGGGGCTTTGCATGTCCACGCCCAGCTTTCTGGCTATCTCGTCAGCAGTGAGAAAGCCTATGCCGCGAATGTCCATGGCCAGACGGTAGGGGTTTTCCCGCACCTTGCTGATGGCGCTTGAGCCATACTCCTTGTAGATGCGCACTCCATAGGCAGCAGAGATGCCATGGGGCTGGAGGAACTGCATAAGCTCGCTCAGGCTTCTGTTCTCCTTCCAGCTGCTGACAATGGTCTCAAGGTTCTTTGGGCCAATGCCGCGCACCTCTGCCAGACGCTCGGGCTCCTTGTCCAGAATACGGACAGTGTCTGCCCCGAAGGTCTTCACCACCCGCTCTGCCAGATCCGGTCCCATGCCCTTGATAAGCCTGGACGAGAGATAGGCAATGAGGCCTGCCTCAGTGGCAGGAATCTCTTCTGTGACGCTTGAGAACTGGAACTGTCTGCCGTATTTGGCATGCTGGGTGAAGTGCCCTGTGAAGGTAAGGCGCTGCCCCACCTGAGGGTTCATGAGCGTGCCCACACAGGACAGGCCGGACAGGGGAATGCCCCTGTGGCCTGCGTCCTTGCTGTCAGGCAGCACGCGCAAAATGGCATAGCCCGTCTCATCACTCTTGAAGATGACACGATCTATGCAGCCCTTAAAGACAATGTCCTCCTTCCGGGCAGGATCGTTTGCCAGGACGCCAGGTCGCAAGATCTGTTCTGCCATCAGGATCTCCCGAGGCGGCGCTGCAGCAGCAGCATATCTGCCAGCACCAGGGCTGCCATGGCTCTGTGCACAGGCACACAGCGGGGGATGGCAGAGAGGTCGTGACGACCGCCCACACGTATGGTCACAGGAGCGCCGTGAATGTCCACTGTGCTCTGCTCCCGGGCAATGGATGAGATGGGCTTGACTGCTGCGCGCAAAAGAATGGTCTGGCCCGAGGAAATGCCTCCCAGGATGCCGCCGGCATGGTTGGAGGCAAATGCACCGCCAGGCAGCAGGGGGTCATTGTTGCTGCTGCCCGTGGCTCTGGCTGCGGCAAAGCCGTCGCCGATTTCCACGCCCTTCACGGCGCCAATGCCCATGATGGCACAGGCCAGCATGGCGTCAAGCTTGCCGAACACAGGCTCACCAAGGCCTGCGGGCACGCCCCAGGCCTCTGTCTGCACAATGCCGCCCAGGGTGTCATTGTTCTTTCTGGCTTCCTGCACCCGTGCCTCCCAGGCCTCCACCACACTGGCATCTGCACTGTAGAAGGGGCGATCGTAGGCGCCTTCGAGGTCGATGCTCTGCACAGGGATACCGCCAAGCTCAATGGTTGCGGAGCGCACGCTGATTCCTGCTGTTGCCAGCAGCTTCTCGGCAATGGCGCCTGCTGCCACCCTGCCAATGGTCTCTCTGGCAGAGGAGCGGCCGCCGCCGCGATGATCGCGCATGCCGAACTTCTGGAAAAAGCCCCAGTCCGCATGGCCGGGACGAAAGACGTCCTTCAAGGTGTCATAGTCACTGGATCGCTGATTCTCGTTGACCACCATGAAGGCAATGGGAGTGCCTGTGGTCAGGCCGTTGTACGTGCCCGAGAGAATGCGCACCGTGTCGGATTCCTTGCGCGGCGTGGCTGCGCCGCCTGTGCCGGGTTTGCGTTTGTCGAGGGCCTCCTGCAGGTCTTCTTCCTGCAGGGGCAGCCCCTGGGGACAGCCGTCCACAATGCCGCCCACTGCAGCACCGTGGGATTCACCAAAGGTGGTGACTCTGAACAGCTGGCCGAATGTATTGAGAGACATAGTACGTTGCTCCTTGGGAATGAAGGCCCGGCAGAGGAGCCGGGTTGCACTGCCAGCAGGCCATGCCTGTATGCAGTGCCTGTATGCAGTGCTCCCTGGCAATGATAGCAGCGGGCGCAGATGCTGAAAAGAGTGCAAACGGCCCCGGGAGCGGGGAAACAGAACCCCTTGTCCAGGGGGGCTGCCGCGTGTACGAGGGCATTGGCAGCAGGCAGAGGCCGGGCAGAGCAGAACCCAGCCTGACCCGGGCATGCCTGGGCCGGCCTGGCCCGGCCTAGCCCAGTCTGCCCCTGTTGCGCACAGAGATGGTGGAGAGCACGAAGAAGAGGCAGCTCACCACAATGATGGTCGGGCCTGTGGAAGAGGCCAGCCAGGGCTGGGCTGAGAGCACAAGCCCCAGGAAGGCTGAGAGGATGCTCAGGACTACTGCCCACCAGAACATGCCGAACAAGGAGCGGGACATATTGCGGGCGCAGGCTGCAGGTACAATGAGCAGGGCTGTGACCAGGAGCACGCCCACTGCCCAGACAGAGAAGATGACCACTGCCGCAAGCAGGGCGGCAAAGAGGTACTGCCACAGGGCCACGTGCACCCCATGGGCTCTGGCCATGACGGGATTCAGGGCAATGGAGAGCAGGGAGTTGAAGCCAAGCACCTGCACAAGCACAATGGCAGGCAGCAGGACCATGAGAAAGCGTATCTCGTCAGGGCCAATGGTGAGGATGTCGCCCAGAAGGAACTGCTGCAGGCTTCTGCTGCTGCCAGGGGCCCGGCTCACAACCAGCAGACCAAAGGCCACCACGGCCGAGAAGACCACACCAATGGCCAGATCCGAGGAGATATTGCTGCGCCGCTGCAGGGCGATGATGCCTGCGCCTACCAGAATGCCGAAGGCCAGCATGGTCATGCGCGGCTCAAGGGAGAAGATGAGGCCTAATGCCACACCAGCAAAGGCAGAGTGGCCAATGGCATCCGAGAAAAAGGCCATGCGAAAGTGCACCACCTGCACGCCGAGCACTGCGGCCACAGGGGCAAGGAGCAGCAGGCCGAGCAGGGCCTGCTGCATGAATCTGTGCTGCAGGCAGTCCAGGGGAATGCAGCCAATGGCTGAACAAAGCAAGTCTATCATTGCGCGCCTCCGGCCTGCCTGTGCTGGCACTGACAGGGGTGCACCTGCTCGCACTGGGAGAAGGCACCGCAGGTGGGACACAGATGCTGGGGCACTGTGCACTGGTCAGGATAGATGTGGATGGGAATACCGAACACAGACATGAGATTGCCTGCCGTAAAGATCTGATGTGGTGTGCCCTGCTGGCATGTGCCGTCATAGACGCAGACCACATGGGTGGCATAGTGGGCTGCCAGGGTGAGGTTATGGCTCACCATGACAATGGAGAGAGCGTCCTGCACGCGCAGCTCGTTGAGGATTTCCCAGAACATGCGCTCGCCCCGCAAATCCACGCCTGCTGCGGGCTCATCAAGGAGCAGCAGGGCCGGGTGACGCAGGAGGGCGGAGGCCAGGAGCACGCGGCGCATCTCGCCGCCTGAGAGCTCGCTGATGCAGCGCCTGGCTGACGTTGCCATGCCAACCCGTTCCAGAGCCTCACTGGCTGCCCTGCGCCCTTCTCTGCCTATGCCGAGCCACAGGGGGCGTCTGCCTGCATTGAGGGCCAGAAACTCCTCGCAGGTAATGGGCGTGGAGGTCTGTGCCTCAAGATGCTGGGGCACATAGCCTATATGTCCGCGCACTCCGTGCGCAAAGCGGATCTCCCCTGTATGGGGCACCTCGCCCATGATGCTCAGCAACAATGTGGTCTTGCCTGCGCCATTGGGACCCACAAAGACGGTGAGCCCGCCTTCGGGGATGGCCAGACTGACCTCATGCAGAACCTGCCTGCCCGAGAAGGCAACGCTCATTCTGTCAAAATCTATGACACTCTTCTCTGCCATACTATCTCCTGTCATGCCCGTATCAGGCCCGGGCCCGGGCCTGCGGACAGATACAGCCATTTTCGCTGCGGCAAGGTAGCCCTGCCTGTGCGCAAAAGGCAAGGCAGCAGCGCCTGTTCCAGGCAGGGGGCAACACCGCACACGGCACAG